>NZ_JAVBIG010000012.1:0-75180 GCF_032821655.1 Corynebacterium sp. CTNIH16 | reverse complement strand
TAGTCTGCCACGCAGTTGGAAACGGCGATAAAGTCTACGCGTTGCGTCTCTCGAGACACCGACAACACGAGCAGCGGCTCGGCAACCCATTCCCTGCTCGAAAAGCTCCACTAACTGCTCATGCTGAACTTCACTCAGCGAACTACGTGCTCTCAAAGAAAATGCTCCCCACTAGTTGTTGGCAACTGATTTCTCAGTCCAACTAATGGGGAGCAGTTCAGGGCGCCCCTAAAGGGGCGCCTTTTTGATTGCTGCATCAGTGGACGAGTTAATCCATTTCACTTTCTTGTCTAAATGAGCCCTATTTAACTCCACCGCTCGGTAGGCTTAGGTCATGACTACTCAGCCATCCGATGTTGAAATTGCCCAAGCCCACCAATTGCAGCCGATTGCAGAGGTCGCAGCCAAGGCGGGCATCCCTGCCGATGCCGTGATTCCCTATGGCACCACCAAAGCCAAAGTCGATATCACAAAGGTGGACTATTCCAAGGAAAACCAGGGCAAGCTGGTGCTTGTCACTGGTGTATCGCCCACACCTGCCGGCGAGGGAAAATCCACCGTGCTCATCGGCCTTACCGACGCCCTGGATCAGTTGGGCAAGAAGGCCATCGTTGCCCTGCGGGAGCCCTCCCAAGGACCAGTGATGGGTATTAAGGGCGGCGCGGCTGGCGGCGGCTATGCACAGATTGTTCCCATGGAAGACATCAATCTTCACTTCACCGGCGATTTTCATGCCATTACCTCTGCAACTAACACCCTGGCCGCCATCATTGATAACCACATCCACCAAGGCAACGCTTTGGGCATCGACCCGCGGCGCGTGACATGGCAGCGGTGCATGGACGTCAACGATCGTGCCCTGCGCAACGTAGTGACCGGTCTGGGTGGTCCAGCTCATGGTGTGCCTGCAGAAACCGGTTTCACCATTACCGCGGCCTCCGAAATCATGGCTATCTTATGCTTGGCCACGAACCTCGAGGACCTAAAGAAGCGCCTCGGCGATATCACCATCGGCTTCACCTATGATCAGCGCCCTGTTACTGCGCGTGATTTGAATGCGGAAGGTGCGCTCGCGGCGCTCATGGTTGATGCCCTCAACCCCAACCTTGTACAGACCCTTGGCGGCGTGCCGGCCTTGGTGCACGGTGGTCCGTTCGCCAATATCGCGCACGGCTGCAACTCCCTACTGGCAACCCACACCGCACTGCAATTCGGCGATATCGTCTTAAGCGAGGCTGGGTTCGGTTCCGACCTAGGCGGAGAAAAGTTCGTCGACATCAAGGCGCGCTTTGGCGACCTAGATGTTGCTGGCGCCGTGGTCGTTGCCACCATCCGCTCGCAGAAATACAACGGCGGTGTGGCCAAGGATAAACTCACCGAGGAAAACCTGGATGCCCTCAAGGCGGGCATAGTCAACCTAGAGCGACACGTAGAAAACCTGCGCAAGTTCGGGATCAAGCCGGTAGTAGCGCTCAACCTTTTTTGGTCCGATACCGAAGCAGAACGCGAGTTCATGCGGCAGTGGGCCGAAGACTTCGGAGTGGCCTTGGAGGAAGCCAATGTGTGGTCCGAGGGCGGCGAGGGCGCTACCAAGCTGGCAGAGACCTTGCTGGAGAACCTGCAGGGCGGAGCCAAGCAGCTTTACGATCCGCAGGAGGGAATCGAGGCCTCCATCGAAACCATCGCGCGCGAGATCTATCGCGCAGACCGTGTGGAATACGGGGCAAAGGCGCTCAAGGATCTGAAGTACATCCAAGACAATGGCTGGGACAAGCTGCCGGTGGTCATCTCTAAGACGCAGTATTCCTTCAGCGATGATGCCTCTGCTCTGGGGGCTCCGGAAGGCCATACGCTGCATGTGCGCGAATTGCTGCCGCGCACCGGTTCGGGGTTTGTCGTCGTGCTCACGGGCAACGTCATGACGATGCCGGGGCTGCCGAAGAAGCCTGCGGCCGATAATATCGACGTCGATAAGCAGGGCACCATTTCGGGCCTTTTCTAGGCAGGTGGGGCGCTAGTCCTTTGTATCTGCCGCGGAACCCGGCCAGCCCGGGTACTGCGGCGGAGTGCCGCCAAACTCGGGGCAGAGATCCTGGTGGGCGCACCAACCGCAGAGCTTGGATGGCTTCGGACGGAAGTTCCCGGCGCGCCCGTCGGCCTCAATCTTTGCCCACAATTCGCCGAGATCGCGCTCGAAGTATTCGAGCTCCTCACGGTTTGGGCTAAGAAACATCGAGTCCAAGACCTTGAGGTACATCAGGCGCAACTGGTGGGGAATGGTGCCTAGGATGCGCCAGTAGACCAGCGCATAAAAGCGCATCTGGAACTGTGCATCGTGGGAATAGCGGGGAAGTGGCTTCTTGCCGGTTTTATAATCCACGACTCGGACCTCGCCGGTTGGGGCGCGGTCCACGCGGTCGATGAAGCCACGGACGGGGACGCCATTGGGCAGGACCGTATTGACGTACATCTCTGTTTCTTGGCAATCAAAACCTTGTGGATTTTCCATCTGGAAATAGCCTTTGAGCAATTCCCTGGCAGCGACGAAGAAATCGTAGGTGTCTTCTTCTGGCACGAGCTCTAAAAGTTCCTCGTCTTTAGCTGTCATCTCTGCCCAGGACGGCTTAATCATCTTTACCGCGGCAGGATAGGTCCGCTCGTGGCGCGGTAGCTTGTGCATCTCTTCCAGGACAGCGTGCACGAGGGTTCCTTTGACCTGCGCGATGGTCTTGGGCTCAGGCAACTTGTCAATGGCACGAAAGCGATAGAGCAGTGGGCACTGCTTATAGTCGGAGGCGCGCGAGGGCGACAGGGCGAGTGGGCGGGGTGTAGATGAAGTAGCCATGGTGTATCTAGCCTATCGCCGCGCGATTCGTGGCAAGCTAGGAGGTATGAGTTATACCGCAGATTTCCTAGATTTCATTGCTGCTTCTCCTTCTTCGTACCACGCTGCCGATGAGGTATCCCGCCAGCTGTGCGAGGCGGGATTTGAGGTACAGGATGAGGGAACGCAGTGGTCCGCTGCACCTGGCGGCCACGTCATGGTGCGCGGCGGCGCGGTAGCGGCGTGGTACGTGCCAGAGGGCGCGGATAAGAATTCTGGTTTCCGCATCGTGGGGTCCCATACAGATTCGCCGGGCTTGGTTCTTAAACCCACGCCGGACTTTTCCGCGGCCGGCTGGCAACAGGTGGCAGTAGAGATCTATGGCGGGGCGCTACTGCATACCTGGTTTGACCGGGAGCTGACCGTGGCCGGGCAGATTGTCACCAAGGATGGCTCGCGCCACTTGGTCAATACTGGCCCGGTACTGCGCCTGCCGTCGCTTGCCATTCACCTCTACCGCAAGGATGAGTTTAAGCCGGACCGTCAGCACAACATGCAGCCAATTTTGAGCGTCGGTGACCCAGAGGCGTCCATCGTGCAGGTAGTGCGGGAGAAGGTGGGCGTCGCCAAGCAGGATATTGCTTCCTTTAACCTGATTACGGCCGATGCCGCTCGCGGCGAAGTCTTTGGTGCCGGCGAGCAGTTCATTGCGGCTGGCCGCATGGATAACCTGTCTTCTGTATACGCCTCGCTAGCGGCGATGAAGAAGGCCGCCCAAGGCTATCAGGGCAAGGATGTCTTGGTCATGATGGCCTTTGACCACGAAGAGGTGGGCTCCAGCTCGCGCTACGGTGCGGGCGGTCCCATCCTAGCGGATGTACTCACCCGCACAGCGCGTGCGCTGGGTGCCAACGAGGAGGAACGCTTCCAGATGTTTTCCCGCTCGAGCTGTGTCTCGGCCGATGCCGCGCATTCGGTGCACCCGAACTACGTGGGCAAGCACGATCCCACGCACCATCCGATCATCGGCAAGGGTCCAGTGACCAAGATCAACGGCAATCAGCGCTATGCCTCCGATGCCACCACGGTGGCGTTATGGGAAGCAGCATGCGAGAAGGCAGGCGTGCCGGTGCAGCGGTTTGTGGGCAATAATGATGTGCCCTGTGGCTCGACGATTGGTCCCATTACAGCGACGCGTTTGGGCATCGATACCGTCGATGTGGGCGTGCCCATGCTGTCTATGCACTCGGCGCGTGAAATGGTAGGCGAGCGGGACCAAGTATGGCTCGCGCAGGCACTTGAGGCATACTTGGTGGGATAGTAACCGCAACCTCGAGGAGTCTTGAGACATGGCTTATTCCGGCCCCTTTGCCTACGGCGACCGCGTGCAGCTTACCGACGCCAAGCGGCGCCATTACACGGTCATTCTGGAAGAAGGAGGCCAGTTCCACTCCCACAAGGGCATCATTAACCATGATGACATCGTGGGCATGGACGAAGGCTCGGTCATCGAGTCCACCCTTGGCTCCTCCTTCCTCCTTTTCCGCCACCTGATGGTGGACCACGTGCTGTCGATGCCGCGTGGTGCTGCGGTGATCTATCCCAAGGATGCGGCGCAGATTTTGGTAGAGGGCGATATCTTCATGGGCGCGCGCGTGCTCGAGGCCGGCGCCGGTTCGGGTGCATTGTCCATGTCCCTGCTGCGCGCCGTGGGGCCAGAAGGTCATGTGTATTCCTATGAGGTGCGCGATGACCACCTCGAGTATGCGGTCGATAACGTCAAGGAATATTTTGGCGAGCAGCCTGAGTGGTGGTCGCCGCGCCTCGGCGATTTAGGAGACGTCACCGCTGAGGACTTGGGTGGGCCGGTAGACCGCGTAATCCTCGATATGCTCGAGCCCTGGGAGCACCTGGAGACCGTGCGCGATC
Source organism: Corynebacterium sp. CTNIH16 (assembly GCF_032821655.1). Lineage (NCBI taxonomy): Bacteria > Bacillati > Actinomycetota > Actinomycetes > Mycobacteriales > Corynebacteriaceae > Corynebacterium > Corynebacterium sp. CTNIH16. The sequence goes on along the minus strand of NZ_JAVBIG010000012.1, from coordinate 70,427 downwards.
TTCTCATTCCAGGTGGTGTCTTCATGACCTACGTAGCAACGGTGCCGCAGTTGATGAAGGTCATGGAAGGAATCCGCGAGCTCAAGTGCTTTACCGAGCCTAAGGCGTGGGAATCGCTGGTGCGCGAATGGAAGGTCGAAGGCCTGGCTACGCGCCCGGAGCACCGAATGAACGCGCATACCGCCTTCCTTATCTGGACTCGGCGCCTGGCCGATGGCGTCACTCCGCCGCGCCCGCAGCGCCGCGCCCGCAAGTAAGGCTGGAAATAGGCTCACCTCAACGCCCAGAATTTAAAGCGCAAGTCCCCTCTTTCGCCGACTGGGTCGCGTTAGAGTAGTGGGCATGGATGAAGCCACGGACTATAAGCGGCAGATCAGCCAGCTTGCTGCCCGCAATCAGAAGTTGGCGGGCTTATTAAAAGAATCGCGTGGGAAGCTGGAACAGCTTTTTGCGGAGCTTAACGCGCTGGCTGAGCCGGCATCGACCTACGGCGTTTTCTTAGGCTATTCGCCTACCCACAGCGAGGTGGGAACCACCGCGGAGGTCTACACCAACGGCCGCGTGATGCAGCTTAAAGTCTCGCCCAATGTGGAACCAGGCAGCCTAGTGGCCGGCCAGCAGGTTCGCTTGGGCGATGGCTTCGTGGTGGTGGAAGGGTGCGCACCCGAGCGCACCGGCGAGCTCGCCACAGTGGTCGAGCGCCTAGGAGATAGACGCCTCATCGTGGCAAATTCCTCTGGCGAGGAAAAAGTGGTGCTGCTATCGCAGACACTGCGCGAGGAAACCCGCGTGGCAGCAGGAGAAATCGTGCTGGTTGATCCCAAGGCTGCCGTCGCGCTGGAAAAGGTGGCAAAGACGGAAGTCTCCCAGCTCTCCCTTGAGGAGGTCCCTGATGTGCGCTACGAGGACATCGGCGGGCTCGATGAGCAGATTTCCCAGATCCGCGATTCCGTAGAACTGCCGTTTATCCATCCGGACCTCTACCAGCAATACGAGCTACAGCCGCCTAAGGGTGTCCTCCTCTATGGCCCTCCGGGGTGCGGTAAGACGCTCATTGCCAAGGCCGTGGCCCATTCTTTAGCGCAACAGTTGGGCAGTGATGGGTCGAGCTACTTCCTCAATATCAAGGGCCCAGAGTTACTCAATAAGTATGTAGGAGAGACGGAACGCCGCATTCGCCTCATCTTCGAGCGCGCTCGTGAATTAGCCCAGCTGAGCTCTGATAAGCCGGTGGTCATCTTTTTTGATGAGATGGAATCAATCTTCCGCACCCGTGGCTCAGGCGTATCTTCGGATATGGAAACCACGGTGGTGCCGCAGCTGCTCACAGAACTCGACGGAGTAGAAAGCCTATCCAATGTGATAGTCATCGGCGCGACCAACCGTGAGGAGCTCATCGATCCCGCCATCATGCGTCCCGGCCGGCTGGATATCAAGATCCGGGTCAACCGGCCGAATAAAGAGGGCGCCCGCGAGATCTTTGCCCGCCACTTTGCACAATCCGTGCCACACCAGGGCACGTTAGAGGAACTCATCGGCGCCGCGGTGGATGAGCTCTATGCCGATCGCCCCTTTGTGCAGCTGCATTTTTCCAGCGGAGAGCGCGAAATTTTGCACTACCGGGACTTTGTCTCCGGCGCGATGATTGCCAATATCCTCTCCCGCGCCAAAAAGCTGGCTATTAAGGACGAACTGCAACAGCGTGCGGGCAGTGAGAAGGGGATAGGCGGGCGCCGTGGGGGCATTGCCAAGCAGCATCTGCTCCAGGCCATCGCGGCCGAGCGCGCCGAATCCGAGTACGTGCCCACCTCTACCAACCCGGAGGAGTGGACCAAGATCATCTCCCAAGACCATGCTGGAGCCCGCGTAGAACGGGTGGAGCTACTGACTGCAAGGAGGAGCGCATGAGTCGCGTAGTAGGCACCGAGACCGAGTACGGCATTGCCACCCCGGAGCTGCCGGAATATTCGCCCATCATTTCGTCCACGCACGCGGTGGTAGCGTATGCCGCGCTGCACACTGGGGCGCGCTCGCGGTGGGACTTTGCAGAGGAGCACCCGCTGCGCGATTCCCGCGGATTCGATCTCAAGCGCTACCACACCGTGCCCGTGGTGGATCCCAACGCCATCGGTGTGGCCAATGTGGTCACGGCCAATGGCGCGCGCTTCTATGTGGACCACGCCCACCCAGAATATTCCGCGCCGGAATGCACTAATGCTTGGGACGCCACGCTTTACGACGCCGCAGGTGACGCCACGCTCCTGCAAGCCGCCGCGTCCGTAGCGGGGCTGAGCGCGCAAGGAAAGTCCGTCCTTGCCAACCACGACCCGTGCCCTGCCTTGCGCTTCTACAAAAACAACGTGGACGGCAAGGGCGCGTCTTATGGCTCGCACGAGAACTATCAGTACTCCCGTGCCACGGACTTTGACACTCTGGCGCAGGCCCTTATCCCGTTTTTCGTGGCCCGCCAGGTAGTCATCGGCGCCGGGCGCATGGGGATCGGCGAGTTTGGCGAGGAGCCGGGATTCCAGATCTCCCAGCGCGCTGACTATATTGAGCAGGAAATTTCTCTGGAGACCACCCTCAATCGCGGCATCATCAATACCCGCGACGAGCCGCATGCGGTGCACGCGGACTATGGGCGCCTCCACGTCATCATCGGAGACGCGAATATGTCGCAGACCTCCACGCTGCTCAAACTGGGCATGACCTCGCTGGTGCTCGATGCGATTGAGCAGGGTGTGGACTTTAGCGATCTCCGCTTGCAGGATGCCGTGGCGGAGGTCCCCCGCGTCAGCCGCGATCTCTCCCTTCAACATCGCCTCGAGCTTGCCGACGCCCGCCAGCTCACCGCCCTAGAAATCCTCGGCGAATACCGCGCTCGCGTCACCCCACGCACCGACGCAGACCACAAGGTTCTCGCGGCTTGGGACGAGGCAGTTGCACTCTTGGCGGAAGATCCCATTCAGGCCGCGCACCTGTTGGATTGGGTGGCGAAGTATCGCTTGATTAAGGGCTACCTCGACCGCGGTATCGATCCGGCAGACCCAAAGCTGCGGCTCATTGACCTGCAATACGCGGAGATCGATCCGGCAAAGTCGCTACACCACGCGCTGGTGCGCAAGGGCCAGATGCGGCAGCTCTTTAGCGCTGCAGAAATTGAAAACGCCGCCACCATTCCGCCAGAGGACTCCCGGGCGTATTTCCGCGGGCGAGTGACGCAGAAATTCGGGGAGGACATCATTGCCGCGAGCTGGCAAAGCCTCACGGTGCGGGTAGGTGAGGCAACCACGGCACCCTGGGCCACGGTTCCTATGGATGAGACCACCGGCCTGACCCGCTCCCAGTGCGAGGAGATCATCGACGCCGCACGTACGGTGGAGGAGCTTCTTCAGGGACTAACTGACAGCGGTATCCAGCCCGAGTACCGTAACTAATAGTCAAGCATCGAGCCAGAAGCGAAGGAAAGGACGTTCATACCATGTCAACCCACCAGTCGCAGGTCACCGGCGGTAACGGCGGCGATGACTCCGCCGGGGAGGAAGAGTTTACCTCCACGCAGCTGAGCATCAATACCACCGGCACCGATGAATTGCTCGATGAGATCGATGGCCTGCTAGAAAACAACGCCGAGGAATTCGTGCGCTCCTATGTCCAAAAGGGCGGGCAGTAAGGGTGAGTGACCAGCATCCTGTCTTCGCCCGTCGCATCATGGGCATCGAGACGGAATATGGCTTAACCACCAGCGCGGGCCCTGGAGAACGCGCCTTGAGCCCCGATGAAGTGGCGCGCGTGCTTTTCCGGCCCATCGTCAAGGAGCATTCCTCGTCCAATATCTTTTCTACCAATGCCAGCCGCCTGTACCTCGATGTCGGCTCTCATCCCGAGGTAGCCACCGCCGAGTGCGATAGCCTAAGCCAGCTTCTGGCCTATGAATGCGCCGGCGATGCGATAGTCAACCGGCTGGGCGAAAAAGCGGAGCGAACCTTTGCTGCCGAGGGACACCCGCGCGCGGTGTACCTGTTTAAAAACAATGTGGATTCAGCCGGCAATTCTTTTGGCTGCCACGAAAACTACCTCATCAGCCGCCACATGGTGCTCAAGGATTTGGGGCTGGCGCTCCTTCCGTTCCTTATTACCCGCCAGCTCATCTGCGGCGCCGGCATGATCCAGCCCGCTAAGGGCGATAAGCCTGCCCAATTCCTGCTCTCGCAACGCGCAGACCAGGTCTGGGAAGGCGTGTCTTCTGCCACCACCCGCTCGCGTCCCATCATCAATACCCGGGATGAACCGCACGGCGATTCGAAACGCTTCCGCCGCATGCACGTCATCGTGGGGGACTCCACCATGGCCGAGCCCACTATGGCGCTAAAAGTTGGCTCCACGCTGCTCATGTTGGAGATGCTGGAGGCTGGATTTGAGTTGCCAGAGTTCGACATCGACAAGCCAATTCACCATATCCGCGCCATCGCACGTGATATGACGGGCTCGACCGAACTGCCGCTCACAGGAGGGGGATCCGTCACCGCACTCGAGGTCCAGCAACAGCTATGTCAGCGCGCGAGCCAGTGGTTGGACAAGCGGGAGGACGCCGGCACTCCCACGGCAGAAATGCGGCGCGTGGTGGATCTCTGGCAGCGCATGCTGCAGGCCATTGAGACTCAAGACTTCTCCGGCGTGGACCGAGAAATCGACTGGGTCATTAAATTGGGACTGCTCGAGCGCTACCGCGCACGGCTGGGCGGTCACTGGGGCCACTCCAAGCTCGCCCAGATTGATATGACCTATCACGATATCCGGCCAAGCCGCGGGCTCTACCATGTCTTGCTGCGCAACGGCCTTATTGACCGGTGGATTTCGGACGCCGACATCGAACGCGCCATGGGCACAGCACCACCGACCACCCGCGCCGCGCTGCGTGGGCAGTTCCTTGCCGCTGCCCGTAGCCTTGGGGCCAACGTCACCGTTGACTGGACGCGCCTTAAGGTCAACCGCCCAGAGCCGCGCACCGAGGAGCTACTTAACCCCTTCGTGGCCGACGATGATCGGGTCGAGGCGTTGCTAGACTATATGCGTCTACACCACAGCTAGAAGCACACGAGCCGCACCAGGGAGACAACACACCACGTGGCAGCACACAACCCCGCGCCGAAACGGCATGATGAAGCGGTAGAAAGACTCACCAACCTCTCTTTCGCGCTACAGGGCGCCGCCAATTCCGGCGGTAGCCCGGATCGCACCGCCGCCTGGATTCGCAGTCACGTGGCAGGATACGGCGATAAGTCAGACGAAGCCTTCGCCAAATCACTGGCACGAGATATCGCAACCCTCCAGCGCGCCGGGGTGCCCATTGTTCATTCCGGCGGCGAAGACGGGGCGCGCTATCGCCTCGACGCGAGTAGCTACCAGCTGCCGCCGGTAGAATTTTCCCCTGAGGAGGCCATGGTTTTAGGCATTGCAGGGGGAGTGGGTACCACCGGAGGCCTGAGCGATTTCTCCTTGTCCGGTTGGACCAAAATTGCCGCCAGCGGCGCCTCGCGCAACCTCGCAGGCGCACCGGTATATACGGCGGTCAATGACATCACGCGACTTGCCCCGGAAATCATTACCTCGGTTCTCGCTGCGGTGCGCAATCAGGTACGCATCACGTTTTCCTACCGTGCCAATCCTGCTACTGAGCCGGTACGCCGTGTAATGGACCCTTGGGGAGTGGTCAACCGGGACAGCCGCATCTACCTCGTAGGATTCGATGTGGACCGCAACGAACCGCGCGTCTTTCGCGCCCTCCGCGTCTCTGACATCAAACGCTCGCACGATCCCGCGGAGCACCCCAATCCAACTGAAGACCTGCAGGTGTTGGTAGAGCGTGCATTGCAGCGAGGGGAAAAAGTCGATGCGCGCCTCGTTATCCCTGACGGGCAGGCGCGCGAGCTTTTAGATTCCGGCGAGCAACAAACCGATGGCACGGTGTTGTTGCACAAGGTGGATAAGGATTGGCTCGTGCGGACTGCGGCCGGCTATGCCCCAAAGGTACAGGTGCTCGAACCAGCCGGGATCCGCCAAGAAGTCATCTCCCTTTTGCACAAAGCGTCACAATCGCAGGAGGAAGGCTAGTCATGGCTGACGGATCACTAAAGCTTCAGGCGCTCGTGCGCTCTTTAAACCTGATTCCATACTTCAAAAATCACCCCGACAAGACGCCCATGGAAGCGGCCAAAGATTTGGGCATGGATCTTGGCGAATTAAAAGAAGCCCTCGATCGGCTCTTTTGTTCCGGCACTGGGCGCAATACCGAAGATCTCATTGATCTCACCTTCAGTTATCGCGATGGGGTAACCATTCACAACGATCAGGGCTTGAGCCAGGCGCTGCGCCTTACCCCGACGGAGGCCGGTGCTTTGCTCCTTACCTTGGAGTCTTTGCAGGCGATGCCAGGGCTAATCGACGCCCATGCGGTCGAATCCGCCGCTGCTAAGCTGCGCGGCATCATGGATGAAAAGACAGTCGCCATCTATGAGTCGCTGTCTACTCCAGCCCCTGAAGAGACTGATATCCAGGCGCTTTTGACCCAAGCAATCAATGAGAGAAAGCGGGTACGGCTGCGTTACTGGAGCGCTTCCTCAAATGCTGAATCCGAGAGGGTGGTGGATCCAGCCCGCATTTTCATCGTTGATTCCGAGCCCTACTTGGCCGCTTGGGAGGAAGCAAAGCAAGCGCATCGCACCTTCCGCATCGACCGCATTAGAAACGCTTGCCTCACGGAGGAGAAGGCTCAGCCACACCTGAAGGAACTCGACTTTGATGCCTCTTCACCCTTTAATTTGGGCGATGGGGACACCGTGCAACTAGCAATTAACCAAGAATTCACGTGGCTGGCCGAGTATTACGATATGCGCTTGGGTGAAGACTTAGGAAATGGGGAAGTAGCTGCAACAATGCCTATGGGATCAGTGGATTGGCTTATTCGCTTTGCTTTGGGTCAAGCTGATAGGTTGCGGGTAGTGGCTCCTCAATCCGTGGTAAACCTCATTGCGGAGCGAGGAAACACCGCATTGAGCGGCTATACTCTGTAGCCAGTTACTTGCCCGTTTACTGCGCCTGCTCGCTGGCAAATAAGCCGGCGGTGATGCTTTCCGGCATGCTGGTGCACTAGTTGAAAGAGGTTTCTCCATGAGTATAGGACCTATGGAAATTGGCCTAATCGTTCTTGTCATCGTCTTGCTATTCGGTGCAAAGAAGTTGCCGGAATTGGCACGCTCTATTGGCCGTTCTGCGCGCATCTTCAAGTCTGAGGTCAATGAGATGCATTCCGAGGACGCCCAGCGTTCTCAGTCTCAAGCGCAGCTGAACCAGAAGCAGCAGTCCGATGAGGAGTTCTGGAACCGCCCAGACATGCAACCAGGCCAGCAGAACAACACCAATACTCAGCAGTAAACGCCCCTAACCTGTCGTCGCGCGAACACCCCTGCAGCGCGCGTATATGCACCCGCAATCCGTGCAGTAGGGAAGTGTTCGCTTCTTTGCGTTGAAAGAGCCACACTGATGTCGTCACAGTCACAGCCGGTATCTCCCCAGAAAACAAGCAAGAACGTGAAGGGTAAATTGCGCTTTTCGCGCAAACAGAAGAACCCTACCGGGGAAATGACCTTGGTGGAGCACCTGCAGGAGCTGCGCCGCCGCATCATTATTTCCGTGTTAGCGGTTGTCGTCGGGGCCATCATTGGGTTCATTTGGTACCAGCGAGCGCCATTCGGGCTGTCTCCGTTAGGTGAAATTCTACGAGAGCCGTATTGTGCGCTGCCCCCAGATAAGCGCGCCTCCTTCAGTGCGGACGGCGAGTGCCGACTACTGGCCACCAGCCCGTTTGAAATGCTCCTGTTGCGCCTAAAAGTAGGTGCCTTGGCTGGCACCGTATTGTCTTCTCCGGTGTGGCTGTATCAGGTCTGGGCCTTCGTTGTTCCTGGTCTCCATAAGAATGAGCGCCGCTACACGTTGAGTTTTGTCAGCGCCGCGGTGGGCCTATTCGTTGCCGGTGCCGTGCTGGCCTATTTCATCTTGTCCGTGGGGTTGGAATTCCTCATGGGTATCGGCGCCGAGTATCAAACAGCGGCCCTGACCGGTGAGCGCTATTTCTACTTCCTCCTGGCCCTTCTTCTCATCTTCGGCATTAGCTTTGAGATCCCACTGCTTATCGTGTCACTCAACCTCATCGGCGTGCTCGAGTATGAACACGTCAAGGATAAGCGCCGCATCATCATTGTCGTCGTGATGATCTTTGCTGCCTTCGTCACCCCGGGGCAAGATCCATTTTCTATGGTGGTCCTCGCTAGCTCATTGATCCTACTCATTGAGCTTGCATTCCAGTTCTGCCGCCTCCACGATAAGCGCATGCAGCGTGAACGCCCCGAGTGGATGGATCTCGATGATGAGACTGCTTCGCCGCTTGGCGCTGGACCAGGAGCCATTGGCGGGCCAACCCCTGTCGAGGCGCCGAGCAGAGTACACCCTTCACCGGGCCCCTCTCAGCCCGTTTCACAGCCAGTACAACAGGCACAGCAGCAGCCGCAGCAGACATGGCGCACCGGCGCCAGTGGGACTTCGTCGACCAGCGGCGGCTTTTTCGACGATGTCCTCTAGGCACGGGTAGCCTGGGGAGTCATGACTGAAACTCATCTGGATTCTTTTACCGCAGCCCTGCCGTACCCGTTGGATGAGTTCCAGGTAAAGGGCTGCCAGGCCGTGGAGGACGGTCATGGCGTACTGGTTTGCGCGCCGACCGGCGCCGGCAAAACCATCGTGGGCGAATTTGCTGTCTCTTTGGCGCTGAGCCGAGGAACCAAGTGCTTTTATACGACGCCAATTAAAGCCTTGAGCAACCAGAAGTACCACGACTTGGTGGAAGAGCATGGCGAAGAGGCCGTAGGCCTGCTCACCGGTGACGTATCGATCAACTCTGGTGCAGAGATCGTCGTCATGACCACCGAGGTGCTGCGCAATATGATTTACGCAGAATCCGCGGCCCTCGATCGCTTGACCCACGTGGTCATGGATGAGATCCACTTTTTGGCTGATGCTTCCCGCGGTGCTGTGTGGGAAGAGGTCATTCTCAACCTCGCGGATCATGTCTCCATCATTGGCCTATCTGCCACCGTGTCCAATTCGGAAGAATTCGGCGACTGGCTGTCTACCGTGCGCGGCGATACCACCGTCATCGTTTCCGAACACCGCCCAGTTCCCCTCGACCAGTGGATGATGCTGGGGCGCAAGATTTATCCGCTCTTCGAGCCAGAATCCGGCGGACAGGTCAACGCCGAGCTCGAGCGTAGAATCCAGCGCCTCGAAGCCGGTGATACCGACGATGGTCGCGCGGACTATAAGTCCGGCAAGGGCTTTCGCGCGCGTGCCCGTCACAAGGGTGGCGGACGCAGCGAATTCCACGGTAAGGGAAGGGGACGCTCCGGCGCCGCCCGGAAGCAGGATCGCTATCGCCCCTTGGGCCGCCCAGAGGTATTGAAGGTATTGCAATCGCAGGACATGCTTCCGGCGATCACCTTCATTTTCTCGCGCGCCGGCTGCGACGGCGCTCTTTATCAGTGCCTGCGCAGCCGCATGGTGCTTACCTCCCAGGAGGAAGCACAGGAAATTAAGGAGATCGTCGATGCAGGTGTAGAAGGTATCCCTGAAGAAGATCTGCAGGTCCTAGACTTTAAGCGCTGGCGCGAAGCCCTGTCCCGCGGCTTTGCCGCGCACCATGCAGGTATGCTGCCCGCCTTCCGGCACATCGTGGAAGACCTATTCGTACGCGGGCTCGTCCGCGCCGTGTTTGCTACTGAAACGCTCGCACTCGGCATCAACATGCCGGCGCGCACCGTGGTGCTAGAAAAGCTCATCAAGTTCAATGGTGAGGCGCACGTCGATCTCACCGCAGGCCAGTACACGCAGCTGACGGGCCGCGCAGGACGCCGTGGCATCGATACGTTGGGCAATGCAGTCGTGCAGTGGGCCCCCGCCATGGATCCGCGTCAAGTAGCTGGCCTTGCTTCTACCCGTACGTATCCTCTCATTTCCACTTTTGCACCGGGCTACAATATGGCGATCAATTTGCTGGGAATGCTTGGTTTCGAGGAATCTCTCCGCCTTTTGGAAAAGTCCTTCGCACAGTTCCAAGCCGATGGCTCCGTGGTGGAGGAAACTCGCGAGATTGAACGCGCCGAGCATCGCGTGCGAGAACTGCGCAACCAGCTCGATGATGCCGTGGCGTCGCTTGCACCACCTGCTAAAGACGGGGAAGATCCCGCTGAGGTTCTTATGGACTATGTCCGCCTGCGCCGCGAGCTCACGGTTGAGGAAAAGCAATCAAAAATCGATCGTGCCAATCAACGAAACCAAGAGGTTATCGCGGTACTGGGGCGCCTGCAGCTGGGCGATGTTATTGCCATGCCCGGCAAGAAGCGTCCTATTCTAGCCGCGGTTGTTACTCCCGCTAACCAAACTGCGGATCCCCGCCCGTGGATTACCACTGAGTCCGGGTGGTCTGGACGTATCGATGCAGCCGGAATCAATAACCCACCGATCCAAGTCGGTAGCATCAAGATCCCCAAGCCGGTGCGCAAGAACCCGCGCCGCAATACCCGATATGTGCAGGATGTCTTGCACCGTGAACACTTCGACCGGCCCAAGCGCATGAAGTCCCAAACCCGCGCTCGGCCAAATAAGCGGGTAGGTCAGTTGCGCGACGCACTGCGTGCTCATCCAGCTCACGATTGGCCGGCTACTGACCGCGAACAACTGGCGGGCCTGGCACAAAAGCTTGCACGGCGCGAGCGTGATCGGGACAAGCTGCAATCCAAGGTCAATAAAGCAACGGATACATTGGGCCGCACCTTCGAGCGCATTGTGGGCCTCCTCGCAGAGATGAATTACGTAGAGTTCACCGGGGTCGGCGCCGATCGCACACCGGTGATCACGGAGGAAGGTGAACGCCTTGCCAAAATTCACAGCGAATCCGATCTGCTCGTGGCCCAATGCCTCAAGCGCGGAATTTGGGATGAACTCGATCCCGCAGAGCTTGCCGGCGTTGCCTCCCTGTGCTGTTTCGAAAACCGCAAGGCCACCAGTGGGCAACCGGAAGCAGCCACCGAGCGCATGGCTGACGCTATGAATGCCACGTGGCGCGTGTACACCGAACTTACCGCTGATGAGCAGCGCCACCGGCTGCCGCCCACCCGTGAACCGGAGGCCGGGTTCGCATTGGCGGTACACCAATGGGCGGCCGGGGCGCCGTTGGGCTACTGCATGGCCGCGGCAAATGAAGCCGGGGCTGAACTCACCCCCGGTGATTTTGTCCGTTGGTGCCGGCAAGTTATCGACCTGCTCCAACAAGTGGCTAAGACTGGGTATGAAGGCGAAATTCAACGCAACGCTCGCCGGGCTATCGACGCAATTCAGCGCGGTGTCGTAGCCATTGGCGCCTAAAATCCGCGGCGCAGACGAGTAGACTCTGGGGCATGACTGATACTCAGACTTTTTCCGCTGATGTCTACGCCCAGCGTCTGCACGCCGCCCAAAAGGCAGCTGCAGACAAGGGCATCGATCTGCTACTCATTGGCACGGGACCAGACTTTGCCTATCTCACCGGCTCCTGGGTTTCTTCCCACGAACGCTTGACGGTCTTGGTCGTGCCGCAGCGGGGCACTGCATGGATCGCCGCGCCTAATACCGATATCACCGATATCAAGGCTGCTCCAGTAGGTGAGCTGGATGTAGAGTTGCGTGGCTGGAATGACGGCGAGGACCCATACAAGTTGGCTCTGCATGGTGCAGGCGACGGACTAGGCAAGGTAGCGCTGGGACAGTCGCTGACTGCAGACCACGTGCTGGGTTTCCAAGATCTGCTTCCACACACCAGCTATGAACTGGCCACTTATGCATTGGCCGAGCTCTTTACCCGCAAAGACGAGGCTGAGATTGCTGAGCTGCGCAAGGCCGGCCGTGCCATCGACGCAGTCCACGCGCAGGTACCGCAGCTTTTGCAGGCCGGTCGTACTGAGGCCGAGGTAGCCCATGAACTCGAAAAGCTCATCTTGCGGGAGCACTCCGTTATCGATTTTGTCATTGTCGGATCGGGCCCGAATAGCGCCAACCCGCACCATAGCTTTTCGGATCGCGTGTTGGCTGAGGGCGAGCCAGTCGTCGTCGATATCGGCGGCACTTTGCCTTCCGGCTACCACTCCGATTGCACCCGCACCTACGTAGTGGGCGGGGATATTTCCAAGGCTCCGCAGGATTTTCAGGATGCCTATGCCGTGCTTGCCGACGCCCAAGCCGCCGGCCGAGCTGCAGCCCACCCCGGCAGCACCGCCGCAGACATCGATGCCATCGTCCGCCAGGCGATCTCGGCAGCCGGCTGGGGCGACTACTTTGTCCACCGCACCGGCCATGGCATCGGCCTGTCCACGCACGAGGAGCCCTTCATTATGGAAGGCAACGATCTCGACTTGGAGGAGGGCATGGCATTTTCCATTGAGCCGGGCATCTACTTGGAAGGCAAGTGGGGCATGCGTTTGGAAGACATCGTGGTGCTAACCAACGATGGCTACGAGTCCCTGAACCTAGCTCCGCGTGACGTCCGTTAATGGCTGGCGTACTGATTCTAGGCGGCCGTAGCGATATTGGCGGAGAAATCGCTAGGAGAGTAGCCCCTGGCCAAGATATTGTGCTCGCCGCTCGTGGCACCCACGGTATGGAAGGCGTGGAAGGCCGGATCCGGGCGGCGGGTGCGCGCAGCGTGCATCTGCTTGATTTTGACGCCGCAGATTTTCCGTCCCATGCCGGTGTGGTCGATCGCGCCATAGGGCTGGCAGGCCCCCTTGAGCTAGCTGTCGTAGCCTTTGGCATCTTGGGCGATCAGCAGCGGGCAGAACGCGATGCTTCCCATGCGGTCGACATCGCCACAATCGATTATGCCGCGCAGATTTCACTGCTTACACTCGTTTCCCAGCGTATGCACCGCGGCCATATCGTCGCCTTTTCCTCGATAGCAGGCTGGAGGGCCCGCCGGGCAAACTACGTGTACGGATCTACCAAGGCCGGTCTTGATGCCTTTTGTCAGGGGCTGGCGGACAAGCTGCACGGCAGCCAGGTAGGCCTTATTACCGCGCGCCCTGGCTTTGTCATCGGCAGCATGACCGAAGGAATGAAGCCGGCACCACTGTCCGTGCGTCCGGCAGATGTGGCTGAGGCAGTTGTCGGCTGCATTGCCCGAGATGCACGGCGGGGAAAACCGCGTTCGCGCACCATGTGGATTCCTCGGGCTCTGCAGGGCCTAGCGTGGGTCATGCGGCTTGTACCGCGCCCACTCTGGCGGCACATGCCGCGCTAAACTTTGCGTTCTTTTTACTCTGCGCGTAGTAGGGGAGAGTTGATGTCGAAGATAAAACCGCGTGGAGCGAGTACGCGCAGTACCACTTCGGCGTCACCCTCGGCAATATTGTGAAAGACTAATCCGCCCCACGGGGTGACGGTGATGTCTACCTCTAACTGGCCGATAAGTTGCGCAAACTCGGCAGGGATGGTGCCGCGGTGCACGCCCGCGCCAAGGTCAACTACGCCCGCAGGCAAATGATCATCCAGCCAGCCAATAGGGCCTGGTTCAACCAGGGCGGAGGCATTATGCTCTAGGGATTCGGTGCCTTGGAGCGCCTCCGCATAGTGATGGGCGGCAGCGCGTGGAGTCAGTGGGGCCGAGGGGGCGTCGCCAAGCGGGGAACGCTCAAGGCGCAGGGCTCCGTCCCCGTCGATGCTAAGGCTGACTGCGGCCGCGCCGGTCGGTACGTCGTCGTGGGCGATAACTGCCAGTCCAGGACCGCCTTCCGCCGCGTCCAGCTCAGCCGCGATGTCCTGGGCCGTTTGCTTGGCCTCCGCCGACAAAGGAGAAGCCAGCACCGGCATCGCCGTGGCGCGCAAGTGCAACTCCTGGAGCTGCTTATTGAGCGCCTCCGCATCCTTAATACCGCGCAGCTCGATTGCAGAGAACTGGTCGATGTAGACATACCCATCCGCAACAGCACTGGCGCACTGCGCCAAAGTGACCCAATCCTGGGCGTGGGTGCTGCCGCCGGCAACGTGGATGCGGATGCACGTGCCGTACTGTGGGTCTTCAAAAAGCGCAGGAGTAAACATGCGCACTAGTCTAACCTGCCGCGGTTGCACCTTCGCGCATGAGTGTTGCCAGCACTTTATCAGTCTGCCTCGTTAGACTGAGGCCATGCCGTTTATGTATTTTGCTCTCTACATCGTCGCAGAGACCCTGACCTTCTGGGCCGTTTCTAAGTGGATCGGTGTTGGCTGGGCGCTTATCGCCCTCTTTGTCACCATGTTCTTCGGAATGTCCATCGCTGGCATTGAAGTGCGCCGCTTGATGGGAAAGCAGGTCGAGCGCACAGGGGACGGTACATACGTCGTTCGCGGCGGCAATGTGGGCAAGACCGCCAGCAATGTGGGCCTTACCTTGGTAGGCGGCATGTTGCTTTCTTTGCCGGGCTTCTTGACGACGATCCTCGGAGCCCTCTTTATTTTCTCGCCGACCCGCGCCGTCTTCCGCACGGTGATGGCCGCCTCCTTGTACCGCAAGATCGAAAACATGGGCGTGAAGATCTACGAGGCCACCCCAATGGCGCAGCAGCACGACTCTTATGGCGACTTTGGCTCCTTTGGTCGTGGCCAAGCAACACAAAGTGGGCACCCCAGCACGCAGGATGCTGGCCCGCATGAGGTGTTGGATGAGGAAGAGATCCGCCGCTGGAGCGAGAACCTGGATCCAGATGACTTCGGACCCTCCGATGGCGAGTCCAAGGGCGGAAAGAGCTAGTGATGCTGACTCTTACCCGCCTCGTTGTGGCGGGCCTTTCTGGTCTGCTCACGTATGCCTCCATAGAGCCCCGTGGTTGGTGGTGGGCTGCCGTTGTGGGCGTGGGCTTGCTGTACGCGAGCTTGCTGCCGTGGGGAACTAGGCACGTTTCCGCCCGTGTGGGCGCGCTTCTTGCAGTAACACATTCGCTCGTGCTGTATCTGCTGACGCTGCCATGGATCGGCGAATTGGTGGGCAGCGGGCCATACATCGCTTTGGCCGTATGGCTTTCGGTATACGCCATTGTACTGGGCCTTGGCGGCGCAGCAGTAGCGCGGTGGAAGTACGGTTTTATTGCCTTCCCGTTCTTCTACCTCGCGGTGGAGGTGCTGCGTTCTTCGGTACCATTCGGCGGTTTCTCTTGGGTGAAATTGGCTTGGGGACAAATCGACGGACCGCTAGCCAACCTCGCGCCGTGGGGTGGAACCTCGCTCATTACCGCAGCCACTGTTCTGTGCGGCTGCGGTCTCGCTGCGCTGCTGATTCAACGTGGATGGAAGGCAAAGAGCGTCGCACTCTTAGCAGCGATCCTTCCCCTTGCAAGCGCGACGGTGGCAGGCTTGGGAATCAACCGAGACGTTTCCACTGTCGGGGAAGCAAAGGTTGCCGCAATCCAAGGAAACGTACCTCGCATGGGCCTAGACTTCGCCGGGCAACGCCAAGCGGTCCTCAACAACCACGTGGCCGAAACAAAGAAGCTAGCCGCCCGCGAAAAAGACATTGACCTAGTTATCTGGCCCGAAAACTCCTCTGATATCAACCCACTCCGTGACGGCAAGGCAGCCTCGGCAATCAGCGGCGCCGTCGATGCGATAGACGCACCTGTTTTGGTTGGCACCGCCACGCGGGATGAGGTGGGGGCCCGCAACACAATGCAGGTCTTCGCTCCTGGTCATACGGTGGGAGACCATCACTATAAGAAGTACCTACAACCTTTCGGCGAAACTATGCCCATGCGGGATTTCTTTGCCAAATTTTCTGACTATGTGGACCTCGCCGGCGATTTTAAGCCCGGCGACGGCCCAGGTGTGGTCTCCATGGCGGGCGTGCCGGTTGGCGTGGCAACGTGCTACGAGGTCTCCTTCGATAGCGCCTTTAGGGAGTCGGTGAAAAATGGTGCAGAACTGCTGACTACTCCCACCAATAACGCCACCTTTGGCTATTCCGATATGACCTACCAGCAATTGGCCATGAGCCGATTGCGTGCAATGGAGACGGACAGAGCCGTGGTGGTGGCGGCGACTTCTGGAGTATCCGCCATTGTTCACCCAGATGGACACGTTAGCCAGTCCACGGAGATTTTTACGCCAGATGCCTTAGTAGAGCAGTTGCCCTTGCGTAGTGGCGAGACCTTTTCCGTCAGGTTTGGTTCGCCCCTGCAATGGCTCATGGTTATTATTGGAACAGTCTGCGCACTGGTAGCTTTGCGCACAAACCGCCTGCGACGCACCCCGCGCCGCTCCGGCACAGATACATACGTAGGAGCATAAACACTGTGAGCACGCTTGAATCCTCGACCTTGGTTATCATCCCGACCTATAACGAGATCGAAAATCTGCCTCTTATCACCGGACGCGTCCGCGCGGCAATTCCGGAGGTACATATCCTTATCGTGGACGACAACTCTCCCGATGGAACTGGTGACAAGGCCGATGAGTTCGCAGCGCAAGATGACCACATCCACGTTCTTCACCGCGAGGGCAAAGGCGGCCTGCTAGGCGCTTATATCGCCGGCTTTGAATGGGGATTGGAGCGCGACTACCAAGTGCTGTGCGAGATGGATGCAGACGGCTCCCACGCCCCGGAACAGCTTCACCTGCTGTTAGAAGAGGTGGACAAGGGCGCGGACCTAGTTATCGGCTCCCGCTATATCCCGGGTGGCGAGACCGTCAACTGGCCAGCATCCCGCGAGTACCTGTCCCGCTTGGGCAATATCTACATTTCCGTCGCGCTGGGCGCTGGCCTGTCCGATATGACCGCCGGTTACCGTGCGTTCCGCCGCGAACTCCTCGAGTCCATCGACTTTGATGAGCTGTCCAAGGCCGGCTACATCTTCCAGGTGGATTTGGCCTTCCGTGCGGTCAAGGCCGGCTTTGACGTCCGCGAGGTTCCCATTACCTTTACCGAGCGCGAATATGGCGAATCTAAGCTTGATGGTTCCTTCGTGAAGGATTCCTTGCTTGAGGTCACCAAGTGGGGCGTTGCTCATCGCGCTGAGCAGCTGCAGGACTTCAGTGGCGCCGTATCCAAGTTGGTCAACCGTGAAGTTAAGGACGGCTCCATTCATGATCTAGGCGTTCAGGCCCGTAATGGCGCCGGCTGGGTGTCTGACTTCGCCAGCGAGATCGGCCATCTGGCAAAGCACCAGATTGCGCAACTGAAGAAGTAGGCGCCACCGCAACGCATAAGGCCCGTACCTCCCTTAGCCAGACTAGGGAGGTACGGGCCTTTTGCTACCGTAGAACTTTAAGAGTTCTTTTGCTGCTGCTCCTGCTGTTCCTTCAGGAGGCGGGCTGCGGAACGGCGGCGGGAGCGCAGGTGGTTAATGCGCTCTTCAAGCAGCTCATCGAGCTCCTCGATGGAGCGGCGCTCACGCAGCATATCCCAGTGGGTGCGTGGTGGCTTAGCGGGCTTAGACTCAACGCCTTCACCTTCTACCAGGTGACCCAGCTTGCCGTTCTTGCACATCCATTCTTCAGGGATTTCAGCATCATCGGCGAAAGGCACCTCATAAATCTCGCCGTCTTCGGTGCGGTACTTCACCATCTGGCGCGGTGCGAGGTCGTGGTCGCGGTCGGTTTCGTAGCTGACTGCGCCCATACGGCTGCCACGGAGTACGCGATCTGCCATGCAACATCATCCTTTTCAAAGAGATCCCTGATTGAGTGCGAAGCAAAACTTCGCCTAAGAGCTACTAATTATAACGAACACCCACGCGTCTTTGTTCCCAGCCCGCCCAAAATGGACTAAAGTGTATCGGGTGATCCGTACAGCTAGTCGTGAACGCAACGTCGGTTCCTGCCAATGGTGTGGGAAGGACATTGACCAAGGCGGTAGGGGACGGCCACGGAAGTTTTGCAGCGCCTCCTGTAAGCAGCGTGCTTATGAGCAAAGAAATAACGTCAGTGGCACGGGGATTCCCGCCAATGCCGTCATCCTTACTCCAGAAAAGGCAGAGAGTTTGCGCGACGGACTTTTTGAACTACGTTGTTCCGCAGAAGATATCAATACCGCCGCGGAGGAAGGCGCTAGTGCGCAGGAGCTTGCCGGTTTGTGCGAAGAGCTTGTTGCCCTGGCGCGACGCCTAGAAGGACTTCGATAGAAGATGAAAAAGCTTTTTTATAACCGCAAACTCGTCATCACCATCTTTGTGGTGCTGATTGTGTTGCTCACCGCCGTGGCCATTGGCCCGATGGTGTATTCGCTCCTCAAGGGCGCCGGGGTAAAGACCGAACCAGTTTCCGCCGACGGCGCAAAGGCCGCATCCACGGAGCTCGATGGCACCTGGGAGGTAGCCAAGGGCCGTGCCAATAACCATACCTCGGTTGGTTTTACCTTTAATGAGGTTCTACCTGCGGAAAAGACCACCACATCGGGTTCAACCACGGAGGTAACCGGCCAGGCGGATATTTCTGATTCCACCCTTAAAACCGCCACGCTCACCGTTGATATGGATGAACTGACCACGGATAAAAAGGTCCGCGATCAGAACATGAAGTCCAAGCTCTTTGAGACTCAGCTTTTCCCAGAGGCATCCTTTGAGCTGACTAAGCCGGCCTCGCTTGCCGACGTCCCGGATGACGGCTCCATTGGGACAGTCAAGCTCACCGGCGATCTGACTATCAAGGATGAAACGCACGAGATTTCTCAAGACTTCGACGTTCTTCGCGATGGCGATCAGATCGTCATCGGCGGCACCGTGCCAGTTAATCGCCTTGATTATGGCGTAGAGACCCCAGAGATGCTCGCCGCGAAGGTCGAGGAAAACGGCGAGGTAAATCTCCGCATTTCCTTCGAGAAGAACTAGCGAGGGCTTAGCCTGTGAATTCCCGTCAGATTATCCCGTTTATGTGGCTGCGCCTCATCGTCGTCATCGGCTTTACCATTTTCGTAGCCGTTCAACAGATGTGGGTCATTGTGGCCATCTCGGTCCTTTTGGCACTGTTGACTATCTGGCAGCTGTGGAGCGCCTACCGGAATCGCTAATTAGACCTTCACGGCGTTGGGGTGCACCTCCTCGATTAACGTCAGTGTGACTTTATATAGTGATGCAGTTAGTCCCGCTAGTAGGACCTATTTTCGGCCGATATCAGGTTTTCGGTCGCTGAACGAAGCACCGCCGCCAACGGTTGACCCCGGAATAAAGAAGACCCCAAAGGCAGATGGGGTTGGCAGCCGCAAACCCGAACTCCAATGAGCTACAGCCGGAATCGATACCTGCACCTGAGTCTGGCGGCCGGCGGGTGACGCGGCAGAGACCGCGGGGCGTCGCCAAGCAAAGCGCTGTAATATCGCGTGGAGGTTTAACGAAGCTGAATCGGGGCCCAATAGATGGGCCGGGAAGATGTGTTAGCGCCCGGGCGCGATTGAGGGCAACACATGAAGGCCCTCTAGATATCAGCAATTGTCCGATAATGTACATTATGTCATTTTAAAGATGCGTGCGGTTACCTCCCAGTGGTCTATCCCGTACACCGCTTACCGTCGCGTTGCAGAGACGACCTCCAACAAGGGGCATTTCCACCCCACTAGCCTTCTGTGAATCGACCGGGTGCGTAAAATCGGCACCATGACGATTCAGCACGTAGTAGATAAGCCTTCCCGCGCAGCTCTCTTTCTTGTCCTTGAAATCAAGGACGGTGGCGAGCAAGCCACCCGCGATATGCTCACGGGGTTCGCTGGGCTTTTCAAGTCCGTGAACTTCCGCTATAACGAAGGTGAGCTTTATACCGTAGTTGGCATCGGAGCTTCCATGTGGCCGCGTTTGACCAGCGCACCTATGCCTGAACGCCTGAAGGAATTTGAGGCAATCGATGCCGCACATAGGGCCCCAGCCACGCCAGGTGATATTCTTCTTCACTTCCGTGCAAATAACTATGACCTGTGCCACGAGATGGCCCGCCAGGTTCTCGATCAGCTCGGTGAAGCCGCCAGGGTCATCGATGAGACCCAAGGTTTCAAGTACCTGGATCAGCGCGACTTGCTGGGCTTTGTGGATGGCACCGCCAATCCCCTCGCCGAAGAGGCATTAGATACTGTGCTGCTTGGCGGTGACGCTGACTACCCCCGCGGCTCCTATGTCACCGTTCAAAAATATATCCATGACCTCGCCAAGTGGAATGAGCTGAGCACTGAAGAACAAGAGAAGGTCATCGGGCGCACCAAAGCCGACGATATCGAATTGGACGATGACACTAAGCCATCAAATTCCCACGTCGCACTCAACGACTTAGAGGAAGATATCTACCGCGAGAACATGGTCTTCGGCTCTTTCGCCGCAGGTGAGATGGGCACCTACTTCATTGGCTATGCCAAGGATCCAGAAAACGTAATGGAGCGCCTGCGCAATATGTTCATTGGCAAGCCGGTGGGAAACTACGACCGCATCTTGGACTTCTCCACCGCGCTTACAGGCACCAATTTCTTTGTGCCCAGCGCGGATCTGATGAAGAACTTCGACGAGCTGCCGCCGGCCTAAGGGCCACCTGCTTAACGGCCGGCCGCCTAACGCCGTCCCCCACGGTTGCGGTGGGCCAACCCAAATTGCACCGAGTCAATCATCCCGAGCGTCATAAGGGCCTCGCGGAGGGCAAATTGGAAGGTCCACAAGCGGCGGAAGACTGGGTCGAACCCAGCGGCCGCTGCCTCTCGCAGGTGCCCGTCGAAAAAGGATCGCTGCTGACGCAGGGACTCCAAGTAATGGGTGCCCACGTGAGTTTCGGACACGATGCGCAAATTGGAGTTCTTATCTACTAGCTGGTGCATCTCCGTGGTGCGCGGATAGTCCAACCCCGGCCACACATAGGCTCGCAAGGCCTGAAGCGAGGCCTTACCGGCCTCCGTCATCGACTCGGTCGCCACGATGGATTGGATTCCTGCCCGCCCATTAGGCGTCAAGAACCGATCGACTGCGCGGATGTAGTCTTTGCGCTCACTAGCGCTGAGTTGTTCTACCTTTTCTACGGTGACGATGGCGTCATAGTGCCCGTGCCACTGCTTGGGGTTCGGGACGACGCCGGGAATGCGCTCGATATGGATGGAATCGTCTGCCCCCTCTAGTACGAGGGCCTCGCGCATATGGCTCATTTGGTCCACATCACTGGTCAAAACGTCTACCGTAGCGCGCCGCTTAGTCGCCCGCATCGCCGGCTGCATTCCGGCAGCCGGGTATACCAACAGGTGGGTTCCAGCGCCGGTACGGGTTACGTCAAGCAGCCAATCCGCCGCGCGGCGCTGCGCATCTCCTAGGTCATCCCTGTCCACACTCGTGGGCTCACTCAGCGTCGTGACATCGACGAAGTGGCTCTTCGGCTCCTTGCGGCCGGCCTTGGGGCTATAGCTTTCCACCGTTTCCCTAATGGTGGTCGGTACGCCACTGGAAAAAATCCCACCTACATGGCTTAATCCATCGCCGGCATAGAGCCGAACCAATTCCAGTGGCAGCTCCCCTGGCTCCGACTTACCAGCACCTAGCATTTTGGCCTTGGGGAGGTAGCCTGCTCCCAATAGGCGGCCGAGCACCTTTACCAGCTGCGAGGAGGAGGTGACGGTCCACTCTCCTGCCATATAACTTTCCGCAAATCCCAGCCAACCGCTAGCGGCAATGCGCTCAAACAAAGCATCATGCCCCACCTTGAGATCTGGTCCACCTTCGGCTTCGAGGTCAAGTTCTAGACCGGCATTATCGCAGGCCTTGGCAAATTCAGCCTCTGCCCGTCGGGCTTTCATTCCAGGCCAACGAGGTGCGGGAACCGTAGCCACATTGGGCCAGGATTCTGCATCGATAGAGCTCAAGTGCTCAGGGCGGGTAAAAGACATGATGCCAGGTGCGCTCCTTGGTGGGCGGAGGAAGTCACTATCCGGAACAACCTTAGTCAGCTTTGTGCGCACCCCGGTTTAGGCGCTCCGCGCAGCCGCGCCGGTTCTTCCCACGGAGTCTGCAACGCAGCGGCGGAAGTTTATTAGTCATTAAGTATGCGCGTTCTGTTTGAAGTGTTTAGACTGTATGGGTACTAAACATTAGCTTTCTTAAGGAAGGTAGCATTAAATCCATGACTGATACCCCTTATCGCCCCAACGGTGGCCGCCACCACGTCGTCGTGGTTGGCGCCGGCTTCGGTGGTCTCAACACCGTTCAGAAGCTGAAGAACGCCGATGTGGAAATCACCCTCATCGATAAGAAGAACCACCACCTGTTCCAGCCGATGCTGTATCAGGTAGCTACCGGCATGATTTCCGCCGGTGAGGTTGCCCCTTCCACCCGCCAGCTGCTGCGTGATCAGGACAACGTCCACTTCGTCAACGCTGAGGTAACTGATATCAATCTGGCGGATCAGACGGTGACCGCCGAGCAGGACGAGTTCTCCCGCACCTATGCTTATGACTCCCTGGTTGTCGCCGCAGGTTCCGGTCAGTCCTACTTTGGCAACGACCACTTCGCCGAGTTCGCCCCTGGCATGAAGACCTTGGACGATGCCTTGGAGCTGCGTTCCCGCATCATCTCGGCGTTTGAAAAGGCTGAGCTTACTGACGACCCCGCAGAGCGCGAGCGCCTTCTCACCTTCATCATCGTTGGTGCTGGCCCAACCGGCGTTGAGCTCACCGGCCAGATTGCCGAACTGGCAAACCGTACCCTCAACGATGTCTACTCCAACTACGGCACCACCTCCGCCAAGATCTACCTGCTCGATGGCGCCCCACAGGTACTGCCACCATTTGGCAAGCGCCTAGGCCGCAAGGCGCAGCGCACCTTGGAAAAGGAAGGCGTACAGGTTCACCTCAACGCCATGGTGACCGATGTAACCGCGGACACCGTCACCTACAAGGACATGAAGACCGAGGAAGAGACCACCCTGACGGGTGCTACCAAGATCTGGTCCGCCGGTGTGGCCGCTTCCCCACTGGGCAAGATGGTTGCAGAGCAGGCTGGTGTCGAGGCAGACCGCGCAGGTCGCGTCTCCGTCAACGAGGACCTGACCGTGGGCGAGCACAATAACGTCTACATGGTCGGTGACATGATCTCCCTCAACCGCCTGCCGGGTCTGGCACAGGTTGCAATCCAGGGTGGCGCGCACGTCGCTAAGCTCATTCAGGCCAAGGTGGATGAGGAATCTACCGCTAATGAGAAGGAAGCCTTCGACTACTTCGACAAGGGCTCCATGGCCATCGTCAAGCGCTTCAACGCCGTCGTTAAGCTGGGCAAGACCGAGTTCGGTGGCTTTGCTGGTTGGGTAGCATGGCTCGGCCTGCACCTGACCTACGTCATTGGTCTGCGCAGCCGCTTGGCCGTGCTGGTTAACTGGGCAACCAATATCCTCTCCCGCGACCGCGGCAATCTGGAAATCACCACCCAGCAGCGCATCGCGCGCAATATCATTAACAAGAACGAGAAATAATATCTCCTCGCTCGCATCGCCGCCCCACCTGCTGCAAGCAGGCTGCGGGCGGCGATTTTTATTTTCCGGGACTGGCCCTTTATTAGCGCCGGCGATTCCACAACTGGATGCCCGGATGCTGGTTTTCGCACATAGTTTCCGTAACCTTTGTTAGGCTGAGACACGCAACATGGGGTGCCGCACACGGTGCGGCTGAGAAATACCCATCGAACCTGCACTCAGTTAGAACTAGCGAAGGGATAGTTGTGGATTATGCTTTTCTGCGCGCACACGACGCTGTGCGCGAGTCGACGCCGCTTATTCAATGTTTGACCAATAAGGTAGTCAGCAACGTCACCGCCAATGCCCTGCTGGCCATCGGGGCTAGCCCGGCAATGGTCGATACGCCAGAGGAATCGCGCGAATTTGCGCAGGTAGCCAGCGGCGTACTCATCAATTGCGGTACGCCCAGTTCAGAGCAATACGGCGGCATGCGCGAGGCCATCACTGGGGCGAACTCCGCGCACACCCCCTGGGTACTTGATCCGGTAGGCGCCGGCGGCCTGAGCCGCCGCACCGACTTCATGCGCGAGGTACTGCCACTTGGCCCAGCCGCCATTCGCGGTAATGCATCAGAAATCATTGCCCTCGCAGGAACCGGACGGGGCGGCCGAGGCGTCGAATCTACCGATGGCGTGGAAGCCGCCCTGGATTCGGCAGTAGCACTTTCCAGGGATACCGGCGCCGTCGTGGCCATTTCCGGCCCGCGAGACCTTATCGTCCACGTCGGCGCTACAACGCGTGCCGTCTACCTCGAATCAGGGCACCCGATGCTCCAAAACGTCATCGGTACTGGCTGTTCGCTTGGTGCTATCTGCGCCGCATATCTGGCCGCGTGGGAGGATCCTTTCGAAGCGATCATCGCCGCCCACGCGCACGTTGGTGCGGCGGGAAGCGTGGCCGCCGAAAAGCACCACGCCCCCGGCTCCTTTGCCGTTGCTTGGCTGGATGCGCTCTACGATGTTCCGACCGCGGACATCGAGGGCCTAGTCAAGCTCACTGATGTGGAGGAGGTTTAAGTGGCTATTGACTGGACGCTCTACCTGGTCACCGATCCAGATCTGGCTGGCGGGCGAGACAACGTGGTCCCCATCGTGCAGGAGGCTATACGCGGCGGTGTTACCGTTGTCCAGCTCCGGGACAAGGAAGCTAGCGATGAACAGATCGAGCGCACCGCACGCGAATTGCTTGACGTACTGGGCGATGTCCCACTATTCATCAATGACCGCGTAGAGGTGGCAGCAAAGCTCGGCTGCCACCTGCACATTGGGCAGGATGATATGGCTTTTCGCGAGGCCCGGGAGAAGCTGGGTGAGGGACAGCTTATTGGCTTATCCATCGGCAGTAACGAGGAGCTTGCTGCTATTGCGGACGATGCGCGCCCAGACGTCATCGGCATCGGGCCCGTGCATTCGACTGCAACAAAGAAAAACGCCCCAGCCGGCATGGGTACGGCTGCGGCCGCAGCACTCGCTCACGCCGCACATGAGCGTGGCATCGAGTCCGTCGCCATCGGCGGAATCAAGACCCATAATGCGCACGAGCTGGCGGGCAGCGAGTTTGCCGGAATTTGCGTAGTCAGCGACATCATGGCGGCCGAGGACCCCGCAGCAACCGCCGCCCACCTTAAGGAGGCTTTCCATGGCTAAAGGCATCTATCCCCGAGTACTATCCATTGCCGGTACTGATCCTACCGGCGGAGCAGGAATTCAAGCCGATCTGAAATCCATCTCTGCCGCAGGCGGCTACGGCATGAGCGTCGTGACGGCGTTGGTGGCTCAAAACACCCAGGGTGTCCGCAGCGTCCACGTACCACCGGTGAACTTTCTGCAGGAGCAGCTAGACTCCGTCATCGACGATGTGGAGATTGATGCGGTAAAGATTGGCATGCTTGCCGACGCCGCCATTACCGCCAAGGTCGCAGCCTTCCTGCGCCGCCTGCCGGCCGATGTTCCCGTGGTACTTGATCCGGTCATGGTGGCTACCAGCGGAGATCGCCTGCTGGAAGAGGAAGCAGAACAGGCCGTGCGCGATCTCTGCTCCCAGGTGGATCTCATCACCCCGAACTTAAAAGAATTGGCAGTCCTTACCCACACGAACGAGGCGAGCGACCTAAAAGAGGCCATTGCCACGGCAAAGGAGTGGGCAAAGGCTGCTAATACCGCGGTCGTCGTCAAGGGTGGGCACCTCGATGGTGACATCGCCGATAATGCGGTGGTCAATGCGGATGGGTCCGTGCACCGCGTTGCCGCAAGCCGAGTGGACACGAAGAATACGCATGGCACTGGCTGTTCCCTTTCCTCTGCCCTGGCCACCCGCCTGGGAGCCGGCGATAGCCCCGCGGCAGCTCTAACGTGGTCCACCCAGTGGCTGCACGAGGCCATTGCCCATGCGGATGCGCTTCACGTGGGCAAGGGACACGGGCCCGTGGACCACCTGCACCGCTCGCAGCGTCTCATGCAGGCGGCGTCTACCCTGCCCCAGCCGTACTTATCCGGCAACCTGGTAGAACCGGCAAATGTCGACCAGCCCCACGTTCCCGCGGCCGGCCCGCATACACAACGCCTGTGGAACCTAGCCGGGGACCACTGGGAGGCGATCAAGGCGCTGCCCTTTATTCGGGCCTTGGGCACGGGAGCGTTGGAGGAGGGAGCCTTTGGCTTCTACCTCGACCAAGATGCCCAGTACCTGAATGCTTACTCCAAGGCGTTGGCTCGCCTCGCCAGCCAAGCCCCAGAAGCGGCACAGCAACTGCACTGGGCTGAGGGAGCGCATGATTGCTTGGCGGTGGAGGCGGAGCTGCACCGCGGCTGGCTCGAGAGCAATATCACGACCGCAGCCTCCCGGGTAACTAGCGCCTATACGGATTTCCTGATCCGTTCGACGCACACGGATGACTACGTGGTGGGCGCTGCGGCGGTACTGCCCTGCTACTGGCTATATGCAGAAGTAGGCCTCCACCTCGCAGAATTTGATTCCCCCGAACACCCCTATCACTCATGGCTCTCCATGTATGGCGGCGAGGACTTCCTCAACGGGGTTCGCACTAGCCTCGACATCGTCGAACAAGCTCTCTCCGAGGCAGATGAGCGCACCCGCCTGCGGGCCGAGCGCGCCTATATCACCGCCAGCCACCATGAGGTCGACTTCTTCGACCAAGCCGATAGGCGCTTTTAGGCCAGTAAATCTGACCCAGGGCGCGAAAGAACGGCGACGAGGAAGGTGGAATGCTCCGAGAAGAGCTTCATGTCCCACGAGGAGAAAGTGAAGTCGACTCGGTAGCCCACCTTCTGCGCCATGTCGAGGAAATCAGCAAATTCCCACCCACGGCCCTCGCCAAAGCCGCTGACGAGGCGACCGCCTGGTTTTAGGGAATTATAGATATTGCGCAGCGCGGGTTCGCGGCCGTCCTTCGCTAGAAAGCCCATGACATTGCCCGCGGACACGGCGATATCAAAGGGGCCTTCTGGCACCTCTTCCTCGCACAGATCTCCCACGAACCATTGCCCCTCTGGGAAATCGTGCTCAGCGTGCTCGATGAGAATGGGGTCTACGTCGACGCCCACAACGCTGTGGCCACGGCGAAGCAGCTCGCCGCCGACGCGGCCGGTGCCACAGCCGGCATCGAGGATGGTGGAGTTGCGCTCCACCATGGCGTCGATAAGCCGGGCCTCGCCATTGATGTCTTTGCCCTGTGCGGCAAGCACCTTCCATTTGCGGGCAAAGTTATGGGAGTGCTCGGGATTAGCTTCGGTTACTTCTTTCCACGTAGGCATAGATTCGATTATATTACCCGACTTCGGTGTAAGATTTACCCGCTGCGTAAAATCGCCGCCTGCCCATTGGGAAAATACCCGCACTACCGCGCAAAGGAGGCTGAAAAGATGCCATCCGTACCTTCACCCTTTAGGGGCCGCAAGAAATCCGAGCCTCCTAGTAAGCCCACTTCCCTGGCGGTACCACCGGAGCGCGCCATCGAACATTGCCGCGTCTTTGTGGATGGCGAGGCGCTTCCCGGGGAGTATTCCACCAGCTCCGCGCTGGAAGCCATAGAGGAATACGGCCGCGGATTTATTTGGGTGGGCCTCCATGAGCCCTACGAGTCCCAAATGACCAAAGTGGCCTCCCAGTTTGGCATCCATGAACTTATCGTGGAAGACGCCGTTATGGCCCACCAGCGCCCCAAGCTCGAGCGTTACGATGATCAGCTCTTCGTGGTCGCGCGTTCCGTGAACTACCGCGATCACGATGAGGTCACGGATAAGCGCCAGATCATTTCCACCGGTGAGATCCAGATGATCATGGGCTCCAACTTCATCATCACCGTGCGCCACGGCGCAAAGCTGCCCAACCTGGCTTATACCGTGGAAGATGAGCAGGACTTAGTGGAGCTTGGCCCGGTGGCCATGGCCTGGAAGATCCTGGATATGATGGTGGACCGCTATTCGGAGATTTCCCGCCTTATCAGCATCGAAGTCGATGAGCTGGAAGAAGAAATCTTCACCCCGAACCTCAAGTTTGATGTGGACCGCATCTACATGTTTAAGCGTGAGGTGCTAGAGATGAAGCATGCCATTGACCCGCTCTCAGTGGCGCTGAAGTCCATGGTTTCTGACCACAAGGATTTAATTTCCAAACAATTGCGCTCCTACCTGCGCGATGTCAACGACCATGAGCTTGTGGTCAAGGACCAGGTCTCCAGCTTCGATGAGCGTCTTACCTCGCTTATCGACGCCTCGGTAGCCAAGGTAACCATGCAGCAGAACTCCGACATGCGCACGATTTCCGCAGTCGTTGGTATGTGGGCCGCGCCTACCCTGGTGGCGGGTATCTACGGGATGAACTTCGACATCATGCCGGAGCTGCACTGGGCGTTGGGCTACCCCATGGCGATTATCATTATGATCTTGGTAGTGGTAGGCCTGTGGGCTTGGTTCCGAAAGAACCACTGGCTCTAATCCATCCGGTACGCTCGTGCACTATGAGCGATATCACTGTTTACGGCGCTACCGGGCTGGTCGGCCAATTGGTGGCGCGCTACCTTGCCTCGATTAACGCGCCCTCTGTGACTCTGGCCGGCCGGAACCGACCGGTGCTAGCCGCGCTGCGCGATGAACTCAATCAGCACTGGGACATCGCCATCGCCGCCGCCGATGATGCCGACGCTGTGGAGCACATGGTGGAAAATACCAAGGTAGTAATCACCGTGGTCGGACCCTACAGCCTGTATGGCGGCCACGTCGTTGCCGCCTGCGCGCGCCATGGCGTAGATTATGTTGACCTCTGCGGTGAGGTTCCCTTTATTCGCCGAAGCATCGATTCCCACCACTCCACCGCCCAATCCACGGGTGCGCGCATCGTTCACTCCTGCGGCTTTGATTCCGTCCCTTCGGATATTGGCATGCTCAATCTCTACCAGGCGGCAGGAAAGCCGTTTGCACGGGTGCAGATGGTCGTCGACAAGCTCAAAGGCGGAATCTCACCAGGCACCATCGAGTCTTCCCTGCAGGTCTCGTATGCCGCGCACGCGGATAAAGATGTAGCCCGCAACCTGCACAATCCTTACTCACTAGACCCGGATCCCAAGGCCGGGCCACGCTTAGACGGTCTCCAGAATGACTTCGAAATCAAAGAAGTCGACGGCGTGGGCTGGGTAGGACCATTTTTCATGTCCATGTTCAACACCCGCGTGGTGCGCCGCTCTAACGCTCTGCTAGGGCGCGCGTGGGGCACACGCCTGTTTTACAAGGAAGCATGGTGGGCTGGCACCGGTCTTCCCGGTCGCGCCCGCGCCTATGGGCTGGCCCTCGCCACCAAGCTACTTTTTGATGGCACTCAGTCGCGCCTGCGCCCACTGGTGGAAAAGGTCCTGCCCGCCCCCGGACCTAGCGGCGCACATTTCCAGGTCAGCCACCACGGCATTACCGAAGATGGCCAACGCTGGCGAGCAACCGTGTCGGCACAAGGCGACCCGGGCTATGAAGTCACCGCAATGATGCTGAGCCAGGCTGCGCTCTGCTTGCTCGATTCGCGCTCCGGTACTAGCCGCGCAGGCGGCGTACTCACCCCTGCCACCGGACTTGGAAAGCCCTATCTGCAGCGGCTTTCCGCCCACGGCATGTCTTTTACCGCCGCTCGGATGAACTAGCGCAGAATCATAGTGCGCAAGGTGGTGCGGGCGATAAGCTCGCGGCCTTGCCGCATCTCGACGCTCCACACATGGGTGCGGCCGCCTAGCTGCACCGGCGTGGCCACGGCTTCTAACTCGCCCTCGCCTGTGGAGCGAATGAAGTCGCTGGAGTTATTGACGCCGACTGCGGGGGCGTCGGCAGCCGCCACGCTGGCAATGGAAGCCACGGTTTCTGCGATGGAGCAATACAACCCGCCGTTGGCTACTCCCCAAGGTTGGTGATGCTCCGGCAGCACCTGCAGTTTCGCACGGGCCTCGCGCGGGCCCACGTGGGTGAACTGCAGTCCTAGCAATTCTGCAAGGCCGCCGTTTAAGGCATTGAGAGACTCCAGTTCTTCTGCGTTGAGCACTCGCGTGTGCGCGAGGTGGAGCAAGTCATTGAGTTTCTGCGTATCCGACATAGTCCACCAGCCTAGCCATTGATGCCAGCCTCGCAGCCTAGTGACGTAGGATAGGCAGCATGACTGATAAGAATGAACTTGCTCAGATTGGCGTCGTGGGATTGGCGGTCATGGGCTCTAATTTGGCCCGTAACTTTGCCCGCAACGGCAATACCGTAGCGGTGTATAACCGCAGCCCTGAAAAG
Organism: Corynebacterium sp. CTNIH16; assembly: GCF_032821655.1. NCBI lineage: Bacteria > Bacillati > Actinomycetota > Actinomycetes > Mycobacteriales > Corynebacteriaceae > Corynebacterium > Corynebacterium sp. CTNIH16. Next base: position 40,089 of record NZ_JAVBIG010000012.1, on the reverse strand, counting down.
ACTCATGCACTCATTGAGGCCCACGGTGAGGAAGGCAATTTCGTGCCCTCGGAAACCATCGAAGACTTTGTGGCTTCCTTGGAGCGCCCGCGCAAGGCAATCATTATGGTCAAGGCTGGCAAGGCCACCGATGCCGTCATCGATCAGCTGGCCGAGGCCATGGATGATGGCGATATCATCATCGACGGCGGCAATGCCTTGTTCACTGACACCATTCGCCGCGAGAAGGACGTAGCCGCCCGCGGCAAGCACTTCGTCGGTGCCGGAATCTCCGGTGGTGAGGAAGGCGCGCTCAACGGTCCGGCCATCATGCCCGGCGGCCCCAAGGAGTCGTGGGAGACCCTCGGCCCGATTCTTGAGTCTATCGCTGCCAACGTGGACGGCACTCCGTGTGTAACCCACATTGGTGCGGACGGCGCCGGCCACTTTGTCAAGATGGTCCACAATGGTATCGAGTATGCCGATATGCAGGTCATCGGCGAGGCTTATCAGCTGCTGCGCTATGGCGCAGGCATGGAGCCGGCCGAGATCGCAGAGGTATTCCGCGAATGGAATTCCGGCGACCTTGATTCCTACCTCATTGAAATCACCGCCGAGGTTCTGGCCCAAAAGGATCCGGAGACTGGCGCTCCGCTGGTCGACATCATCGTGGACGCCGCCGGCCAGAAGGGCACCGGCCGCTGGACTGCCATCAATGGATTGGAACTCGGCGTTCCGATTACCGGTATTGCCGAATCCGTCTTCGCCCGCGCGCTGTCCTCCTCCACCGCGCAGCGCAGTGCCGCCCAAGAAGGCCAGCTTCCCGCCGGCACCATCAAGGCGCTCGACGTGGACAAGGCCGAGTTCATCGAGGATGTTCGCCGCGCGCTCTATGCCGCCAAGCTCATTGCCTACTCCCAGGGCTTTGACGAGATTAAGGCTGGGTCCGAAGAATTCGGCTGGGACGTTGACCCGCGCGATCTAGCAACCATCTGGCGCGGCGGCTGCATCATCCGCGCCAAGTTCTTGGATCGCATCCGCGCAGCCTATGACAATAATGCGGACTTGCCCGCCCTCATCCTCGATCCCTACTTCAAGGGCGAGCTGGAAGACCTCATCGACCCATGGCGCCGCGTAGTCGTCGCCGCTACCCAGCTGGGACTGCCGGCACCGGTCTTTGCGTCATCCCTCTCCTACTACGACAGCCTGCGAGCCGAGCGTCTGCCGGCCGCTCTCATTCAGGGCCAGCGCGATTTCTTCGGCGCCCACACCTTCAAGCGCACCGACAAGCCAGGCACCTTCCACATTGAGTGGTCCGGTGACCGCAGCCTGACTCAAACCGACTAGATTCGCAGTGACGCAATTGGGGCCCTTCGGGGCCCTTTCGCCGTTCCAAGCAGGTCTTTCTCGTGGAATACGGCGATCCGCCACGCTGCCGATAGGATAGGAAAGCGATGACTACCTTTGCCGATCTCGGCCTTCCCCAGCGCCTGGTACACGTTCTGCACAACGAAGGCATTACCGAACCGTTTCCTATTCAAAAAGCCGCGATTCCCGACGCCCTTGCAGGCAAAGACGTACTCGGCCGCGGCCCTACCGGGTCGGGCAAGACCTATACCTTTGGCTTGCCCATGCTCGCCCGCCTTGCCGGAATCGGTGCTTCCAAGCCTGCTCATCCCCGTGCGCTTATCCTCGCCCCGACCCGCGAGTTGGCTACTCAGATTCACCAGCGCCTTGATGAACCTGCGGCAACGCTGGGCTTAAGAGCGCTTGCTGTCGTGGGTGGGGTAAATATTAATCATCATATCCGCTCCCTCGCCCGCCCCGTTGATGTTCTTGTCGCTACCCCTGGCCGTGCCCAGGATCTAATTGACCAGGGCAATCTGCATTTGGATGCGGTCCAGATCACTGCGCTGGATGAAGCCGACCAGATGGCCGATATGGGCTTTTTGCCCCAGGTACGCAAGCTTCTGCGCCTGACTCCGGTTCAAGGCCAGCGCTTGCTGTTTTCGGCGACGCTTGACGGCGACGTCAACAAACTGGTGCAGCAATTCCTCCATGCCCCAGTGGTCCACTCCACTGCCCCGGTGCAAGCTGCAGTGGATTCCATGTCCCATCACCTCTTTTTCGTCGGCGGGCGGCCCGCCCGCAACGAGGTGGTGCTGCGCATTGCTGCCCGCCAAGGCAAAACCATCATGTTCATGCGCACTAAGCACGGCGTGGACAGGCAGGTCAAGAAATTGCGTCGCTCCGGCATCAACGCTTATCCATTGCATGGCGATAAAGGCCAAGGCGCGCGTACCCGCGCAATCGAAGGCTTCGCCGATGGCAGCATTCCAGTTGTGGTCGCCACCGATATTGCCGCCCGCGGTATCGATATTGCAGACGTTTCACTCGTCGTGCACGTCGATCCACCCGCAGAGCACAAAGCCTATCTCCATCGCGCCGGCCGCACCGCACGCGGCGGCGCTGCGGGTACCGTAGTCACTTTGGTCATGGATGAACAACGCAAAGAAGTAGCCGCTCTCATTAAAAAAGCCGGAGTCACAGCTACGGAGCACGATATTTCTCACCGTGACAATCCTGCAGGCTCTCCACTACTCAAGGAAGTTACGGGCGCTCGCAAACCCAATGGCCCAGCCCTTCCCCCACCAGGGCATGCCTCACCCCAGAAGCCGGCACAGCCTGTCAAGAAGTCCAATTCCCAACGCCGCCGCTCAGGCGGCAAAGTCGCCCGCCGCCGACGCCGCTAAGACAAGGAGGTAAACGCTCATGCGTATCTTGGGCCCTGAGGACTGGAGTGCTCAACAGCATGAACATGAAAAGCAAGCCACCGACCGCTTGGGGCGCTTCCGACATCCTGGCAGCTACCACCCTGTTTTCGACTTTCTCTTTGAGTACTACCCCGTGCGGCCTTCTCACCTAAAGCGTTGGCACCCAGGTGTTGGAACAGCGCTTAAAGGCGCTCCTCCGCACGCCGAATGGCGGGATTACCACGCCACCCCAGAAGGCGTCACCGTTGACCTCGCCAGCTTTCTAGAGCGTCGTGGTGACACGGTTCGCTATATATCCAATCTGCTCCGGCGCTCTGGCACCAATCCAGCCCACTTTGACTGCTTCGGTCTGCATGAATGGGCAATGGTCTACCACACGGATTGCCCGCGTCACTCGCTGCCCTTGCGGCTCGGTGCGGACGGCACCAACCGGGTTGTCGATGAGCACTCAATTAAGTGTTCTCACTACGATGCCTTCCGGTTTTTTACTCCTCCCGCTCGGCCTCTTAACCTCACTGTGCTGCATCGTGAAGATCAGCCCGACAATGACCAGGCAGGCTGCGTACACGTCACAATGGATTTATATAAGTGGGCCTGGAAGCTGGGACCACTAGTTCCAGGCAAACTTTTCCTTGAGTGCCTGGATCTGGCGATTGAAGCACGCATCCTTGACATGGAGGCATCTCCTTATGACTGCCGTGATTGGGGACTTGGCGTCGTGCCTATCGAAACCCCTGAGGGCAAGGCCGAGTACGTCTCTCGCCAGAGAACCTTGGCACAGAAAGCCAAGCCGCTGCGAGACCGGCTTGTCGCTGTGATAGATCAGGCACTTGCCCCGCTAGAATGAGCCACTAACAACGGCAGTTTGCTTGGGAGGAAAATACCACATGGCACGGCATTCAAACGGGAAAAATAGCTTCGCAGTAGCGGGATGGGTTATCGCGGTGGCTATTATCGCGCTGCTGACCATAGTCGCCTTGGTGGCCTTCCTATTGCGCGGCGCGGGCAACGACGACGGCGAAGACTCAGCCGCACCCGCCGCAGTGGAAAGCAGCACCGAAGCTGCACCGGAGACCAGCACGACAGCTGCCTCCAGTGCTTCCACGTCCGCTGCGCCCACGAGCTCTTCTTCCCCGAAGAGCTCCGCTCCAGCGACGAATTCCGCAGCAGCTCCCAAGCCCGATGTGACGATGGCGGCAAATACGCTCCTACTCTTGGATACCTCTTCGGCCATGGCGCCGATGTACGGCCCTGTGTCCGAAGCCTTGAGCACCACTGCTTCTGACCTAGCCGCGGACGGCGGGGCAGTCTCGTTGTGGAACTACTCCTCTCCTATCTCTGAGACCGCCACGGTTGGCTTCCGCCAAAACCTAGGCTTTGGCGATGGCAACGCTGTATCCGGCACGCTCGGTGGCTTTGGAACCGGCGGTGTTCCGCAAACGCGCAGCGCCGTTGTAGCAGCTGTCGCGAATGCCGCCGATCAAGCCGCAGGAACTGGCGACAAAGCACGCGTAGTCGTAGTAACTACTGGCACCGAGCAAGACATGGATGACGCGCAATTCACGTCCGCTCTTGATGACGCCGCCTCCAAGGACGTTTCCCTCAGCGTCATCCACGTCGGTGAAGGTAATGTCGATGCCGCACTGAAGTCCGCAGCTGATAGCTTCACCTCCGTTGACTCAGCCGATAAGGCCACGGTCTCTGAAGCAATTACTAAGGCCGCAGGAGTCTAATACGCGACTCTTTCTTTTCCACGGCACCGAACGACGACTCGTTCGGTGCCTTTATTGTCGGCCCATGGTGACTAGTGCTCTCCTACACTGCGAACCTACGGGTACTTCGCCAGTTATTAGCTCAGAGTCGGCTCGGGCTCTAAGCCAGAGCTCGACCTCGATCCTGCGAGCCGCACAGCGCGGAAAAGTACTACTTTACATGGTGCTCTTATCGCGATAGAGATCAAAAATCCACCCTGCTTCCCCGTGAGCTGGGAAGCAGGGTGGATTCAGCGTGGACGAGCTTAGGAGCTCTTGCGCTTGCGACGAGCAGCCAACTCGTCGAGGCCGACTACATTGTCTTCGGCGAAGTCTTCGATGCGCTCCGAAGGGAAGGAAGAAATGGTGCCGGACAGTTCCTTCAAGATGCCCGGAACTGCAATGCCGAAGACGCCTTGACCGCCAGCGAGCAAGTCAATCACCTCGTCGTTGGAACGGCATTCATAAACGGTAGTGCCATCGGATACGAGGGTGAGTTTTGCCAAGTCATTGACACCACGATCCCGAAGGGACTCAACTGCCAAACGGATATTCTGCAGGGAGATGCCTGTGTCCAGCAGGCGCTTAACGATCTTGAGTACCAGTACATCCTTGAAGGAGTACAGGCGCTGGGAACCCGAGCCGCGCGCTGTACGGATCGAAGGGTTGACCAGGTTGGTGCGAGCCCAATAGTCCAGCTGGCGGTAGGTGATGCCCGCTACCTGGCAAGCGATGGGAACGCGGTAGCCCACCTCTTCGTCGGGCCCGACGTCAAAAAGCGACTCCTGCACGTAGGTGGATCCGGACTGGGAGTCCTCGTTAATGCTCACGTAATTACTCCAATGGTGTTTGTTGGAAGTTCTAAAGATCAATTAAAAGCCAAGCGCATACGCCCGTCAAGCGCTGCTCGCTTAACTGTCAAGTACAACTTTAGACTTCTCAAACCCCATTGTCACCATTAGTCACACGCGTGTCATTAACTTTTTTCGTCATCATCCCCTGATAGGAAATCTTTTTCCTCCATCCCCAAAGACCTCATCATGGCTTCAAAATCGGCATCTGCCTGCGCATTTCCCGATGCGGAGGTCGAGGATTCACTGCTTTCGCTGCTCGGTAGATCAACGCCTGTGCCGGGGGTGGAAATTTCCAGGTCGAAGTACTCTTTCACATCCGCATCGCTGGCATAAACAGATACCTGGGCAAGGAGATCTGCTTCGGCTGAAATAGGGACGCTGAAATATTCGGATACCGCGAGTGCATCGATTAACCGAGAGTCATAAACTTCCCCGTTCGGAGCCTTAATATCTACCATGAAGGTTCCCTGGTGGTAGTTGGCAATTTCAATGGCCTCTACCCCGCCAGTGCCCTCTAGCACCTCGCAGATAAGATCGTGCGAGGTGGGACGGTTTGGCTGGTGACCGTCTAAGACTGCGGCCAGTTGCATGCCCTCGATGGGAGAAACCCACACGGGAATCAAACGCTCTTCTTCGGGCCACCGCAGCAAAGCGCACACATCGTCTTCGGGGCCGACTTGGTGGATACCGTGAAACTCTAAGGATACATCGCTCATAAATACCACTCTCCCACAAAGACGGGAGCACGTGTGTATCACGTGTGTATTAGGAGTGGTATTCCTCGCGCAGATCCGACTTCACCAGCGTCGCATGCAAGGAGACCACGAGAGCGGTCATTTGCTGGGAGATTTCCTCCGCCTTCTGATGCGCGGTATCAGAGTTTGAGTGCGCCACGGGAGCCGCCGCCTGGGAGATCAGATCCGCCTGACGGCGGGCGTTATTGCGCAGGGACTTAAGTTCACGGGCGCCAAAACCAAAGGCCTTAAGCGCCACGGCGGCAGAGACGATGGCTACGTCGTCGGTATTGAAAAATCCGGCGGCATCCGGGCGGATGAGGCCATATTTAACCAAGGAGGCTACATCATCTTCGCTGGCACTAGCCTGGGTAGCTACCTCCACATCTGTCAGACGGGTGACCACAGGGGCCTTAAATTGCTGCGGCGAGAGCAGAGTGTCCGCATTTCCTGCGGAAACGATCGCGGTAACTTGGCCGGAATCCATGGCTTCTAGCTGCTCACGAATAACCTTTAGCGGCGTATAGTTATCGCGCTGAGTGGTGAGAATATACCGCAGCCGGTCCACGTCTTCTTGGGTGAAGCGGCGGTAGCCCGAGGCCGTGCGCTGTGGACTGATGAGCCCCTCAGATTCAAGGAAGCGAATCTTGGACACCGTGACGTCTGGGAATTGCTGATTCAACGTCTCCAAAACCACGCCAATGGACATGGTCTTTGGCTTCTTAGCTTTAGGGCTGGTGCGGCGTACTGCTGCTGCCGAAGAATCTGCTGCGCTCACTGTGTCTATCTCTTAGGGGTACTGAAAGTTCTTATCGTGCCATAAGCAGACTACACCGCCCCTCCTAATAAGGAAGCGCGGCTAGTCTACGTGAAAAATTAGCTCTGGTTAGCGATGAAAACCAAGCGGAACTTGCCAATCTGGATTTCGTCTCCCACCTCGAGCACCTGGGAGTTGCGGGGCTCGCGGTTAACGTAGGTTCCGTTCAGGGATCCCACATCAACTACCTCAAACTTGCCGTCATCATTCTTGCGAAACTCCGCGTGGCGGCGGGACACCGTAACGTCATCGAGGAAGATGTCTGCCTCAGGGTGGCGGCCGGCGGTAGTAGTCGCCTGATCCAGCAAGAAGCGGGCACCCGCGTTCGGGCCACGCTTTACCACGAGGAGGGCCTGACCTTCCGCCAGGTTGTCGGTGCCGGCAGTGGGAGTATCGTTGCCATTCGCGCCGTTTTCCATCTCCTTGAGCAGGTCTGCGCGGAATACAGATGTGGTCTCTACCTGTGGTTCCGGGGTTCCGGTGTTCTCGCTCATTGTTACCTCCGGGGATTAGTTACGAGTTACTTATAACAATACTAGCGACTCATGTGAGTCCGTGGCCCCTTCGCGGGGAATTATTTCACCGGAAAATGTTTCCGATGCCGCTCAGCACGGAATTTCCCTTGCCCGCAAGGGGGTTATCGGACACCATGTAGGTCCATGTAGCACTCGGACGAGCGAGGCCGGCGTCATCGAGGTGCGCCCCAGCGGCGTCGATAAGCACGGTGCGGAAAGTCTCCACAGACTTGTCGACGGCCCGCTGGGCCAAGTCCTTAAACTCCCTCACCGCAATGCGGTGGTACTCATCGATCGGCGTCTCTCGTGCGATGGCGCGCAGGTGGATAGACTCGCGCACATCGTCCATAAGCTCCAAGTGGTCGGCCCAGGCCAAGTCCAGGTGATAGAGCATGATTTCGCGCGCGGCCTTGATGCGTGCTTCCTCAGGGACCTCCCGTAGCTCTGCTGTGCGCTCCGGAGCGCGTTGGGATAGTTCCTTCCAGGCTTGATCAGTATCCAATAGTTTGGCTCGGCGTTCATCAATAATGATGCGCTGATCGGCTAGGAGCTGATTATACTTCCAGGTCTGGGCATGAATTTCGAGTAGTTGGCCCTCGGTCACTCGCTGGCAGTGTGCCACAAAATCGCTAACTCGCTTGGATTCAATGCGTCCGTCTTCTGCTGGTTGGGCACGCACAGTCTCTCCGTCGCCGCCTTGCTGGACCACATCGTCTTCAAGGGAGACGAAGAATAGGGACAGGCCCGGATCACCTTGCCGGCCTGCACGGCCGCGCAACTGGTTATCCAAGCGGGCGGTGCGGTGGCGAGAGGTACCGATAACCGCCAAGCCACCCATTTCCGCTACTGCATCGTGGTCAGCTTCGTGAGCACCGCCCAGCTTAATATCGGTGCCGCGTCCGGCCATCTGTGTAGAGACGGTGACGCGTCCAATATCGCCGGCCTCGGCGACGATCTGTGCCTCCTGCTCATCATTTTTGGCGTTGAGCACATTGACCTCAATTCCCCGCTCGCGGAGAGCATCCGCCAGATCTTCCGACTCGGCGACATCCTGCGTGCCCACGAGGATGGGTTGCCCCGTGGCGTGAATGGTGGCAATTTCCTCCACGATGGCGGCGGATTTATCGTCTACTGTCGCGTAAATGCGGTCTCGCTCATCAAAGCGTTGCAGCGGCTTATTGCGGTCGATCACGGATACATGAAGACCATAGAACTGCCGCAGCTGATCGGTCGCTTCCACCGCGGTACCAGTCATGCCGCACACAAGTGGATAACGCCGCATAAGTTCTTGCAGCGTGATGGTGTCGAGGATGCGCCCGCCTTCAGAAACCTCTAGGCCTTCCTTGGCTTCTACCGCCGCTTGGAGCCCGTCGGGCCAGCGTTGTAGGTCGGCAACGCGGCCCCGGGAGGCGTCGATAAGCTGCAGCTTGCCATCCACCACGATGTAGTGGATGTCCCGGATAAGCAGGGCCTTGGCATGCAGGGCGAGGTTGACCTTCACCAAGATGGTGCCGATATTCTCCTCCGAATAAAGCGAATCAATGCCCAATTCCTGCTCCACGCGGCGGGCACCAGTCTCGGTCAGCTGAACGGTGCGGCCGTCCTCAGAGATGGAGTAGTCCAGCTTTTCGCGCAGCCGGGAAACCACATTGGTGATGTGCCCAGTGGGGGCCTCACCTGGCCGATTCCCGGCCAGCACTAGGGGCACAAGGGCCTCATCCACTAGGACGGAATCGGCTTCGTCCACGAGGGCAACGTCGCCGGCTGCCTGCACCGTGTGAGAGCGGTCGGTAATTTGGTTATCGCGCAACAAGTCAAAGCCTAGCTCGTTGACCGGTGCGTAGATAATATCCTGAGCGTAGGCAGCGCGGCGCTCATCTGGTGACATGCCCTCAGTTACCGAGGCAACGCTTAAGCCAAAGAACTCCACGACAGGGCGCATCCATTCGGCGTCGCGGGCGGCGAGATAGTTATTGACAGTGACAACGTGGACGCGTTTGCCAGTCAACGCGAAACCTGTAGCCGCCATGGCGCCCACCAAAGTTTTGCCTTCGCCGGTTGCCATTTGGATGACGTCTCCGGTAAGTAGGCGCAGGACGGCCTGGGACTGGACATTAAAGGGATGCATCCCCAGGGTACGCTCGCACGCTACTGCTAAGGCCGCGAGGAACTGTGCCTTATCTGCAATTTCGCCACCTGCAACGGCATCGCGTGCGGCTTGGGCTACACCTGCGTCGTCCTGCTGGCCCAATACCCGGACCGCTTCATCGGCTGAACCCACGATGGCCTTGGATTTCTTATCGTTACGCGAGCTTTGCGAGCCCATTGCCTTCCAGAACCAATCGAACGCGCCCATACCTCATCCTCCTTATTTGGATTACTCTTATCGACTGTAGTCAACCTGGTATGGCTTGCGGCTAAGAGGCCCGTTATTGTAGTTCTCATGCAATCCGTCAACGTTAAGCTACCTTCGAGCCGGGGTACCGAGATGGCCGGAACCATCGACTTCCCGGATTCTCCCCCGATCGCCTATGCCATTTTTGCCCATTGCTTCGCCGGCTCCCGCCACACTCCCGGCGCCGCCCGCACTGCGAAACAGCTCACTGAATTCGGCATCGCCACTTTGCGTTTCGATTTTCCCGGCCTTGGCCAGTCCGCCGGTGAATTTGGCGATACTACCTTTAGCCAAAACGTTGATGATATCCATGCCGCTGCCGCCTGGCTGACGGAGAACTACTCTGCCCCGCAATTACTCATGGGCCACTCGCTAGGTGGCGCCGCCGCGTTGAAGGCGGCCACCACCATGAAATCACTCAAGGCGGTAGCCACCATTGGCGCGCCCTTTGATCCTGCCCACTCCGTGCTGCACTATGCGGACAAAATCGGCGAGGTCGACGCCAACGGCGAGGTGGAAGTCATCCTCGGCGGCCGCGGCCTTATCATTTCCCGCAAGTTCCTCGAGGACTTGGCGGATACTAACCCCGAGGAGTACCTGCCCAAGCTCCGCAAGCCACTGATGGTATTGCACTCGCCCATTGACCAAACGGTGGGCATAGACAATGCGCAAAATATCTTTCTGCTCACGCGCTACCCCAAATCCTTGGTTTCCTTGGACAAGACCGATCATCTGCTCACCAAGCAGGGCACGGCAGCCCGCGCTGCGGATCTCATCGGTGCGTGGGCCGAGCAGTTTATCGTTCCTGACTACCGGCCAGAAGAAGTAGGAACCGACGCCGCAGTTGCGCAGCCGGCCACCGGCACCAAATTCGGCGTGGTCGTCCGCCACAATGACCACAGCCTCAGTGCCGACCGCACGAAGAAGAATGGCGGCAAGGGTAAGGGCTTTACCGCAGAGGGCCTTATTATGTCCGCGCTGGCCACGGCCGCTACCCAAGCAGTCAAGGATGCCGGCAAGAGGCTTGCGCTTGACGACGTCCACGTGAGCATCACCCAAACCGGCCCCGCCAGCTTTGAGCGCCGCATCGAGCTTGCCGGAAAACTGTCAGCGGAAGAAGAGTCCGCCCTGCGCTCTGCCGCGAAGGGCACCGATGTGGAGCGCATGCTCGGCAACGTCACCATCGTGGACGTGGACGCGCTCTAATGGCGGCTTTTGATTCCTCGCGCCGCTGCCCGTGCGGCACCGGCCTGACCTACGGCGAGTGCTGCGGCAAGTACCATGCCGGCACCAATGCCCCCACCGCGGAGGCGCTCATGCGCTCGCGCTTTAGCGCCTTTGTTACTGGCGACGAAGCCTATCTCCTCCGTACGTGGGATCCCGATACTCGCCCTGCAACACTCGACTTGGCTGATTCTCCCGTCCGGTTTTATCGCCTCGATATTCTGGACACCCAAGCAGGCGGATTGCTCGATAATTCCGGCGTAGTGGAGTTTGAGGCATTTTATAAAGGCGCGGCCGTTGGCTCACAACGCGAGCGTTCTTCGTTTCGCCGTGTCGGCGGCGCTTGGGTCTACTCCAGCGGCGAGTTTTAGCGCAGGTTACACCCCAGATTTCACAGTAGAATCCTACTGATGTAATCTAGACAAGTCGCACAGTTCGACGGCGGGCTATGGCGCAGTTTGGTAGCGCACTACACTGGGGGTGTAGGGGTCGCAGGTTCAAATCCTGTTAGCCCGACAAAAAGTTCAGCCGGCACCTTCACGGTGCCGGCTTTTTCCATTCTGCGTTTACACCGCAAGCAAGATCGCAATTCCTAAGAGAATTAAGACCGCTGGAAACAGTACGCTTTCCCACTTTTCCAGTGCTTCTGCGATGCCCGGCCGCGTGGCCACAAACCGCGCTGCCCACACTAGGGGCGCCACGTGGATTAAGAAGACCACGCAATAGATCGCTACCTCAGCTGGCGTAGAGGTGGTAAACACCGGCACGTATACACCGATATTGTCCCCTCCGTTGGCAAAGGTCACTCCGGCTACCGCCAGTGTGCTCAGCTTTTTGCTGGAAACGTCCTCATCGTCGTCCTCGCCCCGAAATGCTTGCCACGCTGCCCATAGGCCCAAAACAATGGCGATGGACAATGGCTGCGGGTTTGACGCTGATGATAGCCTTTCTCGTGCCCACGGCGGGATTGACGGTTTGTGCAAAGGCATAACAGGTGCTGGCGGACAGCTGATCCTTGCGCGCCGCAATGGCTGTACTCTGGCCTTGGTTACTATGAAGGGCGACACGGACTCTCTTCCTCTTACTACCGCCGGAGGCTCAGGCAATGACTTATCCCATCCGAGTTCTCATTGCTGAGGACCAATCATTGGTGCGTGGGGCGCTAGTTGCCCTCTTGGAGACAGAGCCAGATATTAGCGTTGTGGCTGAGTGCGCAACGGGCGCGGAGGTGGCGGGGCTTGTCGCCAAGCATGGCGTCGACGTTGCGCTACTTGATATTGAAATGCCCGGTAAGAACGGTCTTGATGCGGCCGCGGAACTAGAGGGCACTGGTTGCCGCAGCCTGATTGTCACGACCTTTGGGCGCAGTGGCTACGTCAAACGTGCTTTGGAAACGGGCGTAGCTGGCTTCGTAGTCAAGGACACCCCACCCGAACAACTTGCCGAAGCCATTAGGCGAGTGCACGCCGGTCTAAAGGTCATCGACCCTGCACTGGCCCAAGAGACTATTTTCACGCCCGACAATCCACTAACCGCACGCGAAAGGGAGGTCACACGTCATGTCTTGGAGGGTAGCGACACCCGCCAGATTGCCGGGCACCTTCATCTGAGCACTGGCACAGTGCGCAATATTGTCTCTTCGCTCATCGCCAAGACAGGAACTGGAAACCGCTTTGAGGCAGCAACTACGGCACGTGCCCGGGGATGGATATAGAAAAAAGGGGGAGCCCGCTGCGGGTCCCCTTTATTGTCTGGATACCTATTCTGGCTTCTTTAGCTCGAGGACATTGACCATGCCCTGAATGACTATGTCCATCACCTTGGAAGCTAGGTTGAAGTAAAAATCAGCCGAGTGATAGCGCAAGGCTCCTACGGTACTCAACTGCGAGAGGCCGTGGATGGAGGCCCACAGCGCCGCAATCTGGGTGAAGAGAATCCATGGTGATCGTGGCCCATTCGACTCAGAAATGGCATCGCGCACCAGATTCATGATGAAGGTGAAGGCCTTACCCATATCGAATGGTTGCTCAGTATCGCCGGACTCATCGAAAGAGACGGGAACAATCGAGCGGCTTGATACCTCAATGAGGGCGACAAAGCCGACGGGGTCTTCCAGCGCATACTCCAAATATCCGAAGCCGGTTGCCTTAATATAATCCAGCCCGTGGGATCCTTCTGGCACGGCCTGGTTCTGGCGCATGATCGCTAGCGTATTGGCTTCATCCAAAGACTCTTCCAAAGAGCGCAGCAGGTGAGAATTACCATCGAAAAGATGCTCCGCGTCTGCCAAATCTACGCCTGCTCGCGCAGCAGCAGAGCCGAGATGCAAGCTAGGAAGACCGTTATAGGCAATCTCTTCGGCCGCACCACGGAAGATGGCTGCACGCTTTTCCTCAGCCGTAGACTTTGGCATGTCCTTTGCTGCTGTAGTAAACGGTTCCGCTGGTTCGCCAACGAGTGCTCGCGGTTCAAAGGGCGCTATCTCCCCGTCACGCAAGCTAACTTCCAGCCCAGAGAATAAAGTCTCAATGCAAGCATTGAAGGTCTGCTTTTTCGCCGTGGGCGAGAGATGACGCATAATGCCGAACGTGGCCAAGTGAGTAATGCCCTGCAACTCAGACAAGAAAGTAAGTGCTTGGATCACTACCAAGCGGTGATCAAAATCGCCGCGTGCTGCAATGGCGGCTTCCCGCATGCGTTCAAGCATCCAGCGGAAAGTGGGCGGGAAGGCATCAAAGCTTTTCGACTCTTCGATACCGTCCTCAAAGTTGGGAAAGCTCGTTGCCGTCTCGCAGTTGTTATAGGCGGCGAAGTAGGTGGGGTTATCAAGAGCCAAGTTGAAGTAGACCTTGGCAACCTCGCGAAGTTTCTGAATCGCGGTCGCGTCATCTGGCAGTTTATCGAGTGCCTCGTAGGACGCTACTCGGAGACGCTCATCCAAGAACCGGCTGGTCTGAATGTAAAGGTCGTGGTCATCTTCAAAGATAGACTTAGCTTCATCGACGGGAACAGCAATCTGCTCCGCCACAGCACAAACCTTTAAAGCGTCGCACCCACCCTTAGCCAGGATACGGGCACTCTGCTCCAGCAAGCGCTGCTTAGTGGAGCCCGCATGGGAAACGGTGCCTTCAAGATTGTTCACAAATACAATCCTAGCGATTTCATGCAAATTTGCTTGGGATACGTTCACTCTATAAGTTTAGTCACCCACAAAAAGGTGGGAGCACCTATATAGACCTTTGCCAGCTTTATGCTGCTGGTCTTTATACAGCTTTGGCCCCCAGCCCTTGCGGGCTGGGGGCCAAAATATAAAGTAGCCATTCGCCCTTTAAGCGGGCGAAGCTATTTACTCGTTACCGAGCTTGTCGTCAGCTGCGTCCCGAGCCTTGTCGATCTGGTCAGCCTTATCCTCACCGAGCTTGTCCTTAGCTGCGTCAGCTGCCTTGTCCAAGCCCTTGTCGCTAAGCTCTTCGCCCTTGTCGGAGTTCAGTGCATCCTTTGCCTTATCGAAGATACCCATGTGGTTATCCTTTCTTCTAGTTCTAGCTTTATCTAAAAGCTGCCGTGTCCGGCAACACACCCCAACGTACCGACACTTGAGCCAACATGCCACCGAAAAGTTTCTTCGGCCACTAGACCAAATAAATTTTGCCGCCCCGCAACGGGATTGTTCTCAGGGGCATCCGGACGCACCGCAGCATATCGAGCACCCAATAAGGCCTGCTGCTTTAGCCCTACCCTAGCGAAGTATAAGCAAAATCAGGGTGCACAATTTAGCTTCAGGTCAAATTTCCTCAATCGTGCAAATGATAGCGTTAGACGGTATCGACGATTTACCAACGAAGGCTTCGCACCATGGCTTCAACTACCCCAGCGCCACCGTCCACCTCGGAGACGGCCAGGGAATTCTTTGGCTTAGTATGGCCGGGTAAAGACGCTGCCCGAGCAGCCGCCAGCGCGCCGCTGACACAGCGTTTCACGCGTGATTCTGCGCTCAGCACAGCCTGGGACACCGGCAACGCTATTATTGCGGCAGATAATCTTCCGGTTCTGCAAGAGCTTGCCAACCGCGGGGAGCTCTTTGACGTCATCTATATCGACCCGCCTTATAATACCGGCAAGGACTTTGTTTACCGCGATAACTATCGTTTACGCCGCCAGATGCGTTCCGGAAGCTATGCAGAATGGCACTCGCAATGGCTGTCGATGATGCTTCCCCGACTCATCTTGGCCCGAGATGTACTTTCCGCACAAGGTTTTATTTTTGTCTCCATTGGAGAAGACGAAGTGGCCAATACGCGCAAGGTACTCGATGAAGTTTTTGGGGAGGAATGCTTTGCCGGCCAGTTGATTTGGAAAAAGGCCGGCACCGGTAAGAACGATTCTAAATACGCGGTGGTAGAGCATGAATATATTCTGTGCTACGCCCGTACTCCTAACAATCCCGGTTTCAATGTCGATCTCCAAGGCCATACTTCCACCAAATACAACCATAAGGACGACAAAGGGAACTATTCCTTGGTGCGTTTGGACTCTAAGACCCTTGGGTACCTTCCCTCCCTCGACTTCCCTATCTCCGGCCCCGATGGCAAGGAGTATTGGCCGGACCAGCCGGTGGGAAAAGAAAAAGTCGCCCGTTGGCGCTGGGGCCGGGATAAGGTTGAGCAGCGCTTCGATGAGCTCGTCTTCCGGCGAGGTTTTGTCTATACCAAGAACTATCAGAAGGTGGGAGCGCGCCCACGCTCCATCTTGGACGGGGAGCGCTTTGGAGTGACCCGTACCGGCCGACGCGATGCTGAAGACGTCATGGGTCTAGAGGGCGTTTTCGAGTTTCCCAAACCGGTGCGCTTGATTAAGCACCTCATTTCCATTGCGGGTGGAAAGGATGCGCGCGTCCTAGACTTTTTTGCGGGCTCCGGCACCACTGCCCAGGCGGTAGTGGAACTCAATAACGACGATGGGGGCACTCGGTCTTTTCACCTTGTACAAATTCCAGAGCCAACCTCCCCGCGTAGCGCTGCTCATCGCGCGGGCTTTTCTACCGTGGCAGACATTTGCATTGAAAGGGTGCGCAAGGTTCCAGGCGCTAACTTTCATGTCTATAGACCGGACTAAGTCTGAGCCGTACCGGACGGGCGACCGGGAATACCGAAGAAGTCTAGGACGCGGTCAGTAGCAAAGAATTTGCCTACCTCATTGTGCGCGTCTGCTGTACCACCGGGCCATACGTGTGAGCCTCCGGCGATACGGATGTGTTCAAGCGGTGCGGTACAGCCGCTCCACTTCATATCGAGTGCATTGTTGACCAGGCGGATCGTATCGACCTTGGTAGAGCAACCATTGCGTTTACGGTCTTGTTCCAGCACGGATTCCACGGAATAGTACTTGGTCTTATGGCGCGTTCCACCGTAGTAACCCACCACGGGGTCCACGGTGCCGTGAATATCCAATCGACCCACGGGGGAATGGGCACAGTCTTTAAGAATATCTTTGTAGTAGGCAGCGGAAACGGTAGCCACGGACTTAAAAACATCGGGCATCTGACAGGCCAGGTAGGCGGCAAACCCGCCGCCGTTCGACATGCCGGTAGCAAAAATCCGGGAGTCATCTACCCGATACGTTGCTCGAACGGCATCAATGATGTCGCGAACAAATTCTTTGTCTTCTGCTGTTGACGTCTTGGCATAAGGAGCAGGGCTCCAAGCCTTCTTTTTACCTTCTGCGAAAGCGGTGATGGCATCAGCGGCATCGAGGCGGGAATAGCCGCGGAGATTTTCGGCAGATTGTCCCCAGCCTGGAAAGGCCAGGACGATGGGCCACTTTTTATCCCCCGTGTAGTCCTTGGGCACGCTGAGGATAAAGGAACGGCCCGATGGCAGATTAACGGTGGTATAGCTTCCTGGCTCGGGTCCGCTTAGCGGTGCGGAGGTTGGAATCCCTAAGTTTTTCGTCTCAGTTGGGACTGCTTGGGGCGCGGAGTCGGGCGAATCGGCCGAACAAGATGCGCCGGCAACCGCAAGGAAACTCACTGCTACCGCACCAACCAGGGCCCGTAGCGACCTCGCGTTCATCTCTGTCGTCCCTTCTGCCATGCGGTCCATAGTTGCTTATAACGGCCACCATAATCTAACAGTTCGTGGTGACTGCCTTGCTCCACCACCCGTCCGTTATCCATCACGGCGATGCTATCGGCTCGTGCGGCTTGGTCTAGTCGGTGCGCCACTATCAGTGCGGTTCGCCTACGGGTGACCTCTGTCGCGGCTTCTTCCAGAGCTTCCGCCCCCACCGATCCGGCCTCTGCAGTGGCCTCATCCATGATGACGATCTTGGGATCTAAAAGCAATATTCGCGCCAGCGCAAGCTGCTGTGCTGCTACTGGGTCAAGGTGGATTCCCCGAGCTCCAATGACCGTATCTAGGCCCTCCTCTAACTGTGCATACCACTGTGCGCCGACGCGCTGTAGTGCATCTTCCATTTGTGCGTCTGAGGCTTGCGGGGCGGCCAAGGACAAATCTTCGCGCAGGGTTCCTGAGAATACGTGAACCTCTTGGGAAATCATCGCTAAACGCGCCACCCTTTCGGAATCAGAAAGGGCCGATACCTCTACTCCATCCACCAAGACTGTTCCGGTAGCCGGGACTCGCAGTCCGGCCAGAAGAACAGCGACCGTGGTCTTTCCCGCGCCAGAGGCTCCCACTAAAGCTACGGTGTGTCCAGCGGGAAGCTTAAGGTTCACGTCTTGCACAGCCCAGCCGCCGTCATCGTAGCTGAAGCTCACTTCTTTTAATTCGGCAACCCCACCTGGGGTCGGCGCGCCGAAGTCTGGCACCGCCCGTGGCGGATCCATGACCACCCCAACTATTCGAGACAGAGAGGCATAGCCGGATTGAACGGTATCGATTACTCGCATCAATCCCATGAGCGGGCCCCGCAAGCGAATAAGAAGGAGCATGGCAGCGATGACTGCGCCAACGGTCAACGCCCCAGCCTGCACCACCCAAAAGCTGATGAGCAAACCGCAGACCAGCATAACTAACTCAATGACCGTCATCCATAGCTGCAAGACCATCATTGTCCTTCGCGCTGCGTACCCCTTATCCACCACCTGTGCGGAGGCACGCTCAATCCCAACGTGCATCTGATCTTCCATGCCAAAGGCGCGCACAGTCTTTCGCCCGCGAATTGCCTCCAGGAGTCTGCGCGCCCGTTCCGCCATGGCAGCGCGTTCCTCGGTATAGCGCTGCGGAGCGCGCTGCAGGTACTGGCGCGCGGCAAATACATAAAGCGGAGCAACTGCACCTACGACCAGTAGGTATTGCCAATTGAGGCTGACTAGTGCCACCCCCGTAGTTGCGATGGCGAAAGCAGATTTGGCCAGCACGGGGACGGTCTCGGTGACGGCAGCAGAGAGTTCTGCTACATCATCGGTAGAGCGAGAGACCAAATCCCCAGTGCCGGCTTCCTCCACACGGTGGGTAGGCAGGCGGAGAGCAGTAGAAACCATATCTTCGCGCAAAGCGGAGATCACGCGTTCGCTCAGGCGCGAAAGGACATAGAACCCTGCCGCGGAAAACAATGCCGAGACCGCGGCCACCAGAACTAAGGAAATACCAATGGGCACAATGGCGCCCTGAGTAATGACTGCGTCGACGATCTTTCCCAACAGGATGGGAATCGCTACATTGCTGCCGGCCCCTGCGGTAAGCAAGGCTAAGGCCGCTGTGGCTTGGCAGCGGACGGCGGGGACGTCGGAAAGCTGGCGACCCACTTCCTTACGCACTTGAGGCCAGGAGGCCGTAGGAAACCGCATCAAAGCTCCGCCCCCACTGCTGCCCACGCCGGCGAGGTGGTGAAGACAAGCGTGGGCTTAGGCCCACGGTGACGCGCCACCCGCTGCGCTATTTCCTGCTCGGTCACCGAGTCCACGGCGGTTGTTGGATCGGCTAAAACTAAGATCTCCGCGTCCGCAGCAATGGCTCGTGCCAGCGCCACCCGCTGTTGTTGTCCGCCGGAGAGGTTTCGGCCGCCTTCTCCCACCTCGCGGTCCAACCCGCCCGGTATATCTTCCCCTGCAGCTACGAAGAGGGCCCGTTGTGCCCTTGCGCTATCCGGATGAATATTGTCCCGCACGGTCCCCTCAAAAAGCATAGTTTCGTGTGGAACAACCAGGAACCGCTCGCGCGGCAAGAAGACGAGATCCTCTGGCATAGGCTCGGGCACCACGTTGACCCCAGGAGCGAGGGCCGGAACCTGCGGTTCACTTTTCTCTACCCCGGGTGCGGCGAGGACGGCAATAATACGCTCTGCGCTTGCCTGTGCGGCCGCCCACCGCGAGGCGATATTTCGGCCCAGCATCGTCATCGGGGTGATAATGAATTGCGTGAGGCCGATAACCGTAATGAGTTCACCTACGCTCACCATGGAGTGCATGGCCATCACGCCTGCACCAATGCCCACCGCAATGACATACACCGAGCCCAAAATCTCCGTAGTCGCATTAA
Source organism: Corynebacterium sp. CTNIH16 (assembly GCF_032821655.1). Taxonomy (NCBI): domain Bacteria; kingdom Bacillati; phylum Actinomycetota; class Actinomycetes; order Mycobacteriales; family Corynebacteriaceae; genus Corynebacterium; species Corynebacterium sp. CTNIH16. The sequence goes on along the minus strand of NZ_JAVBIG010000012.1, from coordinate 20,545 downwards.
GTCGCGCTTGGGCAGCATTGGCCTCTACTGTTCGTTCGTAGGCAGCTCCAGACACCGTGGAATATCGGTTACTGACAGTGGCTACTGCACCCAGGCCCTTAAGGATCCGCAGGCCCTGGACCACATCGGTGGCCATGGAACTGGCCTTCGCCAACGCCGCTTGGCGGCTTCCGGAACGCGTGCGCAGAGGCTTTGCCGCGCGCACTGAGCCCCACACCATTAACGGCCCGCCACACAAAATGGCGATGCCTAAAGGCAGGTTAATACGGCTAGCCATGATCGCCACATACACAATGGCAGCGATCTCAGCGACGGGAAAGACCGTCATCATAACGGCATTCTGCACGCGCCGTGCGTCTGTGGAGGCGATGGCAAGCAGTTCGCCGGTGCTGCGGGGCTCGCCTGCAATGCCCCGCGGATCTTGAATCCTATCCGTGATGGCCATGCGCAGATCGTGGCCAATTACTAGCATGGCTCGCGCGTTGAGGCCGCGTCCGAACCATGCGGCTATGGCATTAAGGCCAAAAGCTACCCCCAATACCACCAGCCACATGCCTAGTCGGTCAACGTCTCCTTCCGAGACAGCTTCATCAATAGCATGTCCCACTATCACTGGAGTCGATCCGTTAAGCAGAAAAGATACAGCCATGCAGAGTGCAGCCGGCACGGTGAGGGATGGACGAGAAAAGACAGTCTTTAGCAGCCACCTGGGATCTGATGGTGCAGGAAGTGTCCTCATAGGCAGCTATTCTAATTCGCGGTAGGTTAGATGGGTTATGTCGACTCGCCGCCCCAATCCCAGCCACTTCCCTAGCTACCGCAAGCCCTCCACTAGACAAGGCCCTGGCTTCCGCGATGCCGCACAACGCACCGCTTCCGCTCAGGCCTTCCGTCACGGCGCGAGCACCTATCACGATGTGCGCCCCGGCTATCCGGACGAGGTCTCTGCCCTTATCGCTAACGCCCATACCGTTGCCGATATTGGGGCCGGAACTGGAAAACTCACCGCGTCCCTCCCCAATGCTCAGGTTTTTGCGCTAGAGCCTTCCGCCGATATGGCTGGAATCCTCGCAGCACACCTCCACCTGCCAGCCCTTCGTGCTACGGCCGAAAACACCGCGCTCGCCGACGCCTCCTTAGACGCCGCCTGCCTCGCCCAAACCTGGCACTGGGTCGACGTACCAGCCGCCTGTGCAGAGCTTGACCGCGTCCTCGCGCCGGGCGGAAAGATTCTCCTGGTGTGGAACACGCTTGATGTCAACGCGGACCCCTGGATCCTGCGGCTCTCGCGCATAATGCACTCTGGCGACGTGCACAAACCGGGTTTTTACCCCACCTACACCGCACCGTGGGTTTTAGACCGTGAACTGCGCTTGACCTGGGAACACGAACTTACCCCCGAGCAGCTTCACCAGCTGATGCACACCCGCTCCTACTGGTTGCGCAATGGCGAAACCATCCACGAACGCATGACCCACAACCTGGATTGGTACCTCTACAAGCACATGGGGTTTAAACCGGGGCAAAAACTACGCATCCCGTACCGCACGGATGCCTTCGTGTTGGTACGGGATTCGGATTAGAGCAGGACCTGGGCCAGTAGCGAGCCCACCACGCATGAGGTGAAGACCGAAATCGCTCCAGGCACAAGGAAGGAGTGATTGATGACGAACTTGCCAATGTGCGTAGTGCCCGTGCGGTCGAAGCCGATGCAGGCAAGGTCCGAGGGGTACGTCGGCAAAATGAAATAGCCATAGGCTGCGCCGTAGAATCCGACGATAACGGCGGGATCGATGCCGAGCTGCAAACCGATAGGCGCGATCGCGACCAACGCTGCAGCCTGGGAGTTAACCAACTTGGACACGATGACCAGTACCACCGCGTAGGCCCACGGGGCGGCCTCCACCACGGACCCGAGGTTGGACTCCAAAGCATCAATATGGGCTTCAAAGAAGGTATCGGCCATCCACGCCACACCGAAGACGGAGAATACTGCCGTCATACCGGCCTTAAACACTGGAGTGGACGCGATCTTCTTCGGGTCAGCCTTGCAGCTGAGCAAGATGATTGCGCCGGCAACAAGCATGACCATCTGGATAACCAGGTTCATAGATAGCGGGCTCAACTCGCCATCGTCGCCTGGAACGAGGGGGCGCAGGAATTCAAACGCACCGAGCGCCACCACGCTGGCAATAGCCAAAAGGAAGATAACCACCGAGCGTTTTGCTTCTGGCGAAAATTCCTCATCCATGAGCGACCCGGTGGACTGGTGAATGCTCTCTGCAAACTCCGGATCCTTCATTCGCTCCTGGAAAGCCGGGTCCTCGTCCAAATCTTTTCCGCGGCGGAGCGACCACAGCGAGGCAAGAATGACACCGGCAAGCGAGGCGGGCATAGCCACCATGAGGATCTGCGGAATGGAATAGGCGTGATCGATAGCGCCAGCATTCTCGGCGATAATAGATGCCAGAGATACAGTGGCCACAGATACTGGCGAGGCCGTAATACCCATCTGAGCCGACGTCGAAGCCACCGCCATCGGCCGCTCTGGTCGGATGCCCTTTTTCAGGGCAATATCCTCAATGATCGGAAACATGGTGTACACCACGTGGCCCGTACCGCACAGTACCGTCAGGAACCAGGTGGTCAGCGGGGCGAGAATAGTGATGCGCTCTGGGTGGGCGCGCAGAAATTTCTCGGCAAATTGCATCATCACTTCAAGACCACGGGCTTGTTGCAAGGTGGCCGCGCAACCGATAACCGCAATGATGGTCAGCATCACAGATACCGGCGGCTCACCCGGGGCAAGGCCGAAGACAAAAACCATGAGCATCAAACCGATGCCGGAAATAAGTCCTAATCCGATGCCACCATATCGAGTACCCAGAAGCAGGGCACTGAGAATGATGATGACTTGGAGCACGATGGCCAGAATTGAATCTGGCGCAATGACGCTGGCTAGCATGCTGAGCCTTCCATCACGAGAGAATTATTAACTGGTTATATCCTATCCAGACCCACATGATCGGACATAAACGGAAAGGCGAGCGAATTCTCACACCGTGTCCGGTGCAACAATCGCTCGCCTGAGTGCTATAATCCCAGCGTAACGGGCATACTGCTAGCGCTTCTTGCCGCGCCTCTCCCTCACTCGCACTGCGATGCGGATGGGCGTTCCGTGGAAACCAAACCGCTCGCGGAACTTGCGCTCAAGGTAGCGGCGATACGCCGCGTCCAAGAAGCCCGTCGTAAACAAGACGATGGTCGGCGGCTGAGTCGAGGCCTGCGTGGCGAACAATACGCGCGGCAGACGGTTATTCTTCATCGGCGGCGGATTAGCCGCGATAGCCTCACGCAACCAGTTATTCAACTGGCCCGTGGACACACGCTGATCCCAACTTTCCAGTGCCTCAATCATGGCCGGCTCCAGCTTCTGCAGCGCGCGGCCCGTTTCCGCAGAGATATTCACACGCGTGACCCACGGCAAGTGGCTCAGCTGCTGATCAATCTCGCGGTCCAAGTAATAGCGGCGATCCTCATCCATGAGGTCCCACTTATTAAATGCAATGACTAGGGCCTTGCCGGCTTCGAGCACCATATTGAGCACGCGCTGGTCTTGCTCGGAAATCTCCTCAGAGGCGTCGATAAGCATGATGCAGACCTCGGCAGCATCGATAACGCCGCGGGTGCGCAAGGACGCATAGTATTCATGCCCCTGCGCGTTCTTCACCTTCTTGCGCAGGCCCGCAGTATCAATAAACTTCCACAGCTGCTCATCCAGCTGCACTAGAGAGTCAACCGGATCCACGGTGGTTCCCGCGACGTTGTCGACCACGGAGCGCTCCTCGCTGGTGAGCTTATTCAGCAGCGAGGACTTACCCACGTTAGGCTTGCCCACCAATGCGACGCGGCGAGGCCCAGAGGTAATCGCGGTCTGCCGTGGTTCTTCAGGAAAGACCCGCAGAATCTCATCGAGCACGTCCGCACCGCCGCGGCCATGCTGGGCGGATACGGGCCACGGATCGCCCAAACCTAGGGCATAAAATTCCGCCATATCCGCGTACTGATTATCGGAATCGAACTTATTCGATACCAAAATCACTGGCACAGGCGATTTTTGCAGGCGGCGAGCCATGACCTCATCCGTCTCCGTGATGCCCACTTTGGTGTCTACCACCATAACGATGACATCGGCGGTTTCCATGGCTACTTCTGCCTGGCGGGCAATCGCCGCATGGATACCCTTCACGTTGGGATCCCAGCCACCAGTGTCCTGTACCAAAAAGCGCTGACCGTTCCAGTCCGCAACATAGGAAATTCGGTCTCGGGTAACGCCAGGGTGGTCCTCTACCACTGCTTCGCGGCGGCCAAGGAAACGGTTAACCAAAGAGGACTTACCCACATTTGGGCGCCCGACTACGGCCACCGTGCACAAAGCTTCTTCGGTGTGATCATCGGATTCCACACCGAAAGCGCGGGAAAGTTCTTCCCACTCCTCTTCACTCAGAGGCTCTTCTGCGTGCGCACCGTCGCCATAATCAGCCTCACCAAATTCCGAGTCATCGAAGTCATAGTCGAATTCCTCGGTATTGAAATCATCGGCGGCCCAACCAGGAGAGGCTTCTACCACCTCATCATCGAATTTACCGGCCGGGTAGTGGAACTGAGTCTCCGACTCTTCCTGGGGATCGTGATTAGTCATTGACAGACTCCTTTACCACGTTAATCAGAGCTTCCAGCACATCCTCTGGGCTCATTTTGGAAGTATCGACTAGGGTTGCGTCTTCCGCTGGGCGCAGAGGTGAGGCCTTGCGGGAAGAATCCGCAGCGTCCCGGCGCTGGACATCTGCGAGTACCGTCTCGTAATCCGAAGCGATACCCGCCTTTTCATTCTGGGCTTGGCGGCGCTGAGCGCGGACCTCGGCAGAGGCAGTCATGAATGCCTTAGCGGGGGCGTCGGCAAGCACCACAGTGCCAATATCGCGGCCTTCTACAATCGCGCGGTGAGCCTCGCGGGCAAGCTTGCGCTGCAGCGCAACCAGATTCTCGCGCACCTCCGGAATGGCAGACACGGCGGAAACGTTACGGGTGACTTCGTCTTCTCGAATAACGCGCGAGACGTCCTCGCCGCCGAGGAGAACCTCGGTGGAATCTGGGTCATCGGATACCCCCAAGGGCAGATCAGCCGTAGCCGCAATAACCGCGGCGGTGTCAGCAGGGTCAACGCCTTCACGCAGCACCGCAAGCGTTGCCACCCGGTACATAGCACCAGTGTCGACGTACTTTGCATCCAGCTGCTTGGCCAGTGCACGGCAGGTGGTAGACTTTCCAGTTCCAGATGGGCCATCCACGGCTAGGATGAGACCGTCATTCGGCATATTAGAAATCATTACATCTCCACCGCCTTGTACAAGCTAGTCAGCTCGCTGGAGTTGAGGGCACGCAGACCGCCAGGCTTCATATCGCCCAGCTGAACTGTATGCAGCTTGGTGCGCACCAGGCGCTGCACGGGGAATCCCGCCTCCTTCAACATGCGGCGCACGATATGCTTGCGGCCCTCATGCAGCTCAAGACGCACTAAGGAATAGCCCTGGTTGGTATCAACTACCTGTGCAAAATCGGCCTTTGCCACTCCGTCTTCCAGCTCAATGCCTTCCTTGAGCTGTCGCACGAGCTTCCTATCGGCCTCGCCCAATACGGTGGCGAGGTAGGTCTTGGTCACCTCGTACTTGGGGTGCATCAAGCGGTTGGCTAACTCGCCATCATTAGTGAGGATGAGCAGGCCTTCCGTATCGGCGTCGAGGCGGCCGACGTGAAAGAGTCGCTGGCCGGCTGCGACCTTTTCTGAAACCACGTCACCCACGCACGGGCGCCCTAGGTCATCAGACATGGTGGACTGCATGCCGCGCGGCTTATTGAGCACAAAATATTCGTGCTCTTCATTGACGTTGACGCGCACACCATCTACTCGGATGACGTCAACGGAGGGATTTACCTTGACGCCTTGTTTGGCGATGATCTTGCCGTTGACCTCAACTCGGCCGGCATCGATGAGGATTTCTGCGTGGCGGCGGGAAGCGACGCCCGCCTTGGCGAGCACCTTTTGGAGGCGCTCTCCCTTGGGCTTGCCTTCATCGACCAGCCAATCGGCACCCAATTCGCGGGCTACGGATTCTGCGGTAGCCTTCTGCTTTTTCTTTGATACATGCTGGTGGCGGGCCGGCTTGGCATTGGAGACAATGATGTCACTGTCTCGCTGCTTCTTATCCGGTGTGCCGTCACGGCGAGCGGGAGGAGTCACGTACGTGTCCTTTTCTCTCGAAGATATGAAATTACCTGGGCAATCCTACCCCACGCTAGTACTCTTCGTCGATCGCCTCTACGTCAGGCAACAGCGGCGCCAAGTCTGGCAGGCGCTCCAAAGAATCGATCCCCAATAACTCGAGGAACAATTCTGTCGTTTCGTACCGGTGAGCGGCGCCCTCAAAATCATCCTGCGGCAACTCCCGGACCAATCCACGCAGGTTAAGGGTTCGCATAACACCGTCAACGTTGACGCCGCGAACCGCCGCCACCTGCTGGCGAGTAACGGGCTGGCGATAGGCCACTACCGCCAAAGTCTCCAGGGCAGCGCGGGAGAGTTTGGTTTGGGCGCCATCCAAGAGAAATTCTTCGACTGCCCCAGCATTTTCGGTGCGCGTATAAAAGCGCCACCCCTCCTGGGTCTCGCGCAGGTCAATACCAGAACCGCGACTATCCAACTCCCGCTGAATAGAACGCAAGCAATCACTGACGACGTCCCTTTCCGCCCCCAGCGCACGCGCCAATGACTCCACAGAAGCTGGGGAGTCGAGCACGAGCAATATGGACTCAAGACGGGAACGCAGCTGCGAGATGAGGGGAAGATCCATAGCGCCCGAGTTTAGTGGAGAAGAAAAAATTGCTGAAAATTCTCCAGATCACTTTCGGCTCCGACTGTGACTCGTGTAACATATTGTCATGGAAACTATCACTCGCACCGACAGACTCATCCTCATCCCGCTGTCCGCCGCAAATACCGAAGAGACCCACAAGGTCTACAGCGACGGACGTATCTGGAGCCACCGCCCCAACGGGCGCTTTGCCGATATCCGCACCACCCGCGCACTCGCACAAGCATCCTCCCAGTCGTGGGACGCCCACCACTTCGGGCCTTGGGCCGCCTATTTGCGCCACAACCCTTCGGAATTCGTCGGCGTCGGTGGTGCCATCTTCGTCGAAGAGGCAAACTTCTGGGACATCAAATACCGCCTGCGCCCCGCCCATTGGGGCGCAGGTTTTGCCACCGAGATCACCTCGGCAGCGGTTAAGTGCATCCGCCAAGTGGACCCTGACTCACCGATCACGGCCCGCGTTACGACAAACCACCCGGCGTCCATCCGGGTCATCGAAAAGCAAGGGCTCCAACAGGTATGGGAAGGGCGCCGCATAGGCACCGAGGACAACCCCGAGGAACCAGACGTACGTGTCTACTCCGACCGCGAGCTCTCCCCCGAGACACTGGAATTCATCCAACAGCGCCCTTAGTCCCAGTTCGCTGCGGCAACTACCGCTGGGTCAACATCCAAGCCTGTCCACGATAGGTCCAGCTGACCCAGCGCTTCTTCTTGTTGTGCATCAACCGCCTTGGCTTTGTACAACTCCAACAGGGCCAAAAAACGCCCCACTACCTGCATAGAAACCGTACAGTCGCGGGTTAGTGCACCAAAGCTGGTCCATTGACCTGCGCCGAGTAGCTTGAGTGTTTCCAAAATCTTGCCGGCCTGCTCTGGTACCGATACTGCTACGGCGTGCACGTGACCGGTTGCCACCCCCTCCGGCGGCTTGGGACGGAACACGCCCGCCGCTAGCTCGGCAAAACTGGCCGGCGTATGGCCGAGCGAAACTGGAGGCAAAAGTTCCGCAAACTTCTCCTCGATGGAAACCGCACGCGGATAGCTGCGCTGCGCCTCGCGCTGCCACACGGCGAATTGGTCCGCTGCTTGCTTATAAGCCTTGTACTGCAACAGACGGGCAAAAAGGAGGTCGCGCGACTCCAGCAGTTCCAAGTCTTCAATATCGTCGACATCACCGCGCGGCAGAAGCCGCGCTGCCTTCAAATCCAAAAGCGTGGCTGCCACCAATAAAAAATCAGTGGTCTCATCCAGATCAGCAGATGCGCCCAACTGGCGTGTATACGCCACAAATTCGTCCGTTACTTCTGACAGCGCAACCTCCGTCACGTCCATCTTCTTGGACTGAATAAGCTGCAATAGCAGGTCAAAAGGGCCTTCAAAATTTCGCAGTGCAATGCGAAAGCCCGTAATCTCCGGCTGGGTCACGATACCTTAAACGGTCGAGCGCTCGATGACCTCTTTGGCCAAGTTCCGGTACTGCTGTGCGGCCGGGGAGCTGGGTGCCCAGGTAGTAATCGGCTCTCCGGCTACCGAAGTCTCTGGGAATCGAACGGTCCGGGTAATGACTGTGTCAAAGACCTTATCGCCAAAGTAATCCACCACTCGGGACATCACTTCCCGGGCGTGCTTGGTCCGGCGATCAAACATGGTCACTAGGATTCCCATGACCTCAAGGTCAAAGTTAATGCGATCAGAAACCTTCTCCACGGTATCGGTCAACAGCGCCAAACCGCGCAGGGAGAAGAACTCGCACTCCATAGGGATGATCACACCCTGTGAGCAAGCAAGGGCGTTGACGGTAAGCAAGCCCAAGGAGGGCTGGCAGTCAATAATGATGAAGTCATAATCGCGGCGCACCGGACGTAGCGCACGGGCAAGGGTGTGCTCGCGACCGACTTCATTGACCATCTGAATTTCCGCGGCGGAAAGGTCGATATTCGCCGGCACCAGATCCAAGCCCGGTACCCCGGTGTGCTGGATAGCGGAATGAATAGAGGTGTGACTATCGAGCATCACGTCATAGATAGTGTCCTCGATATCGTCATGTGTGAGCCCGAGACCCGCCGAAAGCGCGCCCTGGGGGTCAAGGTCAACCAAGAGGACTTTACGGCCGTATTCCGCCAAGCAAGCACCCATATTGATGGTTGAGGTGGTTTTACCTACGCCACCCTTTTGGTTACACATCGAAATGATGGTGGCCGGCCCATGCTTTTCCAAGGGTGCGGGTTCCGGTAACTCACGGATAGGACGACCGGTCAGCCCCACCTCTACGTCAGAGGCAGAAAATAGACCCTCTTCGCTCACAGTCACACCTGCTTCCTTGACGCCAAGTCCGGACCATGACACTTGGCTTAGGGTTGATTACAACGTTGTCATTAAAGCGTACCCGTTACGGATTAAAAGTACCGAGACTTAGTCTATATCAAGTGTTTAGCGTTGACTGGAACGGCGTTTTCGGATTGCCACCAGAGCTATGAGCGCGATGAGTACCGCCGCAGCTGCCCCTCCAATAATCCAGCCCAAATGTGAGCCGTCGTCTTCTTCTTTGGGTTCCTTTCGCTGGCGCTCATCGAGGTTTTCCGCGGCGGATTGATAGTTAGGGTCCTGTAGGGTGACGATGAGTGCGGCCCCAGAACCGTCATTGCGAAGCAACTGCATGATAAAGGGATTATCAGGCGCCTCGCCCTCCGGATAAGTCAAGGTGAGGGTTCGAGAAGAGGCATCCACGTCACGCTCTACGCCTTGGATGATATTGCCCTCGCCATCGAGGTAACGCAGCGTGACGTCGTTTTCTTGCGTGTCCTTGAATTGCTGGTAGAGGTCAAAGGCCTGCTTGAAGCCCATCTTCGCGGTAATAGTATTGCCTTCGATCTTGGATTCAAGGTTGACGTATTCCGCGCCTTCAAGGTTGGCTTCTCCAGCAGGCTTGCGCTCCGGCTTTTCACCTGGAACAACCGGCAAGTTGCTATTTTCCTTCGACGGCGCGGGCTTGCCATCTCCGCCCTCGGCACCTTTTCCTGCTGGAGCATTATCACCTCCAGCCGGCTTATCAGAGCCCGAATCCGGCGCTGGAGCTGGGGCCGGTCCGCCTTCCGCGCCATCAATTTCTTCCTGAATGTCCTCCTGCGCAACCGACCCATCGGCTACCAGCGTCAGGGTCGCATTCATGCCTTGGGCGGAGACAGGAACCGAGACTTGGCCGCCTTCTGCTGGGGCGGTGATGGTAGCGGAGGTACCAGAGGCAGACACATTCCACCCATCGCCGGAGTAGCTGGCTTCGGCCGGCACAGGCAAGCTTACAGTCGTGGTCTGGCCGGCAGGAACCGAAATGGGAGCGGCAATAGCAGCCTCTACTTCCGGCGGCAGCTGGGCGTGTGCCACCGCTGGGAAAAACAAGGCGGTAGATAGCACCGCACCAGCTACACGAGTTGAAAACATATAGGTCCTTTCTTAGGCACGGGGATGGGCAGTGCGCCACACCTCGCGCAAGGAATCGGCAGTGACGTGAGTATATATTTGCGTTGTCGTCACCGAGGAATGTCCCAGCAATTCTTGCACGGTGCGCACATCTGCGCCGCCTTCAAGCAGGTGCGTCGCAAAAGAATGCCGCAAGGTGTGCGGAGAAATGGACTTTCCCAATTGCGCCCGCTGCGCTGCCGTCTTCAACACAGTCCATGCACTTTGACGCGATAGAGCCCCACCGCGGGTATTGAGAAACAGCGCGGGCGTCTTACCTTTGCTCAGTGCTGGACGAGCCCGCACCAAGTAGGCATCGAGAGCCTGGCGGGCATGCGAGCCCACTGGCACAATCCGCTCTTTGTCTCCCTTGCCCCGCAGGCGTATTACCTCCTGCGCGGCGGACACGTCATCAACGGTCAGGGAGATAATTTCCGAGATTCGCGCGCCGGTGCCATAGAGCATCTCCAGCAGGGCACGGTCGCGCACATCTACTGGGGTCTCAGTAGTAGTCGCTTCAATGAGGGCGGTGACCTCATCTACCGATAATGTCTCAGGCAAATGCTGCCCGGTTGACGGAGGGGTTACCTCAACCGCGACATCGACGTCCACTACGCCCTCTGACACGGCAAATTTATGCAGTCCGCGAGCAACGATGAGCGCTCGGTTGGCTGAGGCCACAGCCATGTGGGAGCGCAGGTCTTTAAGATAAGCCTCTACCATCGGTCGCGTCACCGACCGCAAATCCTCAACCCCGTTCTCCCCCAGCCAGGCAAGGTAGCGGCGGACATCGCGGCGATAGTTGCTCAAGGTATTGGCGGAAACGCCGCGCTCGACTGCTAGATGATTAAGCCACGTCTGCGCTACGTTTTCGAGCGCGCTCACAGCTGTTTTAGGTCCGCGCCCGTGCGGCGGGAGCTCATTGAGGTCGGTCGAAGGTTGAACGGCTCCTCCACACTGCGGGTTCCCTTGCCGCCGCGCAGCACCGCGTAGGCCGCTAAGATGCCGCTACAGGCGATGGAATTGACGATGTCACCGCGCAGTACCTTGTCAACGGTCTCATCGAGTCCCACCCAAGCGATTTCCATATCGGCTTCTTCGTCACCGGTAGCCTCCATCCGGGGGACGTCGGAAAGCTCCGAGGCAAGGAATACGCGAACCGCCTCCTCGCAGAAACCCGGCGAAGTCACAAGGTCCGTCAACACGGACCACGTCTGTGCGCTTAGGCCGGCCTCCTCCTGCAATTCACGCTGCGCGCCGGTCAGCTCATCCTCACCGCGGACGTCGAGCAATCCCGCCGGCAGTTCCCACAGGCGCTTTCCCACGCTGTGGCGGTACTGATACACCATCGCAATACGCTCGTCTGAGTCTACTGCCACAACGGCCACAGCACCTAGGTGCTCGACTACTTCCCGGGAGGCGGAAACACCACCGGGCATGACTACCTCGTCGCGGCGCAGGGCAATAATGGGGGCTTCAACAAGCAGCTGCGAATCAAGCACCTTGAAATCATGCGCCATGGGCTATTCCTTTCCCGGCAAGGCGGAGTCAGCAGTCTCGGTGGCGCCATAGTGACCCTGGCCACCATCCAGTTGTTCCTGGGTGGCCAGAATGACCGCAATGCGCTCTACTGCCCGTTCGGTGCCATCGACCGTAGACAGCTCCGCGTCCTGATCACGCACCTGGGCTAGCGCCTTATCATCCTGAGTCTGCTTGGTGCGCCCGCTCAACACCACGGACCCATTGACATCATCCAAACCGGTGGCAAATTCTGCCAGCGCGGTGGACGGATAGCCTCGTAGGCCACTTCCAGAGACCACGACGATAGCCTGCGCAGGCACGATGGTGCCGTCCTCGTAATCAATAAAGCCCTCGTCGCGCAGCTTATGGAGCACGTCTGCACGCTCGTCTACTGAGGCCAAAGGCTTCGTGCTCTCAGGATCCATAGACAGCGCAGTCCCCAAGACCTCACCGCTGAGGGCTCCTGCAGAATCTAAGCCTTTGATATCTGCCTTCTTGGGCGCAATATCTTTCAAGATGGGAAGCAGCTTGTCCTTAGTTTCGGAGCGTAAGAAGTCCTTGGTCAGCTTAATCTCGCCGGCCTCCGTGGCATCGGAAGACTCCAAGAGCTTCCGAATCGCGTCCACGTCTCCGCCATTGGCGTCATCGGTGGTCACGATGAGCACTGGGCGCTGTGACAATGTCCCGTCAACCATTTCCGCGCCAGAATCGGCCACCAGCTTGTCGCTGGCCTCATTCTGGGTCTGCAGAATCTTATTGTCTTGGACCACTTTCCGGTGCTCCTCGCGTATCGGATCGTCGTCCGCCATGCTGGTGGTCAAGTTCGGCGCAATCACTAGGGCGCCTAAGGCTACGCCTACCGCGGCGCCGAAGCCCAAGCCTGCTACGAGCTCAGTCTTTGCCATGGCTTATGCGCCTCCAAAGAGGCTAGACCAGGTTTCGCTAAGGTTGCTGGCAAAGTCCTGGCTGCCGCCGAAACCGACGATGAGGATGACTGCCGCAATGGCAACCAGGATTCCCAGGACTGCCCACAACCAGCCGAGGTTGGAGGAGGGCGCACTGTAGAGATTGATCACCGCATCGGCGTCTACCACCTTGGTACCGGCCTTGAGGCGGGACAGCACGGCCGAGGGGTTGGTGCGGTCAGCAAAGATATCATCGAGGTCTACCCCACCGCCGGCCTGCACGATGAGATCCGCGCCGTGGTAATCAGCAAAGAGCAGGCCTAGGTCGGTACCTGAGTGTGTTGCTGCGGGGAAAGTCATCGCGCCGATGCCGAGGTCCTGGATGCGGTCGAGGCCTTCTACCTCTCCTTCCGGGTTCGCAGGAACGATTACGCGGGCGCCGCAACGCAGAGCTTCATCGCTCACGTCATTGGGATCCCCGATAATGAAATCTGGCTTATACCCTTGGGCCAGCAAGGAATCTGCCGCCGTTCCCACTGCGATCAGCAGCGGCTCATACTCGCGAATAAAGTTGCGCAGCTGCTTGAGCTGTTCGCGGTGCCTATCGGTAGGCGAAAAGAGGACAACCTTCCGGCCGGCGATTTCGGAACCGGAAGCGGGGACGCCGAGGCCGTCGATAAGCAGCGGGCCTTCCGAGTTAATGAAATCAATGGAATTGCCAAAGAAGGATTCCATATGGTCAATCAGCGCGCCCTGCGCCGCGGTGAAGTTCTTTTCTGCTCGTTCGCGGGTTACTACGCGGCCGGTGCCGAGCGCTTTATCGCCGCTAAAGACGGTGCCGTCGTCCCCGATGCGCGCCTTTTTGCCCTCTTTGAACTCGGAAACAAAGGACTGTCCCACGCCTTCAAGGAGGGTAATGTCGGCGTCAAGCAACATGTGCGGGCCATAATTAGGGACTGTGCCGGTAGAAAATTCCGCCACGTTAATAACGGCGGAGGGCTTAAGGTCTACGAGAGTTTGAGCCTCGTGGCGAGAGATATTGGCCGCATCAATTACGGCGACATCGCCTTCACTAAATTTTTTCATCCCCTTAGCGCCTGGAGTGCAATCGCGCAGTGCAGCAGGCTGCTCGGGGTTACGGGAAAACAGAGCCATGAGCCCTATTGTGGCGTGATTATGGTTTCGAGTGGGCGAGGCGCGCGGAAGCTTCTTCCTGCGCGCGGTCAAAAAGCTCCTGTGCGTGCGCGCGCCCGGTCTCGGTATCGTCCAACCCCGCCAGCATGCGGGCCAATTCCTCTACGCGCTCCTCCTGTGAAAGCTCGGCCACACCAGAGGTAAATTTCTCCTTCGATACATGCAGGTGCGCATCCGCGTACGCTGCGACCTGTGGCAGGTGCGTTACCACAATCACTTGGTTATGCACCGCCAAGCGCGCCAGGCGGCGGCCGATCTCTACCGCTGCGCGTCCGCCCACGCCGGCATCGACCTCATCGAAGACCAAGGTGGCGCCGTCCTCGTCTGCCAGCACGACCTCCAAGGCCAGCATGACACGGGAGAGTTCGCCGCCCGAGGCAGCAGAGGCAATCGGCTTACCATTCAACTGCAGCTCGGCCGCGTCTGCGCCGGACTTAGAATATTTCGCTTGCGTAAGCTCGACCGTCAGAGTCGAGTTGGGCATGGCCAAGCCGTGGAGCTCCTGCGTCACCTGCTCGCCTAGGGCCTTCGCCGCTTTCCGACGCCCCCTTGTCAGCTCCCCTGCCCGCTCAATCATCACCGATTCAGCGTCTTTGACCTGCTTTTTCAGCTCCTCTAGGGCTTCTGTAGAGGTATCCATAGACTCGAGCTTTGCCGCAGCCTCATTGCGCCAAGCTACGACTCCATCAATATCCCCCGCGTACTTCCTAGTTAACGTGCGCAGTTCCTGCTGCCGCTGGAGGGACCTTTCCAACAGGTGTGGATCCGCCGGCAGCCCGGCTAGATACCCACCGAGCTCGCCGGAGATATCGCCCAGTTGCGACGAGATCTCGCCGAGCCGTTCGCCCAAGGCCGCCAGTTCCTTATCGGTGGATCCCGCCAATGCAGAAACCGCCCGGCCTAGCAGGGCCGAGGCGGCCTCTTCCAGTTCCTCGGTACCATCGATGGAAGCCAACGCGATTTCCGCGGACTCGCGCAGCCCATCGACGTCTTGCAGCTTGCGAACCAGCTGCACCAGTTCCTCGTCCTCGCCGGGTTCTGGGGCGATGCCATCGATCTCATCGACGGCGAATTGCAGGCGATCAACCTCCTGCGCCAACTCGCGGCGCTGCTCCGTACGCCGCTTATAGTCCTTGGCGAGGCTGCGCCACTCTTTGAAGGCCTCGGTATAGCGCTCCCGCACGCCCGCCAACTTCGGATCCGCACGGTCTACCGCGCCCAGTTGTTCTTCGGGCGCGAGCAAACGCAGCTGATCATTTTGCCCGTGGACCGTTATCAGCTCGCGCGCGAACTTGCCCAGGGTTGCAGCCGGTACTGCGCGGCCGCCTAAATAGGCCCGCGATCTTCCCGCGGCGGAGACTGTGCGCGAAACAATATATTCTCCGTTTTCGTCGGGCTCTCCGCCTACCGAATCCACCAACTCACGGATCGAGTCCTTTGCGGAAGAAAAATGCCCCTCCACTGCGGCCTTTTTCGCGCCATCGCGCACCCGGGAGGCGTCCGCGCGACCACCGGCTAAGAGCCTTAAACCAGTAACCACCATGGTCTTACCCGCACCGGTTTCACCGGTAAGCACAGTAAGGCCCGCGGATAGTTCCGCAGAGCTCTGGCTAATAACACCCAGATCATTGATGGAAATATCGACGAGCACTACTTCTCCTTCGGCCCGCGCCACCCTTCTACGGGCAGGCGCAGCTTCGAGACTAAACGGTCAGTAAAAGGTTGGTCATCCAAGCGTACCCATCGCACCGGACGCGCGCCTCGCACTACTTCCACACGTGCCCCTGGTGGCATTGCGAGCTCACGGAAACCGTCCAAAATCACGGTCGCCGGTGTCGTACGCATAGTTGATTCAACGGCCACTAAAGAATTGGGAGATACAACCAATGGCTTGGTAAACAGCGCATGCGCGTTATTCGGTACTACCAAAATCGCATCGAGGGAGGGCCACAGCACTGGGCCGCCAGCCGAAAACGCATAGGCAGTCGACCCAGTAGGCGTGGAAATTAGCACCCCATCGCAACCAAAGGACGACACCGGTCTGCGGTCAACTTCCAAGATTGCATCTAGCACGCCGGATCGGTTTTGGTTTTCTACCGAAGCCTCATTCAAAGCCCAGCTGCGGTTAAGAAGGGTCCCTTCCTCATCAAAGATAGTGACATCGATGGTGAGTCGATCCTCAATACGGTACCTCTTATCTATGACCCGCACTAGGGCCTGATCTAGGGATTCGACCTCCCACTCGGCCAGAAACCCCACGTGGCCTAGATTGATGCCCAACACCGGAATATCTACGGCACGCGCCATGTCGGCGGCACGGAGGAAGGTTCCATCGCCGCCTAAAACCAACACCAATTCGCACCCTGCGGCCGCATCTTCGGTGTGAGGTACATGCTTTAATCCCGGCAGTACCTTTTCGTCCGCGCACACTCGAACAGTAATTCCCGCACTTTGTAGGAGTTCTGCCGCACGCGACGTAGCCTCCAAGTTCTGCTGACGGTTGGCATGAGGCACCAACAGGATCTCACGTGTCATTGCGGGCCTCCCTCGACTGCGCGGTCAATCATTTCTTCCACTCTAGCCAGATCTGTTGGCTGACCGTCCTTTTTCAGCCACAGGAAGTACTCCACATTGCCGCTTGGCCCAGGCAGCGGGGATGCAACAGCCCCATGCATGCTAAGCCCCAGGGACAACGCAAATTCAGCGACTTCCCTAGTAACTTCTTTACGCAACTCCGGCGAACGAACCACTCCACCGCTTCCGAGGCGCTCTTTGCCCACTTCAAATTGCGGCTTCACCATAGGCAACAACCAAGCGCCGTCCTTCAGACAATCCACAATGGCCGGCAATACCAAGCGGAGGGAAATAAAGGACAAGTCGCCTACCATGCCGTCGCAGGGGCCGTCGGTAAGCTCCAGCGTTAAATTCCGGATATTCGTACGGTCTAAAACGGTTACGCGATCATCGTTTTGCAGGCGCCATAACAGCTGCCCATAGCCTACGTCGACAGACAGCACTTCCTGCGCACCGTGTTCAAGGCACACGTCCGTAAAGCCACCGGTAGAAGCGCCGGCATCGAGGATGCGGCCGTTCATGTCGACGTCGAACGCCGCCAAGGCGCCCAAAAGCTTGTGAGCGCCACGTGAAGCCCACTTGTCTTCTTCGGCTTCCTCTACCTTGATGGAAACCTCGGGCTCTACAATCGACGCCGGCTTGTGCGCCTTGAAGCCACCAACCGTGACACGGCCCGACTTAATCATCTCCCGTGCCTGCTCACGTGACCGCGCAATCTTTCGGCGCACCAACTCCGCATCTAACCTACGACGTTGAGGGGGCATTAATTCTCCTGCAATGCATCGCGCAACACATTGTGAGCGCGATCAAGCTGATCTACTTCAGCGGCCAAGTCCGCTGCGTCTTCTCCAAGGATCTCTGCTACTTCCGCATCGATCTCTGCCGGCTCCTTGACGGCTCGAAAGTCGTGCGGCTTTACCGCCATTGCGCAACCACCTTTTCCGCACGTTCGCTACGCGGCTGAATATAGCGCGGCGGCGACGGCATGGCCCATGCAACTTCCAACACGGTGCGCAATGCCTGAACGGAGGTAGACTTTTCGTCGCCGCCCTCGAGCAGAAGGTCATGGCCATCGCACCGCGCCGTAAATCCACCCTGGGCTCCGGGACGAGCAACGGAGACAGGAAGGGCCAGCTCGTGCATCCCTGCGCCAACAAAGTTGGGGCGTGCCTCCACAGGTGCCTCAATCAGCTCCAACTCACCAGAAACGCCGGTGAGCACATGGAAGGTATCCATTGCAGCAGAGTTACCACCTGCAATATCAGTATCCAGACGGTCGCCCACAGCAAGTGGCTTCTTCGCGCCGATTTGCTTTGCCGCAAAAGTAAACATGGCCGGCTCAGGCTTGCCAGCAGATACCGGCTCTACCCCGGTGGCTGACTGGATGGCGGCAACCAGAGAACCATTTCCCACAGCAAGACCTCTCTCAATTGGGAGGGAGGTATCGAGATTCGAAGCAAAGAACTTGGCTCCCTGGCGAATGGCCAAGGCACCTTCAGTCAAGTGTTCCCAGCCAACCGAGCGGTCAAAGCCTTGCACTACGGCAGCAGGCTTGTCATCGGCGCTGGAGACTACCTTGAAGCCCATGTCGAGGGCCAAGTCACGGAGGGAATCGGCACCGATGACAAGCAGCTTCGCCCCAGCTGGGACCTCTTCCGCCGCTAGTTGAAGAACCGCTTGCGCAGAGGTAACGATCTGATCCTTACCCGCAGTGAGACCGATGTCCGCCAGCATCTTCGTCACTGCCTGTGGGCTGCGCGAAGCATTGTTGGTCACATACACTGCCGGCACTCCGCAGGTGTTGATGACGTCCACCACGTTAGAAAGCGGGCGACCGCCTTCCCACACGGTGCCATCGAGATCGAGAAGAAGAGCATCGTGCTTGCTTAGAACCGTCACTACTTGCACTCCTCAAGGCGCTCGGCAGCATCGGTCCAGTCGCCTTCATCAATAGAAACTGCGTGCTCAAACCAATCCCGAGCTTCTTCCTTCCGGTCCGCTTCTAGCAGAGCATTACCGTAGGCATAAGCGAGACGGCACGCGCTTACCCCGCGGGCATCGCGGTCAGGATGTGCGCGCTGAATGGTGACAACCGCGGACTCAGCTTGACCCAGGTCTAGGCGGGCGCCGGCCAAAACAATGGCCAGCTCAATCTTGGACTCTTCATCAAGTTCCGATGCTTCCTCCGAACGGCCTAGTTCGAGCGCCTTTTCCGGGCGGCCCAAGCCGCGCTCGCAATCAGCCATTACTGCGAGCATTCCGGGGCCACCGGAAATGCGGCGCGCGGCACGCAGCTCAGCCAAAGCTTCTTTCCACTCGCCGGCGCGATACGCAGCGATTCCGTTGACTTCACGGGCAATTGCGACGCGGCCAGCGCGGTCTTTAGCGGCACGCGCATGCCGCAATGCGAGCTTAGGATCATCCTCCATCCAGGTCGCAGCCATGATCATATGCTTAGCGACGGCCTCGGAGTTCTCCTTCGATAGCGACTTCAGGTCTTGCAACACCATCGGGTCTAGGTCGTTGACATCTACCTCTGCCGGGATGTCTGGGTCACTCATGCGACGGTTAATGCGTTCCTCACGGTAACCGGAGCGCTGCGGCGAAAAAGACTTCTTCTTCCGGGAACCGCCCTTAAAATCACGGCCCTTGTTATTGCGTGGCTTACGGTCACGTCCGCCCCGCCCATTGTGATTGCGCTCCGACATTCAGCCCTACCCTTTCTTGGTTGGAACTAGCACAGAAATACCCGCCCTATTCTACAACCCACAAACAAAAAGCCGGAATTTAGATCCTGACGGGCTGCCGCAGCGTTACCCGAACATTGCTCATCACAGCAATCCAAACACACGTCGTAAAAAAGCGGCTGCTACCACTAGGAACAAGTAGCGCGCCTAGAATGCCGTAGACAACGAATAGCAGGCCCCACAGCGCTTGACGACGCCATGACTTCCTCAACGCAGCCCAACAGAGAAGCACCACCGCAAACGCAATCAAAACCGCGCCGGTCGCAACGTCCCACCAGCCCTCACTGCCGCCTTCACACCAAATAGACAAGAGCAAAGAGCCCGGCAGCGCAGTGCCGATACCGAATAAGACCTTAGCTCCGGAAACATCTAGCGCCCTATCAGAAAGGAAGTCAGACACCGCTAAATCTCCTTAAGCCGCTGCGAATAATGGCTACGGTTAAATTCTTGATTCTGAGCGAATTCCCTGAGCACACCTGGCCAAGTGGGATACGCATCAATAAGGTTCTCTGCGACATTCAATAGTGGTGAAAATGCTATCTCACCCCATCTAACGCCTATGCCTACCCGTTCAGAGTATGCTGTACTGCTCAATGGGCCTAGTGCCCACTGGCTACCGGAAGCAGCATTCATCCATGTACCGCTGATAGCCAGTATTCGGGAGACCTTGTCTTCGTAGCTGTACTTGGAGTTTAAGACGTCTCGCACCGCGTCGAACGGAAATTCTTTGGCACCCTGGGTGACTTGCTCTTCCTGCTCCGGCGAGAGCTCCGCGAGCATCGCGGGAATCTCAACCGCATGAAACTCTTCCAGACGTTTTCCAAATTGCTGATGATAGCCATCGAACCACATGAGTTTCCTCCCCAACTATCGAGTGGGTAAGTGTAGCGAAGATGCAACAAAAAGTTTGCCCTTCGAAACATCATAATGAACTGACGTTCAGGGCAAACTGCCATTCAAGATAGCTTATCTACCATGTCCGATTAGGTCAGAATAGTCCTTAAGCTGGCCGCCCGAGCAATCGAGGTAAAAACACGAATGAAGCCGTAGGAGACTCCGGCACTTTGTCCGTTGTCTTCTACGGCTTCATTGTTTTTGTATTTTGTTGTTTGTTGTTGTTTGGTGTCGGCGGTGACTTACTCTCCCACAACCTCCCGGTTGCAGTACCATCAGCGTGTGCAGGCTTAGCTTCCGGGTTCGGAATGGGACCGGG
>NZ_JAVBIG010000011.1:0-92885 GCF_032821655.1 Corynebacterium sp. CTNIH16 | reverse complement strand
CGCCCAGCCCTCTACGACAACGCTATCGACACCGACTACACCCACTCAATCGGCATTCAAAAAGGCCAAATCTAACCCCCGCGACACGCCGAGCCAGACACACATTTTGACCCTTAACCCCGGTCTGTGGCTCCGCAGCACCACGACCAGGATCGCTGATAAAACAAAAATATCCCCGAACCGCTCCCACTTTAAGTAAGAGCTTGTTCGGGGATGTTTTCTTAGTCGGCCTTAGTTAGGCAGTTGCTTCTGCAGCAACCTCTTCAGCCGGAACGATGTTGACCATACGACGGCCACGCTTGATACCGAACTCAACGGAGCCAGCCGCAAGCGCGAACAGGGTATCGTCGCCGCCGCGGCCTACGTTCTCACCTGGGTGGAACTTGGTACCGCGCTGACGCACGATGATCTCGCCGGCATTAACCTGCTGACCACCGAAGCGCTTGACACCGAGACGCTTGGACTCGGAATCGCGACCGTTGCTGGAGCTGGAAGCACCCTTCTTGTGTGCCATGTGGTTTTCCCTCCTTTAGGGATAATTACAGCCGGTTAAGGCTTACTTGATACCGGTGATCTTCAAGGTGGTCACAGGCTGACGGTGGCCCAGACGCCTCTTGTAACCAGTCTTGTTCTTGTACTTCAGGATATCGACCTTCGGGCCCTTACCCTGCTCTACGATTTCTGCGGAGACAGAAACCTTCTCCAAGTCGGAAGCCTTGGACTTAACATCGGCGCCATCGACGAGCAGAACCGGGGTGAGAGCTACGGCAGAGCCTGGCTCACCCTCGATCTTCTCGACCTTGACGAGGTCACCTTCAGCAACCTTGTACTGCTTGCCGCCGGTCTTGACGATCGCGTACATAGAGGGTTACCCCTTATCTAAACTCGCTCGGAAGCAACCGGGGAGGCCGCGTTCCGAATGGACACTTACACATTGCGTTTAGTTCCCGCGCGAACATGCCCGCACAGCTCACTAAGTGAGTGTCGGACTGATCCAGCGTCGTGAGTACTAAACAGCGACTGTCAAAGACTACCCCGTAGCGGGCACAAAATACAAACCACGCTTTTTGTGCCCGCGTGGCGTAGCCCTAAGACGTGCTTCGCCGTGCTACGCGGCGTCGGCCGCGCCCAGCCTTAGCGCGCGACATTTCCTTGTGCGCACCGCTCGCGGAAGACTGCTTCTGCTCTGCGTTATCCTGCACCTTTGGGGCCTTGGCGCTTGCCGACGTCCCCTTCTTGCGCACCGCCCTCTTCTTTCCGCGGCGCAGCACCTTGGTATCGCCCGTGGTCGCCCGCTGGCCAGCATTGGAACGATCCGGCGAGCCACCCTGCTGCGTCGAACGGCCTTGGGCGGTCTTCGCTGCCTTCGGATTCTCTGCTACCGCCTTTTTAGGAGCGGCCTGTCGCACGGCACGGCGACGCCCACGGCCCTTGCCACCGGCGCGCCCCGCACGCGCGGCGCCAGCGGCCTTTTCATGGCGCTGCTCGGCGGACCCGCCCGCCTGCTTGTGCTCGTGCTCCTGCGCCTTTTCCTTGACCTCGTGCGGCACACGCGAGGTGTTCCGACGCTTGGCCTGCTGGGTGCGCACCGCACGACGGCGGCCACGCCCGCGAGCCTTGCGCTCTTCGCGCGAGCTCTTCTGTCCGCGCTGGGCTTCAGCGCCGTTGGCATTATCGTGGGCGTCGACAGAGTCCTGATCACCGGAGACCGCGAAGTCCTGCGGCTGCGGGCGCCTATCGGAGCGCGAATTGCCGCGAGTGCGACGCTTGCGGCGTGGGGAAGCCTCAAACTCAGCTACTGCCTCGTCATAGGTCTTTTCAATTGCCGTCTCCGTAGCCGTTGCCTTCTCAGTAGTCTTCTGCTCGCCGCCTGCAGCCGTACGCGTGGCCTTAGACCGGCGCGTCGCCCGGCGCGGCTTCTTGCCACGCTTGGAGCCCGCCGCGGCACCTGGGTGTACCTGCGCAATAGCACCCGAGTCGGCGTCCGTATCCGCATCGGGGACGTAGGAATTAAATTCCTGCACCTCGTCACTCTCGGCAGCATTATCCGCCGCGGTGTACGCGATGGCCTCGATATCGGATACCTCAGTCTGGGTGTGCCTGCGCGCGCGGCGGCGACCGCGTCCACGTCCGCGCTCCTTGTTGCGGTCATGGTCCCCGCTGTCCTCTTCCGATCCAGCGTACGACTGAGCCGGGCCGCGCTCATCTACAACGACGTTCGCTACGAGTTCTTCCAGCGACGTCTTCGCAGATTCCCGTGCGGCCTCTTCGCTCTCGGTACCGTAGACCGGCGCCTGGGTCTTCTTAAATCGCTTAGGCTTGGAGGAGCTTTCGGCGGCGTCGTCAAGCTCGTGCTTATGCATCGCCACCGCAGCCGGGTGCTGCTGCGGATCGTGGTGTTGCTTCTTGTGCGCCTTGGGCTTGCGGCCAGAATGCTTGGAGCGCTGCTCGTCCTCGGCCTCATCCACCGGATACTGGTGAATGATGATGCCACGGCCGTTACAGCACTCGCACTCGGTGGAGAACGTTTCTACCAAGCCGGTGCCGAGGCGCTTACGGGTCATCTGCACCAAACCCAGCGACGTCACCTCCGAGACCTGGTGGCGGGTGCGATCGCGGCCCAAGGCTTCCTTCAGGCGGCGCAGCACCAGATCCTGGTTTTCCGGCAGGACCATATCAATAAAGTCCACGACGATCATGCCGCCCAAATCGCGCAGGCGCATCTGGCGCACGATTTCTTCGGCCGCCTCGAGGTTATTGCGGGTAACTGTTTCCTCTAGGTTGCCGCCGGAACCGGTGAATTTGCCGGTATTGACGTCGATGACGGTCATGGCCTCGGTGCGGTCGATGACCAACGTGCCGCCGGAGGGCAGCCATACCTTGCGCGAGAGCGCCTTATGCAGCTGCTCATCAATGCGGTAAGCCTCGAAGGCATCTTGCCCGCCGTGGTCCTTGGCACGGTAGCGCACCACGCGGTCGGCAAGGTCTGGCGCCATGGAATCCACATAAGCACGGACGGTGTTAAAGGAACGCTTGCCATCGACGATGAGCTCAGTGAAGTCTTCGTTGAAGAGATCGCGCACCACCTTGATGAGCATGTTCGGCTCTTCATACATGGTCACCGGCTTGGCACCCTTGGAGGATTTTTCTTTCTTAGCGTGTGCCACGATGTCCTCCCACCGGCTGTGCAGGCGGTTGACGTCGGTAGCGATTGCCTTTTCCGGTACGTTTTCGGCGGCGGTGCGAATGATCGCTCCACCATCGCCTGGAACCACGCGGCCGAGGATATCCTTCAAGCGCTTGCGCTCTGGGGCAGGCAACTTGCGGGAAATGCCGGCGCTGCGCCCGCCCGGTACGTAGACCAGGTAGCGGCCAGCAAGGGAAATCTGGGTGGTAAGGCGCGCGCCCTTATGACCGATGGGATCCTTAGCCACCTGCACCAGCACCTGGTCGCCAGACTTCAGGGCGTTTTCTACCTTGCGGGCGCGCCCGTGCAGCTTGGTCTTGCGCCAGTCGATTTCACCGGCGTAGAGCACGCCGTTTCGGCCCTGTCCAATGTCCACGAAGGCCGCCTCCATGGACGGCAGCACGTTTTGAACGCGGCCCAAGTAGATATTGCCAATGAGCGAGGCCTGGGACTCGGTAGTCACGAAGTGCTCGACCAACAGGTCATCTTCTAACACGCCCACCTGGGTGATAATGCCGGAGCCGTCCTCGCGCTCCTTATCGCGCACCACCATGGTGCGCTCCACAGCTTCGCGGCGGGCAAGGAACTCCGCTTGGGAGACGATGTGCTGGCGGGTGCGGCCCTTTTCGCGCAATTCCGCGCGGCGGCGCTTCTGAGCCTCGATGCGTGTGGAGCCGCGGATGGCTTTCGGCTCTTCAATGTGCTCGGGCTCGTCTGCCTGCTCTTCACGCTTCGCACCCGCGCCGCGTCCGCGGGATGCGCCGCGGCGCCCGCGGCGGCGGCCCTCAGGCTTTCCGGAACCGCGGTCGGGGCTGGAGTACTCGCGGCTTTCTGCGGCGGAGTCTGCAGCATCCTCGTTGTCGTCGCTTGCCGAGTCGTCGGCCGAGAAGTCCTCCTCCGCTGCATCTAAAGCCGATGCAAATGCCGCAGCTTCGTCCTGCTGCGGGGCCATGAAGATGGGCGCAAAGTCATAGTGCCCGGAGTCTTCCTCGGATTCGGCGCGTGGGACGATGTGCGGCGCGTAGTAGTCATCCTCGAAGTCCTCGCCGGCTTCTGCCAGCGCCTCGTGCAGCTTTGCCGCATCAACCGTTCCGGTATCAAAGCCGCTCGCAGGTGCTTTTTCCGCCTCCTCCGTGGCTTCTGCTGCTTCGGGTACTTCTGCTTCAGCGTGCTCGGCGCCCTCGGTGGCTGCGCCAGTTTCGGCCGCAGCCTGGGCAAGCGATGCCTCTACCTTGTCTTCGATCTGGGAGATTTCATTATCCACGTTCTTGCGCACGCGGTGGCGCAGGTGCTCTTCGTCTTCCGTGGACTGCCCCCCTTCCTCTGACTCGGTGGTATCTGCCGGCTCTTCGGGCGCTGGTGCGGCGGACTTACGGGTGGCCTTGCGGGCGCGCTTGGCGCGCTTCTTCGCTGGCTTCTTTTCCGCTTCCTCGTCCGGGTTTTCTTCCGGTTGCGCAGCAGGCTTGTCCTCGGGCTCTTCAGCCGGTGCTTCAGTGGTGTCGCCCGCGGGGGCGTCGGCAACCGCGGCGGCATTCGCCACAGCATCCAGTACTTGGCCTGCTTCCTCGCGGGTGAGGGAGCTTTGCGCGCTCTTTTTCAGGCCCATGTCCTTAAGCTGTGCCACCAGTTCGCGCGAGGAAAGCCCCAGCTGCTTGGCTAGGGCATAGACGCGGGTCTTGTCCTTGAGCTGGCCGCGGTCTAGGTTCTGGGCCAAAGACGCCGCAGCCTGGAGGTTTTCAGTTGTTTCTTGAGAGTTCTGTGCCACCATGTTCGGGCTTACTCCTGTACATCGTCCGTATTTGGCGCGGCCTCGGGCGCAGGCACGGCCAAAGACCGTACCGCCGCCGCGCGAGGTTTTCTGTGCACCAGAAAAGTTTGTGGGATATGAAGTTATGCCGCGTCTCGTACGCGCTATCCCCCATTGTGTCACAGAAACGCGGCCAGGCTGGCAGGCGGTGTTATGTTGGCAGCGTGGCAGAACTAGCACGAATCCCCGCCCGCGAGCTGGCGCAGCATCGGCACCGCAATGAAGTCCCAGTGCGCTCGGCGCTTTACTTCGGCGTGCCGGCCGGCTTTGCCGTTGGCTTCGCCAACACAGGCGTGGATTATATGTTGATGGGAGCCGGTGTCTTTGCCGTCTTTGCGGTGCTGGGGTTGGTGCACCTCATCCGCAATTACCCGCGCGGCATCAACGCTGCGCAAGAGGAATTCCGCGATGGCGACTATCCCACGATTGCCTATATCGCCCCGTTTATCCCGATCGCTGCGCCATTGATCATGGCACCACTGAGCGCGGCCAACCTGCTTCCAGAGGTAGAGCTGGCCCCGCCCGTTGCCGGAATTCTGTCCGGGGCATGGTGGGCCTTTGGCTTGCCGCTGGGCATATGGGGCATGTTTTCTCAGTCCTTCCGCATCGGCCGGCGCCGCATCAACAAGATTTTGGAAAAGGACCCGCTCGACGGGGTTACGGAGGCTCGCTTGCAGCTTGCCGACGCCCACTCGGACATCCTCACCGCCCTCGTCGCCACCGGCGCGGTGCAGGGAAACACGATTAATTCCACTGCCCTCTCGAAGTTCATGCGGGTAGACCTCGATCCTCTATGCGAGCACCTCGATGCTTTGGCAAAGGCGGACTTGGTGAAGCTGAGCCGAATGGGCCTGCGCACCGCGCCTGCAAAGTGGACCATCACCATCACGCCGACTGGGGTGCGCTGTTTGTATCAAGTGGGCCGGCGTTAATTTGGCAAGCTTTTGTCTCCGGGGAAAAGCTCCGGCCCTATCCAGAGCATTACGTACACGAGTCCGACAAGTACCGGAATTTCAATAAGCGGCCCGATGGTACCGGCGAGAGCCTGTGCCGACGCCGCCCCAAAAGTGCCAATGGAAACCGCGATGGCTAGTTCGAAATTATTACCAGCTGCGGTAAACGCAACGGAAGCGGATTGCGCGTAGTTCATTCCCACGACCTTTGCCACACCCAAAGCTAGGAAAAACATTCCAACAAAGTAGATGACCAACGGAATCGCAACCTTGATCACTGCCGTGGGCTGCGCTACCAACTGTTCTCCCTGCAGGGAGAATAGCAACACAATGGTATAGAGCAAGCCGATCATCGCCAAGGGAGAAACTGCCGGAAGGAAGCGGTTTTCAAACCATTCGCGGCCTTTGACTTTCTCACCCCAGACCCGTGAGAGCACACCAAGCAGCAGGGGGACTCCCAAAAATACGAGAACCGCGGTGACGATAGACCAAAAAGAGAAATCAGCAGAGGTGGTATCTAGCCCCAACCACCCTGGCAAAATCTGCAAATAGAACCATCCCAGCACACCGAACATGGCTACCTGGAATACAGAGTTTATGGCGACAAGAACGGCGGTGGCCTCCCGATCGGCGCAGGAGAGATCGGACCACACTAGGACCATTGCGATACAACGGGCTAGTCCAACGATAATCAGGCCGGTTCGCAGCTCTGGCTGATCGGCCAGAAATATCCACGCCAGGGTGAACATCACTGCAGGCCCCACCAGCCAGTTCAGCACAATCGATACCACCATCAACCGGCCATCGGCAGCAATATCTCGGGTCTTTTCATAGCGGACTTTAGCCAGGGGCGGATACATCATAACTAGCAGGCCCAGCGCGATTGGAAGAGAAATACCGCCAACCTCTAGAGCAGACAGTGCTTCTCCAATGCCTGGCAGGAAGTGGCCTATCAATAGCCCCACGGCCATGGCCATGATGATCCAAACGGGAAGGAATCTATCGAGAAATGACAACTTTGGGCGTTGCGTAACGGCCATGGCTCTCCTTGTGCGACGAGGAATTCAACTTTCGAGCAGTACTTTAATCACCCATATTGATACTCGTCAATATAACGGAGTGGGAGGAAGGCTCCTTATACTGTGTGCATGGACTCCTCCCCTAGCAATGCCGACAACACCCCGGATGCACAGTGCTGTTCCCTGAGCAGTGGCCCGCTCAGCCCGGGCGACTCCCTCCGCTTTTCCCAGCAATTTAAAGTACTTGCTGACCCAGCCCGCCTGCGCCTGCTATCCATATTGTGCGACGAGGGCTGCGGCCCGATGAGTGTTACGGAATTGACCGCGCTTTCCGGCCTTAGCCAACCGACGGTATCTCATCACCTCGGCAAGTTGAGGGAATCCGGTCTTTTAATCAAGCAACAATCGGGCCGTACCGTTACCCATCGAGTGCAAAAGGAAGCCTTCCGCACACTGCGCCAGTTACTCTCCTTCGATTAGGAGAACTCCAGTCCTAGTCTGCGAAGTGAATGACCTCGCGTGCAATATCCTCAGCAATGATCTGCCGCGTTAGGCATCTTAAACTCCCAGAACAAACCCCTGCTTAAGTTCTGCCTCTCTACGTATTTGCGGCTTTGCCGTTTCAATACTTATTCAGGATAGGGCCGGATACTCGGTATGCGGCTCTCCGCCTGGGCTTATGGGTCAAGCAATAAATAAAGCCCGAGCCTGTAGGCTCGGGCTGAACGATGCGCTAAGTGCGCAGAAGTTTAGAGGTTCGGGAACCAGATAGCGATCTCGCGCTCTGCAGACTCAGGGGAGTCAGAGCCGTGCACGATGTTCTCGCTAACGGTCAGAGCAAAGTCGCCGCGGATGGTGCCCGGGGTGGCCTTGGAGACTGGGTCGGTGCCGCCAGCCAGCTGACGCCATGCCTCGATGGCACGCTCGCCCTCGACAACACCAGCGATAAGCGGTGCGGAGGTGATGAACTCAACGAGGTCACCGAAGAATGGCTTATCCTTGTGCTCCTCGTAGTGCTTCTCCGCAGTCTCGCGGTCAGCAACGCGCAGGTCGAGTTCGGCCAGCTTCAGGCCCTTGCGCTCGATGCGGGAGATGATTTCGCCTACGTGGCCGTTCTTTACGCCGTCCGGCTTGATGAGAATCAGTGTACGTTCAGTCATGCCCCACACTGTACCGAAACCGCACGCATGCGTCGCGCGCTGGGGTATTCCTTTGGGGTAAAAGTATGGGGATCCAGGGCTATGCGAGTTGTTTAACTATCTCTTCGGCACGCTCCTGCGAGGTGCCCCGAAACCACAGGCGCACTTGGCCTACTGCGGCGCCAAACTGGCCATTGGCCAGCAGGCGTTGCAGCTCCGCGCGCTGTTCTTTATCCAAATCTTCGAAGGTGGCTTCTTTGGCCGGCTCGAAGTTGCTCCGCAGGGCCAAAACCAGAAAAACGCCGCCAATAATGAGGGCGACTAGCGGTAGCCACGGCGTTCCCGTAGCGGCGCGGGCTACCACCGCGGCGACGCAGGCGAGTGCGGCAAGGACGAGATAGAGAGTGCGCATGGCCGCCAGTCTATCGCGTCTTGCCCACTCGCCGAAGGCATCAAGGCTACCGTGCTATTTCTCGTTGAGGTGCTGCGTGGTGAGGTATCCGCGCTTCATGCGGGCGATGAGGTTGCTGCGCAGGTAGACGGCCAGCAGCCACTCCATGCCAAAGATGATGAAGATGGCGGCCACGGCCCAGTGGACCATAAAGCCCACAATGACGCACAACAGCTGCGCCCATACGATGACAGACAGCGCCCACTTCTTATTCATGAACGCGATCATCACGAGGTGAAATACCACTGCGGCGATGACAAAGCCGTAGTTGAAGGGGGTCCACAAGGTACCGTCATACAACTTGTACAGCATCGGCAGTGCGAAGGATAGGGCGAGCGCCTCCATGGTCAGGGAGCTGGCAATGACCATCCCGTTGAAGCTTTTAAGTGGGTCCTTGACTGGGGCTTGGCCCATGCCGAGAGGTCCAATCTCGCTTTCAGGGATATGTTCCTCGCGGCCGCGGGCACGGCTGCTGCGGGGCGGGCGGGGTTGGCGCTCTCCGCCTGGGTGGTGATTGTCGCGGCTCATGCAGGTTCCTTTCCAAACATCGCGCGGGCATCACCAGCGGTGACGACCGAGCCGGTGATGATGATGCCGGAGCCGGACTGGACCTCGGCGTCCTCGGCAAGCTCCACGGCCTGGGCATAGGCGCCCGGCAGGTTATCGGCTACGTGCACGCGCTCCTCGCCAAAGATATCGCGGGCGGTCTCTGCCAAGTCGTAGGCATCGAGGGCGCGCGGCGAGGAGTTTTGGGTGATGACTACCTCGGTGAGGTACGGCTCTAGCGCGGTAAGGATGCCGGTAGCGTCCTTGTCCGCGAAGATCGAGAGCACACCGATGAGGCGGGCGAAGTCGAAATCGCGGTCCAGTGCAGCACCTAGTGCCTTGGCGCCATGTGGATTATGGGCGGCGTCAATAAACGTCGTCGGCGAGGTGCGCACGCGCTCCAGGCGGCCGGGCGAAATCGCTTGGGCAAAACCATTGCGCACGGTCGCAACATCCAGCGGGTGGCCGGCCGAGGCGCCGAAGAATGCCTCCACCGCAGCAAGAGCCACAGCGGCATTTTTGGCCTGGTGCTCGCCGTGCAGGGGTAGGAAAATATCGTCGTACAGACCGCCAAGGCCCTGGATATTGACCTGCTGGCCGCCGACGGCAATGCGCGATTCGAGGGCGGCAAACTCGGAACCGGAGCGAGCCACGCCTGCCTCGACATCAACGGCCTGCTGCAGGATGACGCGCATAGCCTCCGGGTCCTGTTCAGCGATGACGACAATGTTTTCATTCGGGGTCAACGGATCATCGGCGTCTTCGCGCGGCTTAATAATGCCAGCCTTCTCACCGGCGATTTCGGTGATCGTATCGCCTAAATAATCCGTATGGTCCATGCCCACTGGGGTAATGACGGAAACGTCCGCATTGACCACGTTGGTGGCATCCCACCGGCCGCCGAGGCCGACTTCTACGACGGCGACGTCCACGGGGGCGTCGGCAAACGCGGCATAGGACAAGCCGACGAGGACCTCGAACTTGGACATGGGAACGTCCGACTGGGCATCGACCATCTCCACAAAAGGCTTAATCTCGTGCCAGATGCGCACATAGTCGTGCGGATGGATGGGCTGGCCGTCGATGCCGATGCGCTCGGTAACGCGCTGCAGGTGCGGGCTGGTCACCAGGCCGACGCGACGGTGGAAGGCACGCAGGAGCGAATCCACCATGCGCGCAGTAGAGGACTTGCCGTTGGTACCGGCAACGTGGATGACATCGAAGGAACGCTCAGGGTGGCCGAGTAGATCCATGAGCATCTCGATGCGATCAAGGGAAGGCTCAATCTTGGTCTCCGGCCAGCGCTCATTGAGCTCTTCCTCTACCTCCGCAAGGGCGCGCAACTCCTCGGCCGACACCTCCTGTGGTGCGGCCTCGTTGTACTCATCCTCGCTGCCCATGCCCAAGTTGAGCGTCAGGCCGGACTCGGTAATTTCCACCGGGCCACCGTCGGTGCCTTCTTTGAGGGCATCGACGATTTCGAAGTCCTCTGTCTCCTTGTCCTTGTCCGCCACTACTTCAGGCCCTCCAAACGGCTGGTGATGCGCTCGACCTCTTCGCGGGCGATCTGCTGGCGCTCCTTGATCTTATTGACCACTTCTTCCGGTGCCTTGGACAGGAAGTTCTCGTTGCCCAGCTTCTTGCCGGTCTGCTCCAGTTCCTTATTGGCCTTGGCCAGGTCCTTTTCCAGGCGCTTGCGCTCGGCTTCTACGTCCACGGCGCCGTGGGTATCCAGGGTGACCTCCACGGTGGCCTGGGAAAGGCGTACCTCGATCGAGGCGGAAGGATCGAAATCCTCGCCTGGGGCGGTGGTATTGGCCAGATTGCGCACCAGTTCCTCTTGGCCGGCGAGATCCGCTGCGGCAAAGTCGAGGCGGCCCGGCACCTTCTGGGAAGGCTTTACGCCCTGGTCAGAGCGGAAGCGGCGCAGCTCGGTGATGAGCTTATCGGCGTCCTCGATGCGGCGGGCGGCCACCTCATCCTTGGTGGCGCCACCGTTGGTATCGGCAACGGTTGGCCATGGTGCCACGACGATGGACTCGCCGCCGGTCAGCGCCTTCCACAGCACCTCGGTGACGAATGGCATGGTCGGGTGCAGCAGGCGCAGAACAACGTCGAGCACGCGGCCCAACACGATCTGGGTATTGCGGCCCTGCTCGCTTACGCCATCGCGCGGGATCTGTGTCTTGGCAATCTCCAAGTACCAGTCACATAGCTCGTCCCAGGTGAAGTGGTAGAGCAGCTCGTTGGCCTTGGCAAATTGGTAGTCATCCAGGTAGGCGTCCACCTTGGCGCGAACCTCTTCGGCGCGGTCGAGGATCCACCGGTCGGCGTCGCTAAGCTCCTCGCGGTTCGGCAGCGTGGACACTCCAGCGCCGTTCATGAGCGCGAACTTGGTGGCGTTAAAGAGCTTGGTAGCAAAGTTGCGGGCGGCCGCGGCGGCATCGGAGCCAAGCGGCAGGTCCACGCCGGGGTTGGCGCCGCGGGCAAGGGTAAAGCGCAGGGCATCCGCACCGTAATCGCGCACCCAATCCATCGGGTCAATGCCGTTGCCCAAGGATTTGGACATCTTGCGGCCCTGCTCATCGCGGACCAAGCCGTGCAGGTACAGATCCTTGAACGGAACCTGCGGGCGGCCATCGGTGCCCTCACCCAAAAGCTCCGGGGTATGGGTGCCGGCAAAGGTGCCGAACATCATCATGCGGGCCACCCAGAAGAACAAGATGTCATAGGCGGTGACCAGCACGTTGGTGGGATAGAACTTCTCCAGATCCGGGGTCTTTTCTGGCCAGCCCAGGGTGGAAAATGGCCACAGCGCGGAGGAGAACCAGGTATCCAGCACGTCCGGATCCTGCTCGTATCCTGCCGGCGGCTCCTCATCAGGGCCGACACAGACGATATCTCGCTGGCCGTCCTCACCTTCTGGCCCGTACCAGATAGGAATGCGGTGGCCCCACCACAGCTGGCGGGAGATGCACCAATCGTGCATGTCATCGACCCACTCGAAGTAGCGCGGCTCGAGCGACTGCGGGTGCAGGGTGGTATCGCCCTCGCGCACGGCGTCGCCAGAGGCCTTGGCCATCTTGGCTACGTCTACGAACCACTGCAGCGACAGGCGCGGCTCGATGGGCTCGCCGGAGCGCTCCGAGTGGCCCACGGAGTGGACGTACGGGCGGATTTCCTTGACAATGCGGCCCTGCTCGCGCAGTGCTTCCCGGATCTCCACGCGGGCTTCCTCGCGGGTCAGGCCGTCGAAGCGGGTGCCGGTATTGGCAATGTGGCCGGTGGTATCGATAACGGTGGGCATATCCAGGTTGTGCCGGGTGCCCATCGCGTAGTCATTCGGGTCGTGTGCCGGGGTAATCTTCACCGCACCGGTACCGAATTCCATGTCTACATAGTCATCGGCGATGATCTTGAGCTTGAGGTCATCGCGGAACGGGTGCGGCAGCTCCTTGCCCACCAAGTCTGCATAGCGCTCATCGTCTGGGTGTACGGCAATAGCAACGTCACCCAGCATCGTCTCCACGCGGGTGGTGGCCACGATGAGGTGCGGTTCATCGTCATTGAGCGAGCCATAGCGGATGGACACCAGCTCGCCCTCAACGTCCTTGTACACTACCTCGATATCGGAGACGGCGGTCTCTAGCACCGGCGACCAGTTCACCAGGCGGTTGGCCTGGTAGATCATGCCCTCATCATAGAGGTTCTTAAAGATGGTCTGGACGGCGCGGGAGAGGCCATCATCCAAGGTGAAACGCTCGCGGGACCAGTCTACGGAGTCGCCGATGGCCCGCATCTGGTTCTGGATGGTGCCGCCGTACTGCTCCTTCCATTCCCAGACCTTGCCAATGAATTCTTCGCGCTCATAATCCCAGCGCTTCTTGCCCTCGGTCTCCTTGAGCTTGGCCTCGACCTTGGTCTGGGTGGCAATGCCGGCGTGATCGGCACCGGGCAACCACAGGGTGGCGTAGCCCTGCATGCGCTTGCGGCGGATAATGGAATCAATCAGCGTGTGGTCCAATGCGTGGCCCATATGTAGCTGACCGGTCACATTCGGCGGCGGCAGCACGATGGAATAAGGCTCGGCCTCCGAATTCGCATCCGGAGTGAAGTAGCCCTTTTCTACCCAGCCCTCATAGAGGTCCTTCTCTACGGCCTGCGGCTCCCACGACTTAGGCAGCGCATCGGCGCGGTTGGTACCAACTAATTGCTCATTATTTTGCTCAGTCACCTGGCCGATTCTACCTTGCACGTCAACCGGCTTAGCCAGGCAGGGTGCGCACCGAGTATGAGGTGCGCACCGAGCAGGTTTTAGAGCAGGTCCGCCACGGCCTTGCGCTCCTCGCGCAGCTCGGCCACAGAGGCCTCGATGCGCTCCTTTTGGAATTCAGTGAGCTCGAGCCCCTGCACAATCTCCCACTGGCCATTGCGGCTGACTGTGGGGAATCCGCAAATAAGGCCCCTGTCAACGCCGTAGGATCCGTCCGATACTACCGCCGCGGTGCGCCAATCCTCGGTGCCATGAATCCAGTCATGCATGTGGTCCACGGCTGCCGACGCCGCCGAAGCGGCCGAGGAGCTGCCGCGTACCTCAATAATCTCCGCACCGCGCTTGGCCACCTTGGGGATCATTGCCTCCCGGTACCACTCCTGGTCCACCTCAGCGTTGGAATAGGTAATATCCGGGAACTGGCTAGCAGAATGGTTGCCCCAGACCACGACCTTGGTGAAATCAGTAGTGGATTTGCCGGTCTTTAGCGCTAGCTGGCTCAAGGTGCGGTTGTGATCCAAGCGCATGAGGGCAGTGAACTGGGAATCATCCAAGTCCGGTGCATTATTCGCCGCGATGAGCGCATTAGTATTTGCTGGGTTGCCCACCACGAGCACGCGGACATCGCGCGCGGCGTAGTCATTAATGGCCTTGCCTTGCTTGGTGAAGATGGCGCCATTGGCTTCCAGCAGGTCGGCGCGCTCCATTCCCTTGCTGCGTGGGCGAGCGCCGACAAGGAACGCAGCGGAGGTGTTTTCAAAAGCTTCTTTCAGATCATCAGTAACCGTAATGGAGTTAACCAGCGGCAGGGCGGAGTCATTGAGCTCCATGGCTACGCCGTGGGCCTTTTCCACGGCAGCGGGAATTTCCAGCAACGCTAGGTCTACCGGGGTGTCCTTTCCGTACACATCACCGGCAGCGATGCGCCACAGCAGCGAATACGCGATGTTGCCGGCGGCGCCGGTGACAGTGATTTTGACGGGCTGGGTCATGGTGTAAAGCCTCCTCAATAATGGCTGCGACATGGGCGGCACACGCGAGCCGGTGTGCTCGCACCGCCACGAAATGTAGTCCACCACCGAGCTTAGCCCCACCGCCAGCATTCGCGCTGCGAATCTAGCCCCCTCTTTTGGAGGGAAATTCTAGGGCACTTGCGTTAAATTACCCCCATTTACCTCCAATTTAGCGCCCCCAATGGGCCAGATACTCCCGCACGGGGTGATTAATCGGGCATGATAGGAAACGGAAATGCGGGACACTCCCCCACGCTGCACACCCAGATTGCCTAGGGATTTCCTACTCCCGCACTATGAGACATCAGTTCACCGCGCCACCGCCGCGCCGCAAGGATTAAGGACTTACGCAATGAGCACTGAGAATACTGACCCACTGCAGGCTGCAGACCAGGCAGATTCCGCTCACGCGGCCCACGCGGAGTCCGTCAGCATTGACTCCGTGGTGGACGTTGCGATCAAGCAGTTTTCTCGCTTTGGCTTTACAGAAACCAAGCTAGAATCCATCGCCCAAGAATCCGGCATGTCCAAGCGCATGATCCATTACCACTTTGGCGATAAGAAGGGCCTTTACCTACGTGCACTGAGCACCGCCGCGCAGCGCCTCAATCCGCCTGAGGATGCCCTGGAAATCGATACCACGGTTCCGGTCGAAGGCGTGCGCAAGCTGGTGGATTGGCTCTTTCGCGAGCGCGTAGCCAACCCGGAGGCCATCCGCATGCTGGTGTGGGAAACTAACCAGCAGATTCTGGACCCGGCACAGCAGGCTATTGCCGACGTCGCCGGGGTAGCCCTCCACCTCGACCGCCTGCTGCTCTTGGGCCAAGATGCCGGCGCCTTCCGCCCCGGCATCTCCGCCAATGACATTTTCACCCTGATTTCCTCGTTGACGGTCTACCGCGTAACCAACCAGGTGATGGTGGAAAACATGCTGGGCGTTAATTTCAATACCCAAGAAAATATCGACGGCATGCATAGGCTCACCGTTGATGCTGTGCTGGCGTTTTTGACCGCCAATATTCCGGCCTCGGGCCACGAGTCCTACCTCACCTCGTCCTCGTTCGATACCAAGGAAGGTGACGAGGCCTCCCCGCAGGATATCTACAGCGAGGAGTAATAGCGCGGGCCTTCCGGCCCACGCCCTACCCTGCCTGCGGACAGTGGCAAGGATGTAAGCGGAGAGCCCTTAGGCAGATTCTTTTGCCTCATCCTTATAGCTAAACTGTGGCTCCGCGCCCGCGGTCACGCACTCTGGGGTGATATGCACCGTGGCGATGTCTTCGCGGTCCGGTAGGTCGTACATGACCGGGACTAAAAGCTCTTCCATGATGGCGCGCAGGCCACGCGCACCCGTCTTGCGCTCCAAGGCGAGCTCCGCGATGGCATCCAAAGCCGCAGGCTCAATCTCCAATTCGCAGTCATCCATCTCGAAGAGGCGGCTGTACTGCTTAACCAGCGAGTTCTTTGGCTCGGTGAGCACCTTCACCAGGGATTCACGGTCCAGGTTATCCACCGTGGCCACGACAGGTAGGCGGCCGATGAACTCTGGAATAAGGCCGAACTTCACTAGATCCTCGGGACGCACCTGGGAGAAAAGGTCAACCTTTTCGCGCTCGTCCTTGGTATCCAAGTTGGCGCCAAAGCCCACGCCTTTCTTGCCCACGCGATCCGCAATGACCTGATCCAGGCCTGCGAAGGCGCCGGCCACAATGAACAAGATATTGGAGGTATCCAGCTGGATAAACTCCTGATTCGGGTGCTTGCGGCCGCCTTGTGGCGGAATGGCCGCCACGGTGCCTTCTAGAATCTTCAGCAGCGCCTGTTGCACGCCCTCACCGGAGACATCGCGGGTAATGGACGGGTTCTCGGACTTGCGGGAAATCTTGTCCACCTCATCGACATAGATGATGCCGCGCTGAGCACGCTCCACGTCAAAGTCCGCGGCCTGCAGCAGCTTCAGGAGGATATTTTCCACATCTTCGCCGACATAGCCGGCCTCGGTGAGGCTGGTGGCATCGGCGATGGCAAAGGGGACATCGAGAAGCCGGGCCAAGGTCTGCGCTAGGTAGGTCTTACCGGAACCGGTGGGGCCCAACATCAAGATATTGGACTTAGAAATCTCCACCTCATCGCCCTCAGCCTTCTTGCGGCGGGCCTCCAATGCGGCCGACTCTTCGGCCTTGATGCGCTTGTAGTGGTTATACACTGCCACAGACAACACGCGCTTGGCCTTGTCTTGGCCGATGACGTACTTATCAAGGAAGGCGGAAATCTGCGAGGGCCGAGGCAGGCGCACCTCCGCATCGGAGGATTCCTGCGCCTGCTCTTGGCCCAGTTCCTCTTCGATGATCTCATTGCATAGCTCGATGCACTCATCGCAGATGTAGACACCGCCGCCGGCGATGAGCTTTTTCACCTGCTTCTGACTCTTGCCACAAAAGGAACACTTGAGCAGGTCAGCGCTTTCTTGCATACGTGCCATTAAGTTCTTTCACACTCGCTTTTCGTACCGCTATCCACAGTTGGAAGGACGATTCTACCCTTCCGAGCGGCTTACTCTTCATCTGTTTCTACCTTAGTAAATCAACCCGACAGGCCCTTCATTCATTCCCTCCCGCGTGGCGAATTTCCCAGGCCTTTCCTGCTCCTGCGGCCTAAACTAGAAGGTGAAATCACCCTCATCCCACCCCTTTTAGGAACAGGAGCATAATGTTCGATCTCACAGGACGAGTAGCCATTGTCACCGGCGGCGCCTCCGGCATTGGCCGCGGCATCGTCGCCTCGCTGCGGGAGGCCGGCGCCACCGTTGTCATCGCCGATATCGACCTCGACCACGCCACCGCTACCGCTAAGGAGTTGGGTGCCAGCGCCATTCGCGTGGACGTCACCGACCGCGCTTCGGTTAAGGACCTGTATCGTCAGGTCACTGTCGAGCACGGCGGCTTCGACATTGTGTGCTCCAATGCCGGGGTCTTTCCCAACTGTCCGCTGGCAGAGATGACCGATGAAAAGTGGGAGGCGATGTTTGCCATCAACACCCATGGCACCTTCAAGGTGGTCCAAGAGGCACTCCCCTACCTCAAGCAACGCCGCTATGGGCGCATCGTCATCACCACATCTATCACCGGCTCACACACGGGCTTTCCGGGTTGGGCCCACTACGGCGCCTCCAAGGCCGCCCAGCAGGGGTTTATGCGTTCAGCCGCGCTGGAAGTGGCCCGCGATGGCATCACCATTAACGGCGTCCTCCCAGGCAATATCCTCACCGAGGGCCTCGAGACCCAAGGCCAGGAGTACCTCGATCAAATGACGCGGTCGGTACCGCTGCACCGCCTGGGCACCCCACGCGATATTGGCACTGCGGCAGCCTTCCTGGCTTCGGAAGAGGCAGGCTATATCACCGGCCAAACCCTCGTCATAGATGGCGGCCAGCTCTTGCCCGAGACTCCCGAGGCTATACTGCCGCCGCGCGATTAGCCGCGCTTGCCGACGTCCCCCATGTGCACAAGGCACGAGGCCCCTTGCTACACAGTGTGCGGCGAGGGGCCTCGGGGGATTTCATTCATTTGCTACTTACTGCAGCCAGTCGAAGTCGAGCAGGAAAAGTTCTGCATCGAGCATCTCAACTTCATCCGGTGCATGACCGGTAACGGCTTCTAGTGCTTCTGCAACGTCTTTGGTCGTAGCAGGAGTCTTATCAGCGTCAAGCAGGGTTTCTGCCACCAAAGCACGAACTGGAGCTTCCGAAATGGTGTCCAGTCCGGTACCAGTGGTGGAGCTCTTGAACGCATCAGCGATGCCGTCCATCAAAGAACGCATCTTGTTCATTTCTCACACCTCCATGTGGCTTTCTCTCTGTTTGATACAGAAGAATATACGCGACACACCCTCGTTAGGCAACCCTTTGGTCGCTTTAAGTTAACCTTTTGTTAACTTACAGAAAGTGTGTCGCACGCCACATTAGAGGTTTACCCCAAGGAAGGACAATGACTTAGAGGTCACCAAACGGCGTGAAGCCAAAGTAGTGGTCCAGCGTATCGCGGGCAATCCACATGATGGCCACCAGGATAACTACGGCCAGCACCGCATAGACAGTCCAGCCAAGCACCTTCATCTGAGGGCTTGCAGGGGTATCGCCAACAACGACGCCGTTGTCGTCGCGAATGGGGTCACCGGTCATACACCGCATGCCCAAGGAGAAAAGTAGCGGAATGCCAGCGCCGAAGACCAACGCCAAGCCTGCAACGTGAATGAGGGACTGGAAGATTTCTGCAGCAGTCATGGTTTAGCGCTCCTCTTGAACAGTAGACGGCGCGGAGGCATCCTCCGCATTGGTAGCGGACACTGGTGCGGCGCCGGCAGCAACTGGCTCCTTGCGGTCAAAGCCCGCACCCATGGAAGAATCCACGGACTCGGAGTTTGGATCCCAGTCGTTGTTGACGTTGGAAGCATCCACCGGGTTCATGCGGGAACGGATGACAATGAGCGCGGCCATTGCCAGCAGCAAGACGAAGTCCACGATGGCACCGGTTGCGACGTTGGTGAAGGAGGAGACGCCGTGTGCCAACCACCAGGTAGCAAAGCCCACGAACGCAGCGCACGGCAAGGTGATGAGCCATGCGGACACCATGCGCATGGCAACACCCCAGCGAACCTCAGCACCGCGGCGCCCCAGGCCGGTACCCAGAATGGAACCGGTGGACACGTGGGTGGTGGACAGTGCCATACCACCGGTAGCAGAGGTGAGGATGATGGCTGCAGAAGTAGCTTCAGCGGCCATGCCCTGTGGGGACTCAATCTCCACCAGACCCTTGCCCAGGGTGCGGATAACGCGCCAGCCGCCGGACAGAGTACCGGCCGCGATAGCCACAGCACAAGAAACGATAACCCAGGTCGGAATGCGGGCGTCTGCAACCGCATGCCCAGAAGCAACCAGTGCCAGGAAGATAACGCCCATGGTCTTCTGTGCATCGCCAGCGCCGTGCGCCAGGGACACCAGGCACGCAGTGACGATCTGACCGTGGCGGAAGTGCTCGTTCTTAGCCTTATTCGGGATGGTGTTGGTTACCCAGTAGATAAGGAACGTGGCACACGCCGAAACCAGCGCCGCGATGATAGGCGAGGCAACGGCCGGGATAATGATCTTGCCGGCAATGGAGGACCACTCCACGCCAGTCGAGCCCATCGCAGCGAAGGCGGCACCAATAAGGCCACCGAACAAGGCGTGGGAGGAACTGGACGGCATACCCAGCAACCAGGTGAACAGGTTCCAGATGATGCCGCCGATAAGGCCAGTGAAGACGACCATCAACAGTGCCTGACCGTCGGTATCAGCGGCGGCGCCAGACAGGTCGTAGGAATCAAGGTTAACAATGCCTTTTGCGACGGTCGCAGCAACATTGACCGAAAGGAAGGCACCCACAAGGTTAAGCACTGCGGAGATGGCTACCGCGGTAAAAGGCTTCAAAGCACCAGTGGCAATGGACGTAGCCATCGCGTTGGCAGTGTCATGAAACCCGTTCGTGAAGTCAAAGGCAAGGGCGGTTACCACCACAATGCCGAGGATAATCAGAGTCGCTGTCACAGCGTTGGCCCCTTGGAAAGAAAAGATGAACACGGTACGCATCTGCGGCGCCTTCACACGTCGCGGACGAAATGCAGATTACTCCTGCGCCTATCCGCAGACAATTGCTTTTCTTTAATATTTCCTTTGGTTAACCTTTTGTTAACCTGCTGGGGCTCAGAATCGAGCCCAAGAGGATTCCAAAGGGATAAAATTTCCCCAGCTAATGCCAATTAAATGCCCCCACCTGCCCCCGCTTAACCCGAGTGATAAAAACCACTTAGGGAGGTATGCCAACATCACGCCGACATACCTCCCATTTAAGGGTGTTTTACAGCGCCTAGCGGAAGGTAGAGAACTTCTTTACCACCCAGCGACTTAGAACAAGCAGGATGGCACCCAACACGATGGATACAACACCAAGGGAGATGAAGAAGGTATTCTCCGCGCTTGCATCATCTGGGTTATAGAAGCTAGCCAAGGAGCCGGCCAGCGAGGTACCCATAGCCACCGCCATCATCCACACCGCCATCATGCGGGACGGGAATGCCACCGGCGCCACCTTGGTGGCAAGCGCATTGCCTACCGGCGACAGGAGAAGCTCCGCCATAGTGAACAGGAACAGAATGAGGATGATGACATACATCGGCGTGGAGTTCGCCGCCGCACCCGAGTACGGCAGGAAGAAGAACAAGGAGATGCCGATGACGATATTGGCTACGCCGAACTTTACTGGGGTGGACCACTGCCTATCCCCTAGCTTCGTCCACATCGTTGCGAAGACAGCGGAGAAAATGACAATAAAGATCGGGTTAATGGACTGCACCAGTGATGGCGGGATTTCCCAACCGAACAGGTGGCGATCCAAGCGTACATCCGAATAAATCGTCATCACCGTAAACTGTTGCTGGAAGATTCCGAAGAACAAAACACCGGAAATAAACATCGGAATAAAGCCCAACAGGCGGTTCTTTTCCTCCCGGGTCACCAACTTCGAGGTATACATCTGTGCCCACAGATAGATTGCTGCAACCAGAGCAACCGCGGTGACAATATTGGACAGCCAATCAACCTGAATAGCGCCGGTAGCCAATGCCACCACCATAACCACGATGATGACTGCAACTACCACCACACCCATGAGCAATTGCTTCCGGCTAGCTGGGTTTGGAACCTCGTGCCCCGCATCCTTAATGGTGGTCTTGCGCATGAGGGAATACTGAATCAGCCCGAGCGCCATACCAATTGCCGCGATGCCAAAGCCCCAGTGGAAGCCCTTCCAGCCCCACAGCGCGGTGGTAATCAGCGGGCCAAAAAGGCCGCCAATATTGACGCCCATATAGAAGATAGAGAAACCACCATCGCGGCGCGGGTCATCGCGGGAGTACATGGAGCCAAGCACAACCTGCGCAGTGGTCTTAACACCACCGGAACCAACTGCAATGAGGACAAGACCAATGGCCAAACCAGTTACCGCGGGAATAAATGCCAAGGCGAGGTGACCAGCCATGACCAGAACGGCCGAATAAAACAAAGTGCGCTCTGCACCCAAGACTCGGTCGGCAACAAGGGAAGCCAACAAGCAAGCCATGTACACCAAGCCACCATAGGCACCCACGATGGACGTCGCGTCCGCCCGGTCGAGACCGAGACCACCATCGGTAGTGGAGTAATACATGTACAGCAAGACAAGTGCCTGCATGCCATAGAAGCTAAAGCGCTCCCACATTTCCACGCCGAAGAGGTTTGCCAAACCCCAAGGGTGACCAAAGAATGTGCGTTCGCCGGCTTGCGGCGTGGGCGCAGCAGCCTGAGCCGCCGCATCAGATGCGTGTTTCTCCATAAAAATATCTGACCACTTGGAGGTCTAAATCACAAATCGGCCATTATAAGTTTAGTGTCGCACGATAGAAATAAACCTAACGACCTGCAGATATTGCGCAGAGAGAATTACCCCATTCGGGTGCAGCAAGAATTACCGGACATTGCCCCTTCCCTGCCCCACAATGCTGAAAGCCCCTGCCTCACAACCGGAATTCGGTTGAGCGGCAGGGGCTACCTGGAATGAGTTATTCCAAATTAAGCGTTGAGCTTGCGGTAATCAAAGACCGTATCGATGATGCCGTATTCAACGGCTTCCTGAGCGGTCAGAATCTTATCGCGATCCGTATCAATGCGGATCTGCTCAGCGGTACGACCGGTGTGCTCAGACAGGGTGGTTTCCATCAGCTTGCGCATGCGTTCAATCTCGGCGGCCTGAATCTCCAGATCAGAAACCTGACCCTGAGTACCCTGAGTTGCCGGCTGGTGAATGAGCACACGGGAGTTAGGTAGCGCGGCACGCTTACCCGGCGCACCCGCAGCCAAGAGCACAGCGGCGGCGGAAGCAGCCTGACCCAGGCACACGGTCTGCACATCGGGGCGCACGTAGCGCATGGTGTCATAGATAGCCATCAACGCGGTGAAGGAACCACCGGGCGAATTAATGTACATGGTGATATCGCGGTCTGGGTCCTGGCTCTCCAGAACCAGCAGCTGGGCCATAATGTCATTTGCGGAAGTGTCATCCACCTGGGTGCCCAAGAAGATAATGCGCTCTTCAAAAAGCTTGGAATATGGGTTAGTTTCCTTAGTGCCCTGTGCGGACTGCTCAATGAAGGACGGCAGAACGTAGCGGGAACTTGGCATCTGGGACTGATTCATAGTGATTTTCTCCTTATTCCCTAGTTGCTCAGCGGGCCGTTGACGGACTCAATGACGTGGTCAACAATGCCGTAGTCCTTGGCCTGCTGTGCGGTCATCCAACGGTCACGGTCGGAGTCCTTGGTGATCTGCTCGAAGGTCTGGCCGGTGTGCTCGGCAATGAGCTCGGCCATCTCGCGCTTGGTCTGAGCAAATTGCTCAGCCTGGATGGCGATATCCGCAGCGGTACCGCCAACACCGGCAGAAGGCTGGTGCATCATGATGCGTGCGTGCGGCAGCGCGAAGCGCTTGCCCTTGGTGCCGCCGGAAAGCAGGAACTGGCCCATGGAAGCGGCTAGGCCCATACCGTAGGTGGCGATATCGCACGGTGAGTACTTCATGGTGTCATAGATGGCCATGCCCGCAGTGACAGAGCCACCCGGGGAGTTGATGTAGAGCGAAATGTCGCGAGTGGGGTCCTCGGCGGACAGCAGGAGGAT
The DNA here is from genome assembly GCF_032821655.1 of Corynebacterium sp. CTNIH16. NCBI lineage: Bacteria > Bacillati > Actinomycetota > Actinomycetes > Mycobacteriales > Corynebacteriaceae > Corynebacterium > Corynebacterium sp. CTNIH16. The sequence goes on along the minus strand of NZ_JAVBIG010000011.1, from coordinate 69,752 downwards.
CTGGGCGCACAGCTTGTTCGCAATCTCATCATCGACCTGGGTTCCCAGGAAGATAATGCGCTCGCGCAACAGGCGCTCGTACACGCTATCGCTCAGATTCATACCCGTAGACGACGAGTTCATTGAAATCTTCTCAGACATTAGTGGTTCTCCTTCAAGTGAAGAATGCTTTAACTGGCCCCACCTTACCGGCATTCCTCTCAAACTTGGCCTCTGTTCGCTATGAGCGTTGGGCCACAGCGCCAAAGGCGCACACGGAAGCTGGGTTAACATTTACTCATGTCTGTTTCCGAGCTGTCCACCAGTACCCAGAACTATTTGAAAGCTATCTGGGGGCTAAAGGAATGGTCATCCGAGCCCGTTACCGCCACGCTTATAGCGAAACAGCTGGGACTCAAGCTCTCCTCGGTTTCCGATGCAGTGCGCAAAATGGCGAAGCAAGGGCTCGTGTCACACACGCCCTATGGCTCTGTGGAGTTAACCGAACTTGGCAGGCAGTACGCATTGGTCATGGTGCGCCGTCACCGATTGCTTGAGTCTTTTTTGGTTCAAGCATTGGGCTACACCTGGGACGAAGTCCATAATGAAGCCGAAAATCTCGAACACGCGGTGTCTGACATGCTCATAGAACGTGTGGATAAGTTCCTTGATTACCCCACTAGGGATCCGCACGGCGATCCTATCCCTACGGTTGATGGACAGATCACCATCCCCAGTGCGCATCGCCTCACCGACAGCGGTGCACAATCGCAGGTGACCGTGGAACGCATTTCTGATTCCGACCCACAACTGCTGAAGTTCCTTGAAGAGCGCGGCATTGTCACTGGGGCTGTTCTTAGCACGCGCGAGGGAGCGCCCTTTTCAGATTCTCTCGAAATACAGGTGGCCGGCGGCACTCAGTGGGTAGTACTTGGACGCCCAGCTACCGACGCAGTGTTTGTAGCACACCACAACCTTTAGACATTCCCCTTTGCATTAATCCTGCTCTCACCTGCCCTTTTCAAAACTACGTTAGACCGTAGTTGCAACTACGGCATTGCGTAGTTAGTCTTTTCGAATATCACCTACCCCACTTATGGCTAAGGCCAGGATGAGCAGGATTGCCATGTCAGACTCACCAGATTTGGTGTACTTTTCCAGCGTTTCAGAGAACACGAAAAGATTCGTCGAACGCTTAGATAGACCCGCGGTGCGCATTCCACTGCGCCCCAAGAAAACCGGGATGATCCAGGTTTCACACCCGTACGTACTCATCGTTCCCACCTACGGCGGCGGCTCGCTCAAACGCGCAGTCCCCAAACAGGTCATCGACTTCCTCAATGACCCAATCAACCGCTCCTTTATCCGGGGCGTTATTACCTCAGGGAATACCAACTTCGGAAGTGCTTACTGCGTCGCCGGACGCATCATTTCCGCCAAGTGCCACGTACCGGAGCTGTATCACTTCGAGCTTCTCGGCACCCAGAAGGACATCGCCGCCGTAAAGCAGGGCCTTCAGAAGTTTTGGGAGCAGCAAAAGCAGCTAACGATGACACCCCATTAATCCCCCACAAGATGAAGAACACATCCGCATCACACAGATTGGAAAACACAATGTGGCCTCTTGATGCCACCCCCACACAGACTATTGGCGCTACGCCCCGCACCGCTTCAGCAGACAATGCCGGCGGTGTCGGCAAGCGCAAGAGCTACCACGCACTCAACGCGCAGCTGAACTTGTTCGACGCTTCTGGAAAAATCCAGTTTGACAAGGACATTCAGGCAGCACAAGACTATGTCACGCACCATGTCGCTCCCCGCATGCATCAGTTCGATTCCACCAAGCAACGCTTGGAATGGTTGGTTGATAACGAGTACTACGAGCGGGATTTCCTTGAGCTTTATGATGACGCCTTTCTGTGCGCCATGTACGACAGAGCACATCGAGTTAAGCATCAGTTCCGCACCTTCCTCGGCGCATTTAAGTTCTTCACTTCATATGCACTGAAAACCTTTGATGGCTCCCGATTCCTAGAAGGCTACGAAGAACGCGTCGCCACCACAGCTTTATACCTTGCACAGGGCGACGAAGAGCTCGCAGAAAAGCTGGTGGATGACATCATGACCGGACGCTTCCAGCCCGCCACCCCTACTTTTCTCAACGCAGGCAAAGCCCAGCGCGGCGAAATGGTCTCCTGCTTCCTCCTGCGAATCGAAGACAATTTGGAGAGCATTGGCCGCTGCGTGAACTCTGCACTGCAACTATCAAAGCGCGGTGGTGGAGTGGCCCTGTTGCTGAGCAATCTGCGCGAATCCGGAGCCCCGATCAAAAAGATTGAGAACCAGGCTTCCGGCGTAGTCCCAGTCATGAAGATTCTCGAAGATAGCTTCAGCTATGCCAACCAATTGGGCTCCCGGCAGGGCGCTGGAGCCGTCTACCTGCATGCGCACCATCCAGATATTCTTCGCTTCCTGGATACCAAGCGGGAAAATGCCGATGAGAAAGTCCGCATCAAGACTCTTTCGCTGGGGGTTGTTATTCCAGATATAACCTTCCGTCTGGCCAAAGAGAACAAGGATATGCATCTTTTTAGCCCGTATGACATCGCTCGCGAGTACGGCGTAGCCATGTCTGACATGTCCATCACCGAGTACTACGACGAGCTGGTTGCCAATCCGCGAATCTCTCACACGACCATTAAGGCCCGCGAGTTTTTCACCACGCTGGCTGAGCTTCAGTTTGAATCCGGATACCCCTACATCCTCTTTGAGGATACGGTCAACCGCGCTAATCCCCTCAAAGGACATATCAATATGTCCAACCTGTGTAGCGAAATCCTCCAGGTCAACACGCCATCGACCTACGGAGCTTCGGGTGACTACACCACCGTTGGCCAGGATATTTCCTGCAATCTAGGTTCGCTCAACATTGCGAAGGCTTTTGAATCGCCGGACTTCGGGGAGACCGTCGAAACCGCAGTGCGTGCCCTCACGAAGGTTTCAGACCTGACGAATATCGAAGCTGTTCCCTCCATCGCTCACGGAAATGCTTCCATGCATGCCATTGGTCTGGGCCAAATGAATCTCCACGGCTTCCTTGCTTCACAGCGTATTCCTTATGGCTGCGCCGAGGCACTGGACTTTACAAATATCTATTTCCTCACGGTGACCTACCATGCGCTCCGCGCATCCCATGCACTCGCGGTTGAAAAAGGTCAACGATTCACAGGCTTCGAAGAATCCACCTATGCCACTGGCGCCTACTTTGACAAATACATCGACCAAGACTGGGCGCCAGCCACTGAACACGTAAAACAGCTCTTCCACGAAGCAGGCGTGCAGATCCCTCAACGCGAGGATTGGCTACGGCTCAAGAATCAAGTGATGCAAGACGGCATCTACAACGCCTACTTGCAGGCAGTTCCACCCACTGGATCAATTTCCTACATCAATGACTCCACCGCGTCCATCCACCCAATTGCCTCCAAAATTGAAATACGCAAGGAAGGCCGCTTGGGGCGCGTGTACTACCCCGCGCCGGAAATGACCAACGACAACCTGGAGTATTTCGATGACTCCTACGCCGTGGGATACGAAAAAATCATCGACACCTACGCCATGGCCACCCAACACGTGGACCAAGGGCTTTCCCTGACCTTGTTCTTTACCGCTGATACCACCACGCGGGACATCAACAAGGCACAAATCTATGCCTGGAAAGCCGGAATCAAGACCCTCTACTACATCCGTTTACGCCAATCCGCGCTCCAAGGAACCGAGGTCGAAGGCTGCGTCTCCTGTGCTTTGTAGGAGCACGGTCCTCCCCCTTGTCCACAACCATTCACTCAGAAAGAAAGAAGCTATGTCGTCAACATCGAATAGTGCTGAACTAACCAGCATTTCAGTTACTCCGCCGAGCTACCGGCATGATCCTTCAGCCCGCATCCGCGCCATCAATTGGAACCGGGTGAGCGATGACAAGGATCTTGAAGTGTGGAACCGTCTAACCGCCAACTTTTGGTTGCCAGAGAAGGTCCCGCTTTCTAATGATCTCCCGGCGTGGCAGAAGATGACACCCGAGGAACGCAACCTCACCATGCGGGTGTTCACGGGACTCACCACCCTGGATACTGTCCAGGCCACCGTGGGTGAAATCTGTCAGATTCAAGATGCCCGCACCGAACACGAGGAGGCCGTGTATACCAACATCGCCTTCATGCAGTCAGTCCATGCCCGTTCATACTCTTCAGTGTTTTCTACCCTGAGCAGTACAAAGGAAATTGATGAAGCATACCGCTGGGCGGTGAATAACGACCTTCTCCAGGCACGCGCTAAGAAAGTTCTCGCGCACTATTTTGGGCCGGATCCACTCAAACGCAAGGTGTCATCGACGTTGCTTTCCTCGCTGCTTCTCTACGCGGGTTTCTATCTTCCCTTGCACTTTTCTGTCCACGCCACCCTGACAAATACGGCAGACATGATCCGCCTCATTCTGCGTGACAAGGCAGTGCACGGCTACTACTCGGGTTACAAATATCAGCGCGGTCTGGAATCCACGACCCCGCTACGGCAGAAGGAGATGCATGATTTCACCATTTCTTTGCTCGAAGAGCTTTATGCACTAGAGCTGGACTATTCCGGCGAGCTATATGAGCCTTTGGGGCTCATGGATGATGTAGCCGTGTTCGTTCGCTATAACGCCAATAAGGCACTCATGAATTTGGGCTACCCGGATTATTTCCCGCCCGAAGAAACGGAAGTGAACCCAGAAATCCTCGCGGCCCTAGCCCCCGGAGCAGATGAGAACCATGACTTCTTCTCCGGATCTGGTTCCTCCTATGTCATTGGTACTGCTGAAGAAACGAGTGATGATGACTGGGATTTCTAAACCTTTTCCGCGACCGGACCAAGGAAGCTGGCTTGAGACCATCGCGCTGTTTGAAGCCATCCGCGAAGGAAACCAACCCGCAGCCATGCGGCTGTTGAATACATCCGCCGCACGAGAGGCCGTCCTCGGGGGGCTTCTAGGACTCATCGAACTGTACTTCCGCCATGAAGAAGGAAACAAAGTAGATGGCTTCCTCACCGCCGCCCACGCTGCCGGCCCACCACCGGCCTTTGGCTGCAAGCCTTTTCTCCCTTGACCACGTCTCCCTACACCCAACTAAGAAAGAAGGTTTACCATGACCACCCCACGTATCAGCGTTATCGTCGGCAGCCTGCGCCGAGAGTCATTTGCACGCAAGATTGCACACGAGGTGCTCACGATGATCCCTGAAGGCTACGAGGCAAACATCGTGGAAATCCGTGACTTGCCGCTCTATGACTTCGACTACGATGACCCCGCCGTCACGGACAAGCCCACTCCGGCTGAGTACACCACCTTTCGCGAGACCATCAAGAACTCGAGCGGGATCCTCTTCATTACGCCAGAGAACAACCGCACTATCCCTGCCTGCCTCAAAAACGCAGTGGACATCGGCTCTAAACCCAACTCAGATGTGGCGTGGAAGAACCTTCCCGCAGGTATCATTAGCCACTCTGTAGGCCGCATGGGCGGCTACAGTTCACAGAAGAACCTTCGCCTCGCTCTGTCCTACTTCGACATGCCGCTCCCTGGTCAGCCCGAAGTATTTCTGGGCCAATCCCCCACCCTTTTCGAAGAGTCCGGACATCTCAATCAACGTACCGCAGACTTTGTCAAGGATTACGTTATGCGCTTCCTGCAGTTGACCGACGAGGCCTTTAGAGCCAAGAACGGCTAGCGGTATCCCCAGCCAACACACATCACATCACGCCCTCTTCGAAGTACTCAAAGACTCCTAGAGGGCGTCCACAATGACACAAACCCCGGATTCAGGCTCATCCTTGAGTTACCTGAATCCGGGGTTTCATGCGCGCTCGCCACCACACATGTGGCAGCAGCGCGTTACAAGTGGGAGATTACTTCTCCTCGGAAGCTTCTGCAGCGTCCTCTTCTTCGATTTCACCGAAGTACTGGTCAACGTCTACGTCATTGCCCTCTTCATCCTTGACGGTGGTGCGGCAGATAGCGGCAGCCAGTGCCTTGCCACGGCGCACGTCAGAGAAGAGGTTTGCGATCTGGCCGTTGGACTGCAGCTGCTGGATGAACTGGTTCGGGTCCATGCCGTAGGACTGAGCGGTGAACAGGATGTGGTCGGTCAGCTCCTGCTGGGAAACTTCCGGCTCTTCCTTCTCTGCTACAGCGTCAAGGAACAGCTGGGTGCGCACGGACTCTTCTGCCTGCTCGCGAGTCTGCTTATCAAACTCCTCGCGGGAGGTGCCCTGTGCCTCAAGCAGCTGAGCCAGTGCCTTCTCATCGTGAGCCAGCTGGCCCAGGATCTGGTGCAGCTGGGAGTGAGCCTGCTCGTCCACTACGGACTGCGGCAGTTCGAATTCAACCTCGGACAGTGCGGACTTCAGAACCTCATCGCGGATCTGTGCAGCCTGTTCAGCCTTCTTGGTCTCCTCCACCTGGGTCTTGGTGGATTCACGCAGCTCGTCCATGGTGTCGAACTCGGAAGCCATCTGAGCAAACTCATCGTCCATAGCCGGCAGCTTGCGCTCCTTGGACTGCTGGACATGGACCTTGATGGTGGCCTCTTCGTCCTTGTGCTCACCGGACTGGATGGTAGAGGTGAACTCGTTATCCTCACCGGTCTTCATGCCGCGCAGTGCAGTGTCCAGACCCTTGATGAGGTCATCATCGCCGATACGGTAAGACAGACCCTCGGTGGAAGCGTCTTCGATCTTCTCGCCGTCAATTTCAGCGGTAATGTCGATGATGGCGTAGTCGCCGGTCTTCATCTTGCGCTTGGTGTCCTTGAGCTCACCAAAGCGCTCTGCCAGCTCCTCCAGAGCCTTGTCGACGTCCTCTTCGTCAGCCTTTAGGGCTGGGACGGTAACGGAGATCTTGGAGAAGTCCGGAATCTCGAACTCAGGGCGGATATCAACCTCTGCGGTGAACTCCACGAAGTCCTTGTCCTCAATCTTGGAAATATCAACGTCCGGCTGGCCGATGACCTTCAGATCGTTTTCCTTGACTGCCTGCTCGTAACGGGAAGGCAGCATGTCATTGACAACCTGCTCCAGGATGGGGCCGCGGCCGAAGCGAGCGTCAATAAGCTGGCGCGGTGCCTTGCCCTTACGGAAACCTGGAATAGAAACCTGCTGCGCGATTGCCGCGTAAGCTTGATCGATTTCCTGGTCCAGCTCCGCAAACGGAACGTTGACGGTGAGCTTAACGCGGGTATCGCTCAGCTTGTCTACGGTGGTCTTCACGAGTGAATCTCCCTGGCTTCATTGTTTTACGTACATAAACTTAAAGGGGGTCCGGAAATCCTTATTAGGGCATTTCCAGACCCCCATACGTCGGGGCGACAGGATTTGAACCTGCGACCCCCTGCTCCCAAAGCAGGTGCGCTACCAAACTGCGCCACGCCCCGTATGTAGGCCACCAAGTTACCTTGGCTGCGTTGCATACCTGAGACAGTGTACCGTGTCCGTTTTAAATCTCCTAAACGGACCCCCACTTAATGGAATCAACGCAGCACAGAAGACGATTTTGACAGACTAGCGGCTAGAAATCGAAATCGAAATCAAACATTCCGTCAAAGAATCCACCGCCATCGCCATCGCCAAGGCCATCAAACAGGCCGCCACCGTCATCGCCGCCACCCATGTCACCGGTGTCGCCAGCATCGCCAGCGTCACCACCCATGTCGCCAGCATCGCCCATGCCATCACCGCCACCCCAGTCGCCGCTTTCGGCAGCGGCCGCGGAATAACCAATGCCAGACATACCGGAGAACAGGGCATTAAACATCATGGAGTAGCCAACCATCCACACGCCGGTCTGCAATGCATCAGCCCACCACGGACGCGAGTACCACCCTGCCGGAACTGGGCGCCCTGCGACGGTTCCGCCTGGGTAGTAGTTCGGGGTATCCGCGGAGGCGTACGGCGAAGCAGTAATCTGCTGACCATTCGCTTCCACGGTGCGCTTTTCTGTTACCTTGCCGGCGGCGCGCTGCCCCTCGAGCGGTGGCAACTCTGGGCCCGGGTTCATGCCCATAATCTCGCGCGCCGCATTCACATAATGCATGCCTTCCAAGGCGGATTCACGCGCGAGGTTCGCCTGCTTTGCAGTAGTGGCGCGCGAAATTGCTGAGTTAGCCGCAGTAAAGCGCTCGGATGCATCGGCCATTGCCTGCTGGGAGGCAGAATCGGTGCCAGAAATCTGCATTACCTGTCCACCCAGGCGTTCAATCCACCGGCGAGCATCAGCTTGTGCATCGGCCAATTGCTGTGCTTCTCGTTCCTCGCGGCGCTTTTGAGAGTTGCGCGAGGACATAAACCACGCACCTCCGCCCACTGCCAGCACAAGGAGCAAAATTTCCACTATGATCATCGCCTTCTATTGGTAGGGCTGTTCTGCTTATAACAACGGCTCAAGCGCTACCCTAGTTCCCTATTTTCATTTTTGCCGCCGCATGCGCTAAAGTATGGCGCAGCGTTTCAATAGCGCGCTGTGGGAATGTCGTATAGTGGCTAATACCTCAGCCTTCCAAGCTGAAGACGCGGGTTCGATTCCCGTCATTCCCTCCACGTCTCGCCCATCTTTCAGGTGGGCGATTTTTCGTTTTACTTCCCCGGCCCTACTCATCTGCGCTGGCCACACTTGGTTTAAGGTGGACGCATGCGGCAATGTATACAGTGGCGCGCATGACTTCAACCAATAAGTATTCCGAATTTATCCGCAATCGCCACTCTCCCCGCGCATTCCTGCCGGAGCCCATGCCGGTGGAAGACATCAAACAGGTTTTGGAGGACGCTCAATCCGCACCGTCCAACTCCAATACCCAGCCGTGGAACGTCCACGTGGTGGGCGGAGAAAAGCTCAAGGAGCTCAGCGCGGCGCTGATTAAGGAATTCGACACCAACGGCCTCAGCCCGGACTTCACCACCGATTATGGTGAGGGCATCCATCCCCAGCGTTCCCAAGAACTGGCCGCCAAAATGTACGGGCTGCTTGGCATTAAGCGCGAGGATAAAGAAGGCCGCGTGGAGTTCGTCCGCGAAAACCTGCGCTTCTTCGGCGCGCCGCATGCGGCACTTCTTTTTATCCCACCGATGGGCGACCGCGTCCGTGCCGCCTTTGACCAAGGAACCTACGCCGAAAACTTCTTGCTTTCCTTGGAAGCACACGGCTATCACGGCATCCCACAGGGCATGATTTCCTTGATTGCGCCAACCGCACGCGAATTCCTCGGCGTGGACGAGGACTACAAGCTGGTCGCCGCCATCACCTTTGGAACGGCCGATGAATCTAGCCCAGTCTTTAATACGGCTCCGGGCCGCGCGCCGCTGTCAGAGACCGTGACGGTGCACGGCATTGAGGGCCTGGAGCTCGAATAGCGCCAGCTCCCCTTAGGAAGCTACTTTCAACGATTTCGTCCATCTAAACCACCGCGACCGTCGACGAAATAGGCGATTTATAGGGACGAAATCGTTGAATCGTCTCGGCGAGCGTCCGCTCACCGATATCACTAAGCGAAGTTCGTCGAAGGGGGCGTCGGCAAGCCTAGAATTGAATCCATGGATATCACTCTTGCGACCTTTGACCATGCGCCGGAGACCGCACTGCGCGGCGTTCGTTTTAATAACACGTGGGTACCTTCGGAAACCTATGCGGATTCCCGCCGCGGTACCCTGACTGGGCAGTACCCACAGCGCCAAGCCACCACGCGCATCAGTGAGGTTTTTGCTGGGGTGGGCTATGAGGTGCGTGAAGACACGGACCCTGCCGGTGACGATGTCTTCCGCCTACTTGAACAGCCCAGCCTGGAGGAACTCGATCAGGTTGAAGGCGTCATTGCTGTCTGCTCCCTGCTAGGTGGAAATGCCCCGATGTCGGTACTGTGGCCAGGTGTGGCGGAAAGCGGGGAAAATAACGAGCTAGTCTCCCCTATTGATTTGGCTCCCACCCTCGCCGCCATTGCGGGGCTGGATGTGCGGCCCAATGCGCGCCTGTCCTTCGATGGGTTGAACTTGGTTCCGGTACTGCGCCATGGTGCCTCGGGGCACGCCGCGTTGTTCTTTGACAATGGCGTGCGCATGATAGATGCCGCGCTTATCGACGGCACCGCTACCCCACCCCATGAGCGTGCCCGCCTACAGGACGAGTGGGAGACGTGGAATAAATTCATCACGCTCGGCCCGCTGCAGTAGGCAGGTAGTCTGGGGCGCATGAGCGTACCTAACATCACCCTTAATGATGGCAATACCATCCCGCAGCTTGGCTTCGGCGTATTCCAGATGGATCCGGATAAGACCGAAGAGCTGGTAGCCGAGGCCCTGCGCGTGGGCTATCGACATATCGATACCGCCGCTATCTATGGCAACGAGGAAGGCGTGGGCCGGGCAATTGCCAAGTCCGGCATCCCGCGCGAGGAACTTTTTGTCACCACCAAGCTGTGGAATGACCGCCAGACCGATGCCGCCGCAGCACTTGATGAGTCTTTGGACAAGCTCGACCTAGAGTATGTGGATCTTTACCTTATCCACTGGCCTACCCCGGCGAAGGGAACCTACGTCGAGGCGTGGAAGCAACTCATTGAGTTGCAGAAGCAAGGCAAGGCAAAGTCCATCGGCGTCTCCAACTTCGAGCTGGAACACTTGGAGCAGCTGGAGCTCAAGACCGACGTCAAGCCGGCGGTCAATCAGGTTGAGCTTCACCCTTATTTGCAGCGCTGGCGTGAGCTTGATGCCTTCCGCGCCCACACCGTCACTATCGAGGCGTGGGGCCCGCTGGGCCAGGGAAAGAGCGATATCTTGGAGGCCCCCGAGGTCACCGACGCCGCTGCGGCGCACGATGTCAGCCCGGCGCAGGTCGTCATCCGCTGGCACTTGCAAAACGGCGTGATCCTCTTCCCCAAGTCAGCTACCCCCTCGCGCATCGCGGAGAACTTCGACGTCTTCGGCTTTGAGCTCACCGAGGACGAGATGGCTGCCATCACCGCCCTGGATGAGGGCGAAGAGGGGCGCGGTGGTCCGCACCCGAATGACATGAATGATGCCTAAGCCTTAGCGCCTCGGCCGAGCCGACCAGTGCGTACACAAAAGCGCCGCGGAACCAGCTTTGGTCCGCGGCGCTTATTCTGCGTGGCTTAGGCCTCTGGCAGCTCTGGGGCGATGCCGGTGCGCTCGTATTCCGCCAAGATGTCGATGCGACGCTGGTGACGCTCCGCGCGGGACCATTCTTGGTCTAGGAAGGCGTCGACGATTTCCAGTGCCTGCTCCTCGGTGTGCATGCGGCCACCGATGCCGATGAGCTGGGCATTGTTGTGCTCGCGGGCAAGGCGTGCGGTCTCTGCAGACCAGGCCAGTGCGCAGCGGGCACCCTTGACCTTATTGGCGGCAATCTGCTCGCCGTTGCCGGAGCCGCCAAGCACGATGCCCAGGGAACCTGGGTCATTGACGGTGCGTTGTGCCGCTTCGATACAAAATGCCGGGTAATCATCCTCGGCATCGTAGGTATGGGCGCCGCAGTCAATGACTTCGTGGCCCTGCTTGGTGAGGTGTTCAACGATCAGGTTCTTGGTTTCGAAACCTGCGTGGTCTGCTCCTAGATATACGCGCATGGCCCATATCCTACCGGCCCAGCGCGCCTTGAGGAGGCTTAGCGCCCACCCTGTTTCGCATTACATTTTCCTGATAAGCTCGCGGACGGCCACCATCGCTATGAAGGAGGAAAGCCATGCCTATAACAAGGCCGGCTCTCGCGCTCTACGGCGGGAGTCTTCTCGCCTGCATCATCCTGCTTGGCGTGCAGGTTTCCGGCGCCGGAGGCTTCCTCCTCCCGCTTATCGCGAGCATTCTTGCCACTTTGGCTCACCTAGGCCTGGGAGTGTTTTGGATTGCGCAGAAGGTGCGCGGGAATCCGCGGGCCAACGGGGGCGCAATTGCGGCCGGCATTATCGCGCTTCTCGCCGGTGCTTCGTGGGCTTCCTGGGCACTTGTTGCGTGGGAGGACTTCCAGGCCGGCATGGAACTTCCCTCTATCAATATCGCAGGTCTGCCGGCCTTCATCTTGACCCCGCTGACCATCGCGCTGTGCGTCGGCGCCGCGATTCAGCTGCGCCGACAAAAGAAAGACACTTAGTTCTCCTCCATCTGCGGCATCTCGGTGCGGGAGCGCTTGAGTTCGAAGAAGTAAGGGTACTGGGCAAGGCGCAGGGAGGCGTCGAAAAGCGCGCCTGCTTCTTCCCCGGTAGGGATGCGGGTAATGACTGGGCCGAAAAACGCAGTATCACCCAGCTTGATAACCGGGGTGCCCACCTCATCGCCCACGGAAGAAATACCGTTGTGGTGGTATTCGCGCAGCTTCTCGTCATAGTCCTCGCTATTGGCTACCTCAGCGAACTCGGCCGGCAGGTCCACCTCCGCTAGGGCCTGGGCGATGATGTCATCATAGGCGCCAAAGCCGGTGCGCCCGCCATTGCCCTTGGCGTGAACCAGGGTGCCCATCGCGGTGTAGAGCTCGTCTACCTTCTCAGGGCGCTCGGCCTTGACCTTGGCAAACACGCGGGCCGGGCCCCAGTTAGCCTTCATCATGTCCATGTAGGTGGGGTCCAGATCGCGTCCGTCATTGAGCACGGACAGGGACATTGGCTCGAACTCCACCTCAATGTCGCGTACCTTTTCCACTTCCTTAATCCAGCGCGAGGTCGCCCAAGCGAAGGGGCAGGATACGTCGAACCAGAACTTTACTGCGTCAGCCATCAATACTCCTTGGATCGAAAAAGTTTGCCCCACCAGCCTAGGTGCGCGACTACTGTGGATGCAGAACTATTTTCGGCTTAGAAGGAGAATATAGGCTATGACCTCAATAAACCTGACTCGCGAGGAAGCGGATCAGCGCTCCCGAATGATCGAGGTGCACCACTATGATGTCACTTTAGACCTCAAGTATTCGGATACCCACTTCCTGTCCACCACGAAGGTGAGCTTTACCTCGCGAGAGATCGGCTCCACCTTCATAGATCTGCGCGCCGAGGAAATCCATGAGGTGCGCCTCAACGGAAACCCACTGCCCACGAATTCCTATAACCCCACCTACGGCATTCCACTGTCTGGCCTCCAGGTAGCCGACTACACGCTAGAAGTCACCGCCAAGATCCCGTATTCCCGCACCGGCGAGGGCCTGCACCGTTTTGTCGACCCCGCCGATGAGAAGGTCTACCTTTATACCCAGTTTGAAACCGCCGACGCCAAGCGCGTATTCGCCTGCTTTGATCAGCCGGATATGAAGGCCACCTACGCGCTGCATTTCAAGGCGCCCGAAGAGTGGACCATCATCAGCAATGGCCCGATGCGCTGGGAAGGCGATGTAGCCAGCACGGCTATTGACTATCCACTATCGACCTACCTGGTGGCCCTGTGCGCCGGCCCATACCACGAGGTCACCGATACCTGGCGCGGCGAGCTGACCGCGCACCCAGAGGGCAAGCCGGCCCAGAAGCTCGAGGTGCCACTTGGCATTTACTGCCGGTCTTCGCTCGCCCACGCGCTGGATGCCGAGCGCCTATTTACTGAGACTAAGCAGGGCTTTGATTTCTACCACCGCAATTTTGGTTTCCCCTACCCCTTTGGCAAATACGACCAGATTTTCGTGCCGGAGTTCAATGCCGGCGCGATGGAAAATGCCGGCTGCGTCACCATCCGCGATGAGTACGTCTTTGCTTCCCAGGCCACGCACTATAAGTATGAGCGCCGCGCAGATACCGTCCTGCACGAACTGGCGCATATGTGGTTCGGTGACTTGGTCACCATGCAGTGGTGGGACGATCTGTGGCTCAACGAGTCCTTCGCCACTTGGTCCGCCGCCATCTCCCAGGCGGAGGAAACCGAATATGATACCGCGTGGGTGACCTTTGCCAATGTGGAAAAATCCTGGGCCTATCAGCAGGATCAGCTGCCGACCACCCACCCGATTTCCACCGATGCCAGCGATATCGAAACGGTGGAGCAAAACTTCGATGGCATCACCTATGCCAAGGGTGCTTCGGTGCTCAAGCAGCTGCAGGCTTATGTCGGCCGCGACAACTTCCTGGCTGGCGTGCGCCGCCACTTTGCCGCCCATGCGTGGGGCAATGCCACCTTTGATGATCTATTGCGCCACCTAGAAGAGGCCTCCGGCCGCGACCTTTCTTTCTGGGCGCAGCAGTGGCTCAAGACCTCGGGCATCAATACGCTTAGCGTGGCACTCAATGCGGATGAATCCGGCGCGATTACCCATGCTTACCTCACCCAGAGCGGCGATACTTTGCGCACCCACCGCGTAGCGGTGGGCCTTTACAACCTGCAGGAAGGCCAGGTGGTGCGCACCGATCGCATCGAGATGGATATTGATGGCGCCTCCACCGAGATTCCTGAGCTCATTGGCCGCCCATTAGCCGATATCGATTTCTTGCTGCCCAATGACGATGACCTGACTTATTGCCTCATCGATCTGGACGCGGGTTCCCTGCAATTCCTACTGGATAATATTGATAAGTTTGCCGATCCCATGGCCCGCACCCTGTGCTGGTCTACCGCCTGGGAGATGACCCGCGCCGGCACTATGCGCGCCCGCGATTTCATCCAGCTGGTAGCTCGCGGCATGCAGGCCGAAACCGAGCTTGCAGTCCTCGAGCGCATTGTCCTGCAGGCCTCTAGCGCGCTGAAGAACTATGCCGATCCACAGTGGGCCACTCAGAGCACCCTGCTTGCCGACGCCCTCCTCGACGGCGCCCACAGCCCCGATGCCCAGCGCTCCATCATCTGCACCCAAGCGCTGGCGAAGATTCGCCTGCATGATAGCGCGCGCGAGTACCTGCGGGGCGTGCTCGAGTCCTCCGAGGATGCGGGGCTGCGCTGGTCCGCACTGGCGGCACTCGCCGCCGATGGCGCGGTAGAGGACGTCGCTGCTGCCACGGATGCGCAACTCGAGCGCGATAATTCCGCCACCGGCTACTACTCTTCCCTGCGTGCCCGCGCAGCCGTGGCAACCGCTGAGAACAAGCGCGCGGTATGGGAAGAAATCGTGGCGGGAAATCTCACCAACCGCGAGCTCACTTCCAAGCTGGAAGGCCTGCTCTACCCGCATAGCGATGAGTTCCTGCCCACCGCAGAGTTCTTCGACATCGCGGAAAAGGTGTGGTCTTCCCAATCCTCCGAGGTGGCGCTAACCACCGTGACGGGTCTCTTCCCTTCCTGGGATATCACGCAGAAAGGTCTGGACCGCGCCGATGCCTTCTTGAAGAAGGAGCTGCCGGGTGGTCTGCGCCGTACGATTACCGAGCAGCGTGACCGCGTAGCCCGGGCGCTGCGCAACCGGCAGGTAGACGCTAGCTAGGCCGGCTTCCCAGCGCCGCTTCCCTTCTCAGGTAGGGGTCGCGGTGCGGGATCCTCGCCCAAGACCACTTCTACGTTGGCGATATCAGAGCGCAGCGACTCTTCAATATAGGCAAAGACCGCGCCCGACTTATTCTTCAGCAGCCGCACAAACCGAAGCAGCGGGTGCGACCGACTCACGTGCAGGAGTTTCTGTTCTTCGGTGCGAGCGGTAGCGGCACTCATACTCTCGCGATTAAAGACGGGCTTGAGGTTATAGCCAGCCAGGATTTCCATAATGGGCTCGCGCAGATCGTGCTGATTGAGATCGGGAGCCATATCTACCGGAATGGTGTAGCGCGAAAGGATGATGGGCTTGCCATCAACGGTATAGAGGCGCTTGATATCCCACGCAAAGGTGGAATCGCTAACCCCTAGAACCGCTGCCACGTGCTTGGGCACGTGGGCTTTGTTAACGGAGACCACGCGCACGGCGGTGTCGTGCCCGCGCTCGCGCAGCTGGGTGACAATATTGTCCTTATTGGTCAGGCTCAGTGTAGGGGGAACCGTGCGCACATAGGTGCCGCCACTGCGCCCGCGGCGGCGGTCAATGAGGCCTTCTACTTCCAAAATGTCTAAAGCATGGCGCACGGTCATGCGCGCAACATGGAATTCTCGGACCAATTCGCGTTCGGTAGGAAAACGCTGACCGGGTTCTAATTCATTGCGTTCGATCTTGTCGCGTAGGGCATCCGAGATACGGAGATAGGCGGGCCGCTTTCGGCTTTGGGAATTCACAGCCCCCGAGTGTAATGGACACCCCTAGAAACCAACCCCATTAATGTGTGATGTCCATTACCACCACTTGCGTTCCTACTTGCGCAGATGTAGCTCGATTCGCGGCCTGACCTGGATTTCCGTCAGCTGGGTGGTGGGGCCTGCCTCTACCACGGTACGAATGGCACGAGCCACCTCAGCCGGGGCAATAACCTGGGAGGGATCATAATCCTGTAGTCCCTTAAGCATCGGGGTATCGGTAGGCCCCGGAGCCACGGTGGATACTCGGATCCCCGGCTCAGAGATGCGCAGTCCATCGGCGAGCGCATACAACGCGTGCTTGGTCGCCGCGTAGATGACGTTATCGCCGTAGCTGTGGCGTCCAGCGCCGGAGTTAATAAAGACCACGGTGCCTTCCGCTTTGCGCAGCTGCGGCAGCAAGGTGCGGGTCAGCTCAGCAGGGGCGTGCACGTTGAGGTCCATGTGCGCGCGCCAATTTTCCGGCGTGGCCTCCTCCACGGAGTACTTGGTAGCCCGTGCTGCAGCGTGGACGAGCACGTCCACGCGGTCTAGCTCCGGCAGCTTCATGCCTTCATCGAGGCCGGCGACGAGGTCGATGGCCATCGGAGTAATGGAGTCCGCTTCGGGCAGATCTGCCGCGCTCCGTCCCAGTGCGTACACGTGGTAATCACCGACCAGGTCAGCGATAATTTCGCGGCCCATGCCGCCGGTAGCGCCGGTGACGACGGCGACCTTCTGCGGGGCTTCGCTCTCCGAGCGTGCTGGTGCGGTGGCGTTCTTTGTATCAGTCATGCCGCCCCATCATAGGGATCCTTTGCTTTCAGCGCCGCACCGCACCAGTCGCCGGCGGTAGCCGATTAACGGAAGCGCTTAGGCACGTCCGGCTGGCCCAAGGTGAGCATCAAGCGATTAGCCCAGTTGAAGAAGGAGGAAGCGTAGATGAGGTCCAAGATGGATTGTTCATCGAATCCGGCCGCACGCAGGTCCGCGCATAGTGCCGTATCAAAGGCGAAGGGGGTTTCCGTCAGTGCCACGGCGGCGCGACGGATAAGATCCCATTCCTTTGAGCCAAGGTCGGCGTCGATGCCCTCGTCCAAGAGGCGGTCTACAATTTCACGGTCGCCGCCTTCCTGGACGCACCGCGCCTGATGCACGGAGGCACAGTACTCGCAGCCGTTGTAGCGCGATGCCACAGTAGCGGCGAGCTCGCGGTCCGCACGGGAGAGCCCACCTTCGGTGTTATAGAAAATGTCCAGGTCAGTCAGCGTGCGCGCTTTCAAGGCCGCAGGGTCGCGGGCGAGCAAGCGGAAGTACTCGGAATCGATACGCTCTGGCTTGATGAGGGCATCGGTATGCATCGCGGTAAAATCCTCCTTCGCCAGCGCCTCTACCCAAGGCTTCCAGCCCAGGGAGTGATTGACAAAGTGGTCCGGCAGCACGGTATTGGGCTGCAATGTAGTCGCGGTTACCTCCCAACCCGGATCGGCCACGCCGGCGGCGCGCTCGGCTGCGGGGTGGGATGCGGGATCCTCACCAGAAAGCACGCGCAGGCCGTGGACCACGCGCAGCTGGAAGGCCAAAAATGCCACCAGCTGGGACAGGCTGACGATATCCGTAGCAGACCATCCTGCGGCATCGAGGTGTCCGATCGCCTGCGGGGAGGCATCCTTGGGGTGGAGAGCCAGAAGGTGCGCCCAATCGAAGGCTGCAGCTAGGCGCGCGCCCAGCGCGGCTTCCGCGGCGGTATCGCCGAAGATAAGGAAATCACCCTGGTGGTACGGGCCGGTAGACACACCGCGCTGGCTCGCGGCGCGCACGGCGGCAACAAGATCCTCGTCGGCCTCATCTTCCAGCAAGTCGAAGTAGAAATCCGCAGCCTCGCTCGCCCGGTAGGTTGCAGCCGTAAAAGCCGCTACGGCATAGCGCTCCGTATAGGAGAACTCGCCTGGTTCTGCAGGCTCGAGCAAAGCGCTAAAGCTCAGTTGCGCATTGTCCTGCGCATCGTGGCGCGCACGGCGCAGCTGTTGCACCTCGGCGCTGGCATGGGAGAGTTCATTAATAATGTCGGTCATATTCTCAGTCCAACCTTTCTGGGGCGCGGTTATAGCCCCAAGTTTAAGTCTCCGGCACGATAGCGGGAGCCAGGGATGGCGTCAATGAGCTGGCGCGTGTACTCGGTTTCTGGGTGCGCAAAGACCTGCGCGGTAGGTCCAGATTCCACTTGCGTGCCGTGGGAGAGCACGGAGACGGTATCGGAAATTTGGTTGACTACCGCCAGATCGTGGGAGATGAAGATATAGGTAAGCTCCAGCTCGCGCTGCAGCTCGTCGAGCAAGCGCAGTATCTGCGCCTGCACGGTGACGTCGAGTGCGGACACGGCCTCATCAAGCACCACGAGATCGGGCTCAATGATCATGGCGCGGGCGATGGCCACGCGCTGGCGTTGGCCACCGGAGAGCTCGCGGGGACGCCGGGAAGCCATGGAAGAATCCAAGGCCACCAAATCAAGAAATTCGCGTGCTTTGGCACGCGCATCACGCTTGGAAGCACCGGTAAAATTGCGCACCGGTTCGGCGATGGTATCGCCAATGCTCAAGCGCGGATCCAGCGAGCCAAAAGGATTTTGGTAGACCATCTGGATCGAGCGGCGCAGCTCACGACGGCACTTGCCACGGGCGGAGCTAATGTCTTCCCCGCCCAAGCGAATGCTGCCGGAGGTGGGCGTGCTCAACAAGGAAATGGCGCGGCCGGTGGTTGTCTTTCCGGAGCCAGACTCCCCCACCAATGCATGGGTGGTGCCGCGGGCCACGGAAAAGTTGATGTCCTCCACCGCGGTGAAATCCCCGAAGCGTTGGCTCAGCCCTTCCACCTCGAGCAAGGTTTCGCGGTGCGCGGGCGCGGCTGCCTGCACAGGAGATGCGGTCTGGGAGGAAGTGGGGGCGGTGAGCGAGGGGGCGTCGGCAAGCAGGCGCTTGGAATAGGCGTGCTGGGGGTCGGTGAGGACGCGGGCAGCAACGCCCGACTCGCGGACGGTGCCCTTTTCCATCACCACGATGTTATTGGCGCGGTCGCCCGCTACGGCCAGATCATGGGTAATGAAAAGGATGCCCATGGTGAGCTCTTCGCGCATCTCATCCAGGAGGTCCAGAATGATCTTCTGCACGGTGACATCGAGCGCGGAGGTAGGCTCATCGGCGATGATAAGCTCCGGCTCCAATGCCACGGCCGCGGCAATGAGCACGCGTTGCTTCATACCGCCGGATAGCTCATGCGGGTACTGGTCATAGCGGCGCTGCGGATCATCAATGCCCACGCGCTCCAAAAGCTCCAGTGCACGCTTTTTCCGGGAGGCCTTATCGCCCTGCCCGTGGATGGCCATACCCTCCTCCACCGAGGCACCGATGGTCTTGAGCGGGTTAAGCGAGTTATTGGGATCCTGCGGAATAAGTCCAATACGGCGACCGCGCAGTTCCCGCCATTGCTTTTGGGAATACTGGGTAACGTCGCGGCCGTCGAAAGTAATGGTGCCAGAAACGATCGACGCATTGTCTGGCAGCAGGCCGATGGCGGCCATGGCGGAGGTGGACTTGCCGGAACCAGACTCGCCAACGATGGCGGTCATTTCGCCAGGGTTTACCTCAAACTCAATGCCACTTACCGCTTCTACCTCACCATGAGCGGTGCGGTAGGTAATGGATAGATCACTAATGCTAAGCAGGGACATTAGGCCGCCTTTCGCAGTGTCTGGCTGAGGTGGTTGGCCGCGAGGACCACCGCGACGATGACAAGGCCCGGGGCGATGGTCAACCAGCCGGCCGTGGCGATGTAATCGCGCGATTCAGAGATGAGCAAGCCCCATTCCGGGGTTGGGGGCGGTGCGCCATAGCCCAGGAAACCTAGGGTGGCTAGCTGCAAAATGGCCAGGCCAAATTGCAGCGCTGCTACAGCGAAGACCGCGGTGAGTGAATTGGGAAGAATATGGCGCACGAGCACCTGGAAGGAAGAACCGCCGGAGCCATAGGCGGCCTCGACGAAATCGGAGCCGGCAACGCTAAGCACCTGGGAGCGTGCAAGGCGTGCAAAGGTGGCCACGGAGGTGATACCTACCGCGATGGCGGCATTAAAGATGCCGTGTCCGAGCACGATGATGACGGACAGGGAGAGCAAGAGTCCAGGGATGGACAGCAACACATCCACAACGCGCATGATGACGGCATCGACCCAGCCGCGGCGCACTCCGGCGATGATGCCCAAAATGGTGCCGACGATGAGGCCGAAGAGTACGGCCAGCAGCGCGCCAAGTAGGGATTGGCGCGCGCCATAGACCACGCGGGTATAAAGATCACAGCCGACGGCATCGGTGCCGAACCAGTGCTGGAAACTGGGTTGCAATAGCGCCGTGGTGTCCCCGCCCTGGTTAGGGTCCTGGGAGGTAAACAGTTGGGGGAATAGCGCGCAGAGCACCGCTAGGCCCAGCACAATCAGCGAGAGGATGGTGCCCGGGGTGAGCTTCAGCTGTGTGGATTTAAGCTTCATGCTTGGACCTTCTTCTCGTCTATTGCGGGGGTATCGGTGGTGGTGGCGGCGGAACTGCCAGATGCCGTGTCGTGCTCGCGCTCGCGCAGGCGCACGTCAAGCACTGGGTAGAGCAGGTCCACAATCAGATTGATAAGGACAAAGACGGCGGCGGCAAGCACCACAATGGCCAACAGCACCGAGGTATCGCGGTTAGCCACCGCATCCACGGTGAGCGCACCGATGCCGTGGCGGGCGAAGACCGCCTCCGTCACCACGGAGCCGCCGACGAGTTCACCAAAGGTAAGACCGGCCATGGTCAGCGCCGGCAGCAGCGCGTTGCGCAGGACGTTGCGCCACAACAACCAGGCACCGCTAGCACCCTTAGCGCGCACTACCTGTACGAAGGACATATCCATTACCTCATCGATGGAGCGCAGTAGCACCTGCGC
Source organism: Corynebacterium sp. CTNIH16 (assembly GCF_032821655.1). NCBI lineage: Bacteria > Bacillati > Actinomycetota > Actinomycetes > Mycobacteriales > Corynebacteriaceae > Corynebacterium > Corynebacterium sp. CTNIH16. The sequence goes on along the minus strand of NZ_JAVBIG010000011.1, from coordinate 48,612 downwards.
CAGCGGCGCGGCCACGAAGATGGCCAGGGTAATTACCGGCAGGATGAGGCTTTGAGCGTCGCTCGCGCCGATGACTGGTACCCAGCCCAAGCCAAAGGAGAATATCTGGATCAAGATGATGCCGATCCAGAAGGTGGGCAGGGAAACCATCACGGAGGGCAGGCTGCGGAAGAAACTGCGCAGCCAGGAAAATGGGCCAAAGGTGGAGACAATAGCCACGACGAAGGCCAGGACCACTCCTACAAAGAAGGCGAAGACCGCCAGTGCCAGCGTGGAGGGAAGGGCATCTGCCAGCATCTCCGATACGGCGGTACCAGTGGCGACCGAAAAGCCGAAATCACCGGTGAGGAACCCGCCGAGCGCGCTGAAGTAGCGGCTCAAGAGTGGCTCATCGGCGCCATAAACCTCGCGGATAGCAGCCAGCTGCTCGGCGTTGAGCCCCAAGTTGGGGTTGTCATAACGGGTCGCGACGGCGTCACCAGGCAGTGCCGCCAAAAGGATGAAAGAAAGGGTGAAGGTTGCCCAGATGACGAGCACGGCTTGGCCGATGCGCAGGGCAATAGTTTTCAGGCTCATGGATTAGTCCTCCCCTTCCGCGGGGTTGATTTCTACCGCATAAAACGACGGGCGGCCGATGGCCTCGGTGCTAAAGCCTTCGATATATGGCTGGAAACCATAGACCTGCGGCTCTTCAAACATGGGCAGGATATAGGCCTGGTCGGACAAGTAGTCCTGCATGCGGCCAGTCATGGCCAGGCGCTCTTTTTCACTGCTGAGGTTGAAGTAGTCCTCCACCAGCTTCTGCAGTTTCTCATCGCCAAAGCTATCGGTCTCCTCGTCATAGTTGAGGAAAGAATTGCGCCCGGTGCCATCCAGCCACGTGGCCAAGGTATCCACGTTGGCACGGCCAGTCATGGTGTGGCGTACCTGCACGGTATCTTGGTCCTTCATTGCCTTCTGCTGCGCAGAGCGGTCACCTGGGTTGAGGTTGGCCTCGATGCCGACGTCTTTGAGCATCTCCTGAGCCTTGGTGAACATCTCTTTAGAGCGCGGCTGTGGGACGGCCTCATTGAAGGTGACAGAAAGGCGCTTGCCGTCCTTTTCGCGAATGCCATCTTCGCCTGGGCGCCAGCCGGCCTCATCGAGCAGGCGCTTGGATTCTTCTGGATCGAAGGCATAGTTCGCGGACTGATCCTTATAGCCAATTGCCGTCTTGGCCAGGATCGAGGTGCCCTTGGGGTAGGAATCAGAAAAGAGAGTGTCCAGGATGTTATCGCGGTCGATAGCGTGGATGATGGCCTGGCGCACGCGCTTATCTTCCAGGAGTGGATGGCGGAAGTGGAAGTGGAAGCTATTATTAACGCCACGGGTGGGGGCGGCGAAAATCTGCAGGTTTTGATCCTTCAGGTGCTTCTCATCGGGGGCTTCGATCTGGCGCGCGACATCGGACTGGCCGGCTACAAGCGAGCCCACACGCACGGAGTCCTCGGCCGCAAGCACGATATTGATGCCCTCAATATCGGCCGGGCCCTGGTGGTCCTTGCGGGCAGGGGGCGCCCAGTCATAATCCTCGCGCTTCTTGAGCACCAGCTTGGTGCCCAGCTCTTCTTCCTCAATGACGAAGGGGCCCGAACCGGAAATCGCGGTGGCGTTGCCCGGCGCGAAGCCGGTGTCATCCAAATCCAGGGTGGCATTAGAAAGCAGGCCCTGGTTCATCACGGAGGTGGACTGCGGGAAGCCTGGGGAAGGCTCACTGAAGTAGAACTTCACCGTGTAGTCATCGATGACCTCGGACTTTTCATAGTTGGGCAGCTGCTCCGATGGAGTGAGCATGCGATCTTCGTCGCCTAGGGCATAAAGGTCATAGTTCTTCTTCACGTTCGCGGCATCTAGGCGGGAGCCATCAGAGTAGGTCACGCCCTTGCGAATCTTGAAGGTGAATTCGGTGTTGTCCTTGTTTGCCTTGGGCATCTCCTCCGCAATCCACGGGTGCAGCTCGAGCGTATCCGGGTCCTGCCAGAGCAGGCGGTCCGTGATGTTATTGAGCACACCCCCATTGGGGTAATAACCGCCGGAGGGCGGATAGAGGTTGTTGAACATATTGGGCTCGACATAGGTGACCATGCCATCTTCCGCGGCGTGGGAAGTAGAGGCACACGAGGTAAGCGAGAGAGCTAGCGCGCCACTGGCTAGGACCGCAGCTACGGGCCGCAGGAGCCGAGAAAGTTGCTTCATAAAAGCTCGAGTTCCTTTAAGTCTTAAGTAGTACTCGCCCATTAGACCACACACCTTCCCTCAAATACAAGACCGGACGGTCTACTTCATTACCTGGCAAAACAATAGTTTATAAATCCGTCGATAGACCTTCTGGTCTATTTTATTCTTACTGCCAGGTCCGATGATCCTGAAAGGGCCTGAATGTGGCACGATAGGAGGTATGTCTACTCCAGCAATCGCGATCGTCGGCATGGGCCCGCGCGGCATTTCCATCTTGGAACGCCTCTCCGCCCGCATGGACGATTCCAGCGACCCCATTACCGTCCACCTCATCGATGAGGCCCAACATGGCGCCGGCCGCATCTGGGAAACGGACCAAACCAAAACCCTGTGTATGAACACCCGCGCCGGCGCGGTCACCCTCTTTACCGAGCCCGGCTCCACCGTGGATGCCCCTGTGCTCGAGGGCCCCATTCAGTACGAGTGGATCCAGCTGCTGCGCGGCGATGGCGAGAATATCTCCGCCGCCAAGCGCGAGCTTTTTGAGCAGCACCCACCGGCCGCACATATTGCCCAGGACTACCGCGAGGAACTCGCGGCTACCCGCCCCGAATCCAACCCTTCGCGCGCACTGTATGGCGAGTACCTGCGCTGGGTCTATGACGTGGTCATTGCACGTCTGCCCAAGAGTATTTCCACCGTGAATCACTTCAGCCGGTTGGAGACCATCAAAGAGGACGGTCACCAAGATGTCCTCCACCTAGCCGATGGCTCCGAGGTGCGCGCCGATGCCACAGTACTGGCCTATGGCTGGATGACTCCGGAATACAACGAGCAAGAAAAGCAGTTAGCCGCTTCCGGTTTAAACTGGATCGCCCCTGATAACCCGGTAGAGCAAGACTACGCCGCCATTCCGGGCGGCGAGGACGTGCTGGTACGCGGTCTGGGCATGGGCTTTTATGACATTATGGCGCTGACCACCATCGAGCGCGGCGGCAAATTCGTGGAGGATCCTTCCGCGCGCTCCGGCCTGCGCTATGAGCCTTGCGGGCAGGAGCCCAACTTCATCATTTCCTCCGGCCGCGGCTACCCCTACCACCCCAAGTCCGAGTACGGCGAGCTGCCGCCTACCATGCCGCGTCGCCGCCTGAAGGAGGTCATCACGGAGCTCAGTGGCGCCCAGGACATCGACTTTGACGCCCAGGTTTGGCCCGCCATCGCGCGCGATAGCTACGAGGCTTATATCACCACCTTGGAGCGCGTGCGCCCGGATTCCCTCCTGCGCCCGCGCGCAGAGATTCTCGAGGCCATCGATGCCACCGCCCCCGATGAGCTGGGCGCGGCCATTGCGCCCATGGTCACCGAGCCATGGGACATGAACGATCTCATGTACCAGATTGCCGGGTTTACCGGGGACATCGCTGAGCTCACCGAGCACATTGCCCAGTCCATGGAAGGCGATATTCGGGAGGCCGCCGCCGGCCATGACTCCCCCATCAAGGCCGCGTTGTGGTCGCTATCGCAATCCCGCAAGCCGGCCTCCATCCTCGGCGCAGAGGGCCGCTACACCCGCGAGTCCCGCACCGGCCGCTACGGCCAGGTCATGTCCTTTGGCCAGATGATCGGCTCCGGCCCACCACTCTTCCGCGTGCGCCAGTTGCTCGCGCTTGTCGACGCCGGCCTGGCCCACTTCCTAGGCGATCACCCCACCGTGTCCATCGAGGCCGATCACTTCACCCTGACCTCCGGCCCTCGCTCGGCTTCGGCGCCCACGCTTGTCGACGCCTTTATGCACCGCCCCGATATCCGCACCGCCGGCGATGCCATGACGCGCTGCTTGGTGGATTCCGCCCGCGTGCGCCCCTTCCCCGATCACGGCCAACCCACCGGCTCCCCAGAGACCGATGGGGCTACCCGCCGCACTGTTCACCCGGACGGTGAGTTGGATGCACGCCTGCACATCGTGGGCATCCCCACCTATTCCCAGTGGCCGGACACCACCATTTCCCCCATGCCGGGCACGGACCCGCTCATGCTGCAGGAAACCGACAAGGCTGCCGGTTCCCTCCTTGCCGTGGTGCGCTCCTAGCCACCGCACCTGCGCTATGGGCCAGTGCCGCGGCCTATAGCGCGTCAAGGGCCTGCTCCAAGTCTGCGAGCAGGTCATCGATGTCTTCAATGCCGATGGAGATGCGCACCAGATCCTCCGGCGGCACCAGCTCGGACCCTTCCGCGGATACGTGCGTCATATTCATTGGATGCTCGATGAGCGATTCCACTCCGCCCAGCGACTCCGCCAAGCAGATAAGCCGGGTATTGAGGCAAATCTGCTTGGCATGCTCCGCGCTGTGGAAGCGCACTGACATCATGCCGCCGAAGCCACGCATCTGCTGTGCCGCCAGTTCATGCCCTGGGTGCTCCTTGAGTCCCGGGTAGAGCACCTGTTTGACCTCGGGTCGGCCCTGCAGAAATTCTGCTACCTTTTGCGCATTGGCGCAGTGGCGGTCCATGCGCACCGACAGCGTCTTGATACCACGGGCGGTAAGGTAGGCGTCAAAAGGCGAGCTCACTGCGCCCACATTGCCTTGGAAGTAGAGCAGGCGCTCGTCCACGTGGGCGTCATTAGTAACTACCGCGCCACCCAGTACATCTGAATGCCCACCTAGGTACTTGGTGGTCGAGTGCAGCACATGGTCGGCGCCGAGTTCCAGTGGGTTCTGCAGGTAGGGCGTGGCAAAAGTATTGTCCACCAGTACCTGCGCTTTGCCCTTAATCTTGGCCACCGCGGCAATATCGGTGATATTGAGCGCCGGATTGGTGGGCGTTTCCAGCCAGATAAGCTTGGTATTCTCTTGGACCGCGGCCGCAACCGCAGCGGTATCGCTGGTGTTCACGATGGACATCTCCACGCCCCACTCAGTGAAATCATTGAGCAAGCGGTAGGAACCACCGTAGGCGTCATTGCCCAAAATGACGTGATCTCCTGGGCGCACCAGGATGCGGATCAAGGTATCGGCAGCGGCCATGCCGGAAGAAAACACGCGTGCATACTCCGCGCCTTCCAGTGCCGCTAATGTGCGCTCCAGCGAGCGCACGGTTGGATTGGCCACACGGCCATATTCGAATCCGCCGCGCAGCTGCGCCAAGCCGTCTTGCGCAAACGTGGTCGAGGCATAGATGGGCACGTTGATAGAGCCCATGTGCGGATCCGGGTGATAGCCGCCGTGGATGGAACGGGACGTAAAGCCTTGAGCGAGGTTCTGCGTGCTGCGTTCTGTCATAGCCACACAGTCTAGACCAAGCTGTTCAGTCCCAACGGAAAGAGGAGTATTTATTTTCACGCTCTCGGACGCCCACGACTCAACGCGCTTTCAGCCTCTGCCCTTACAATGGGCGCGGTTCATATTGTCCTCGACTAAGAAAGAATGATGAGTACACAATTCTTAGCCTCAGCCGCTTCCACCACGGACTCGGCCGTCGAGTCCGTGTCCAGTTTTTGGAATGACGAGAAGGTGCAAAGCTGGCTTATCGAGCGCCCGATTCGCATCGCCATCATCCTTATCCTGGCCATAATCGCTCACTGGCTGCTCCACCGCATCATCAACAAGGTGGCTGACAACAGCATAAAATCCACTGGCCTGGATAAGCAGCGCTTCCGCGAGAAGTTTAAGGGACGGCCCCACCGCCCCGAGCTAAGCCAGCAAGAAGAGGCTATGCGCCATACCCGTGAAGTTCGGCGTGCCTCCCGCATCAAGACGCTAGCCGGGGTGGCCCGCTCCGCCGCCGCCATCTTCGTTTGGGTGTGGGCTGTTATTGCTATCTTGGATGAGCTCGACGTTAACGTGGCACCGCTTATCGCCTCTGCCGGTGTTATCGGTGTCGCCCTCGGCTTTGGCGCCCAGGCGCTGGTGAAGGATTTCCTTTCCGGCATCTTCATGCTCATTGAGGACCAGTACGGCATTGGTGACGTGGTTGACTTGGGCAATGGCGTCTTTGGCGATGTCGAGTCCATTTCCCTGCGCATCACCACGGTCCGCGATATCGATGGCGCCCTGTGGTACGTGCGCAATGGTGAAATTCTCCAGGTGGCCAACCACTCTGATGAGTACTCCGTTGCCCGCATCCAGATTCCGGTGGGTCTTTCTAACGATCCAGAGGTGGCCGGCGAGGTCATCGAGGACGCAGTGAAAGAAGCTGCACAGGACGATAAGGTGCGCAAGCTCATCCTCAGCACGCCACGTGTGGACGGCATGTCTGGCTTTGAGCCGGATTATGTATCCTTCCGCGTCTCGACCAAGACCTTGCCAGGCAAGCAGTGGGACGTTCAGCGTTTCCTGCAGTCCCGCGTGCTCAATGTCATGCACACTAAAGGTATTACTACCCCCTACCCTCACGGCATCGGCATTCCCGATCCCCGCAAGGAAGAAGAAGAGTAAATGGATTCTGTTTATGAGGCCATTGGCGGCATGGAAACCTTTGAGCGCCTCGTCCACGGCTTTTATTCCCAAGTCAAAGAGGATGATGTCATTGGCCCGATGTACCCCGATAACGACTGGGAAGGCGCCGAACAGCGCCTTACCTGGTTCTTAGCGCAATACTGGGGCGGCCCGCAGCTATTTTCTGAAAACCGTGGGCACCCGCGCCTGCGCATGCGCCACGCCCCCTACCCCATCGATATCACCGCGCACGACCGGTGGTTAGAGCTTATGGGTAACTCCCTCGCGGACATCGACGAGGAAACCATCCCGCCGGCCTACCGCGAGATGATCTGGGATCATATGCAGCGCGTGGCCGCCATGATGATCAACAAGGCACCATAACCGCACCGTCTTCCCCCGCGCACGAGACAAGCCCGGCCCCCGCTATTTAGCGAGGAGCCGGGCTTGTGGTTTATCTAGCCCACACTATGGGGACCCGATGCTTAGTCTTCCCAGTCAAAGGCCTTACGCACAGGCTCGGAGACCAAACGGCCACCACGAGTCATTACGCCACCTTCTAGGCCCGGGAAGCGCTTGATGGCAGCATCCAGGTTGTCATTGGCCACCGCGCGAATGTAGGGCAGGGTTGCGGAGGACAGGGCACGGGTGGAGGTATTGGCCACCGCACCTGGCATATTCGCCACGCAGTAGAACAGAGTGTCATGCACCTTGAAGGTCGGTTCATCGTGAGAGGTCTTCTTGGAGTTTTCGAAGCAACCACCCTGGTCGATGGCAACGTCCACGAGGACGGCACCCTTCTTCATTTTCTTTACGGTCTCCTCACGCACCAGCTTCGGTGCGGCAGCGCCTGGAATAAGCACGGCGCCAATGACAAGGTCGGCTTCTTGCAGTTCCTTATCGATGGTGGCCGGATCCGAAATCAAGGTACGAACGCCGCCGGCGTACTGATCATCGAAGCGCTGCAAAACGTGCGGATCAAGGTCGAGCACGGTGACCTCGGCACGCAGACCATGGGCCATGGCAACGGCGGACGCGCCAACCTGGCCGCCGCCGATCACGACGACGCGTGCTGGCTGGGTACCCGGAACTCCAGAAACCAACAGGCCGCGGCCACCCTGCGTGGAGAGCAGGTGGTGGGTGCCCTCGATTGCAGCGAGGCGGCCTGCCACCTGGGACATCGGGGTAAGAAGTGGCAACGTACCGTGGCGGTCAGTAACCGTCTCATAGGCGATGGCAGTGGTATTGGCCTCAACAAGCGCTTCAGTCAAGGGACGATCCGCGGCAAGGTGCAGGTAGGTAAAGACGATAAGGTCCGGACGCAGGTACTGGTACTCAGACTCGAGCGGCTCCTTGACCTTCAGCAGCAGTTCCGCCTGCGCCCAAGTATCCTCCGCGGTACCAACGATGCTGGCACCGGCGGCCTCGTACTCGGAATCCGGGAAGGATGCGCCCTCACCAGCACCGGTCTCGATGAGGACCTCGTGGCCGTCGTGAACGAGGGTCTGCGCGCCGCTCGGGGTAAGAGCCACGCGGTTCTCGTTATTCATGATTTCTTTAGGCACAGCAATACGCATTACGCAATCTCCTTACGGGTGGAGTAAATTACATCGACCACGTAAGGGTAACGCAGGACACGTTTGCGTGTCGCACTATGTTCATGAATTCACAAAGCGGGGGTAGCAACACAGCGAACCATAAGGTAAATGTGCAGTTCAAAAGAGTATTACTCCCCACTTGGGCAGAATCCCCCTCCCCCTTAGGCGGACCACTTTCGGGCAAAATCGCCAAAGCAGGACGCGTTCGCGCCGATTCTATTGAACAGAACTGGGCCGTGGTGGGCCGGTTTCTCGCGAGCCAGCGAAGTTAGAACAGCGACAGGCGGGTGGAACGGTAGATGCTGCCAAAGGGGGCGTCGAGACGCACCCATCTTCCCAATTGAGCCACCCGCAGGTGCCGCGGCACATCCATCGGTGCCGAAAAGCCAGGAATCAAACCTAAATTGGTGCAGGCAAAAATCATGCGCATAGGGATTTCCACCGTGGCACCTTGCCCCTCCACCGTGACGACAGTCTGATTCAACAAGCTGGACGGCGGGCCCATGGGGCCGGAAAATTGCCGGGTCAATTGCTGACCTTTATCGGAAAGTTCACGAACAACGGTGACCGGCAAGGTATCGACCACACTGTAGCCAGTCGCCGGCGGCAAGGCTCCCGGCCAGGATGGATCGCGGGCTGGACCCAAATCTAACGTGCCGCTGGATTCATGCTCTTTGAGCTGCTCGGCGAGCGTGGCAGCAGAAACCACTGCCCCATCGCGGGACACGACGCCCTGCACGCGGCGGGAGGCAACCACCTCGAAGGGGGTGGTGACAAAGACATCGACGACGTCGTCAGTCAGCTGGCGCAGCCTTACCGAGGCACCCGCGTCCAAGCCGACTGCGCGTGTGACAAGGGCCCGAAGGCCAGGTCCACCGCTTCCAATTTCTAGAGTCTCGGTGACCATACCTTCGGGCCCTGCCTTTCTCATCTTCGCTCTGCGCCGCGGTTAATTAGCCGCGGTATTTTGCAGAATATCCTTTTCCTGTTCCGTCAGCGGACGAGGAGTCTGCCGCTGACGATCGATGACTACCTGCACGCACTCCACAGTTGCCGCGACTTCCCCTTGGTCATCCTTGACCTGCTGGGTAGTGGTAAACGAGGTGGTGCCAATCTGCGAAATGGTAGTTTCTACCTCCACCGTAGTGGTGTCCTTAAACTCCATCGGGCGAAGGAAGTCCACATCAAGGTGGCGCACGAACGCGATGAAGTCAAGGCCCTTGGAATAGATATGCTCCTTCGCAAAGGCCAAGCGCGCCTCCTGGGCGAGCTCGATGTAGTTTGCGTTCATCATGTGGCCGTACATATCAAAGTCCGACCAGCGGGTTTGAATACGATACGTGTGCACACTTGGGGTTGCCATCATTCTCCTCAATAAAGGCTTCAGCTACTTAGCGGGTCAGCTTGCGGTGGGTCACGCGAGAAGGACGAGCTGCCTCTTCACCGAGGCGATCGACCTTATTCTTCTCGTAATCGCCGAAGTTACCCTCAAACCAGAACCACTGGCCTTCTTCCACATTGCCCTCCCAGGCCAAGATGTGGGTACAGGTGCGGTCCAAGAACCAGCGGTCGTGGGAAATGACCACGGCACAGCCCGGGAACTTCTCTAGCGCGTTTTCCAGCGAGCCAAGGGTTTCCACGTCCAAGTCGTTGGTCGGCTCGTCAAGGAGGATCAGGTTGCCGCCCTCTTTCAAGGTCAGCGCCAAGTTCAGGCGGTTGCGCTCACCACCGGAAAGCACCTTGGATGGCTTCTGCTGATCCGGGCCCTTGAAGCCGAAAGCGGACAGGTAAGCACGCGAAGGCATCTCGTTCTGACCCACGTGAATGTAATCTAGGCCGCCGGAGACGACTTCCCACACGGTTGCCTCAGGATCAATATTTTCACGGTTCTGGTCCACGTAGGACAGCTTGACGGTATCGCCCACCTCGACAGAACCGGCATCCGGCTGCTCCAGGCCAACGATGGTCTTAAACAGGGTGGTCTTACCCACGCCATTCGGGCCGATAACGCCCACGATGCCGTTGCGCGGCAGGGTGAAGGAGAGGTCCTTAATCAAGGTGCGACCATCAAAGCCCTTCTGCAAGTCCTTGACCTCCACGACCTTATTGCCCAGGCGCGGCGGGGTAGGAATCTGGATCTCTTCGAAGTCGAGCTTCTTGTACTTCTCGGCCTCAGCAGCCATCTCTTCGTAGCGCTCCAGACGAGCCTTATTCTTGGCTTGGCGAGCCTTCGCACCGGAGCGTACCCACTCCAGCTCGTCCTTCAAGCGCTTGCGCAGCTTCGCATCCTTCTTGCCGGCGACCTCCAGGCGCTCCTGCTTCTTATCCAGGTAGGTGGAGTAGTTACCCTCATACGGGTAGAGCTTGCCGCGGTCAACCTCACAAATCCAGCCCGCGACGTGGTCCAAGAAGTAGCGGTCGTGGGTCACGGCCAAGACAGCACCCGGGTAATCGGCCAAGTGCTTCTCCAGCCACTGCACAGACTCCGCGTCCAGGTGGTTCGTAGGCTCGTCGAGCAGCAGCAGGTCCGGCTCGGTGAGCAGGAGCTTAGCCAGCGCTACACGACGGCGCTCGCCACCAGAAAGGTTGGTCACTGGGGCGTCGGAAGGCGGGCAGCGCAAAGCTTCCATGGCCTGCTCGATCTTGGAATCAACCTCCCAAGCATCGGCGGCGTCCAGCTCTTCTTGCAGCTTGCCCATCTCTTCCATGAGCTCATCGCTGTAGTTGGTGGCCATTTCCTCGGCGATCTGCTCGAAGCGCTGCTTCTTTTCAAAGATATCGCCCAAGCCCTCTTCGACGTTGCCGCGCACGGTCTTCTCGTCATTGAGTGGCGGCTCCTGCTGCAGGATGCCCACGGTGGCACCCGGATCCAGGAAAGCCTCGCCGTTGGAAGGCTGGTCCAGGCCGGCCATAATCTTCAGAATGGAGGACTTACCGGCACCGTTAGGGCCGACCACACCAATCTTGGCACCTGGGTAGAACGCCATTGTTACATCGTCAAGGATGACCTTATCGCCAATTGCCTTGCGCACGTTTTTCATCGTGTAGATGAATTCGCCCACTTTTACCCCTTTGCAAAAATTTGGGAGACGTATTTATCTACACAAACACTACATCAGAACCACCGCCCAAGTGCCTCGGGTCAGGTATACCCGAGGCGATCAAGCCGGGGAGGAAACGCTTAAGCGTTCACCGGGGCGGATTCTGCCTCGGCAGCCTCCTCTTCCACTTCGGCGTCGAAGGTATCTTCTTCCCCACCGCGTGCAGCTGCGGCTCGTTCGGCTAGGTAGCGGTCCGCTGCGGTATCGGCAGCGGTATCTCCCTGCCCCGCCTGCTGTGACGGCAGGCTGTGGTCCACGTCCGGTTCGATGGCGTTGTCCCCTAGTTCTGGGACCGCAATATTTTCCTGGTTGTACTGCGGAGCAAGCCGCTTCGTACCGATAACGTGGCGGTTTAGATCCAGGCCCACATACTGCGCCTTAATGAAAGTGCGGAAGTGATCGGTGCCCTGGTCATCGCGCCATTGTTCTGTCACTAAGGAGCCCACGATGATCAGCGGCATGCCTTTAGCCAGGGATTTGCGCACATTGATGGCGAATTGATTCCACATTTCGACGTCGATGTAGAGGTGGTCCACGTCGCGCCACTGCGGGGCTTTGGAGTTGTGTCCTTCCGGATCATTGGCGCTGGCATCGACCTGACGGTCCGGTATTCGGCGCGAGGAGGCAACGCGCAGCTTGGCTTTATAGGCGCCAGTAGAGGTTTTGGTCAGGATGGGATCGCGAGTAAGGCGACCGGTCAAGGTAATTGGGTATTGGGACATGGTGCTAGAAAATCCTTTGCTGGATAGTTGGATAGGCGAGTTCGGTTTTCCTCGCTCGCTTCCACATCCTGATACCGGCGCGCAAGTCACACCATGCCGACCGCCCTTAGCCTGTGAATAACTTGTTGTACCCGTCAACAAAACTCGGGATTTGCGGTGATTTTTACCCGGTTATCCACAGGCTAGCGCCCGCGGAAGCTCGATTCATCGCCGTGGCCCATATCCTGCAGCATCGCGTTATAGCGTTCGAGCTCGGCATCATCGTCCGCATCCGCCTGCATATCGTGGCGGCGAGCCGTAGCGCGATCATCGCTAAGCCAATCCAGGAAGAGCTTGCCAAAGACGATAACCAGCGGGAACTGACCAAAGCCCCACGCGATGCCACCGCCCACGCGTTGGTCTTGGAGCAGATCCTGATCCCAGGGCAGCTCCAAATACTGGTAGAAGTCTGCCCCCAACACGCTTTGCAGCTGCATCAGGTACACGCCGGCAAAAAGGTGGAATGGCATGGAAAGGAACAACACGGCCAATCGGAACGGGGTGGAGTGGCGCTTGGGCAGCGGATCCGGCCCGATGATTTCCCAGAAATAGAAGCAGCCGGAGATGATGAACATAAAGTTCATAATGAGGTGGCCGGCGTGCTCGGAGATAGCGAATTGATATAGGCCCGGGAACAAATACAGCACGTAGAGGAAAAATAGGTACTGCACGAGGTTGACAAATGGATTAGTGATAAACCCGACGATCTTGGACTGGGTGGCCGCCAGCGCATAGTCGTGCAGGCTAGGCTTTCCCTCCGACCCCGCTTCAAAAGCCTCCATAAGCAGGGTCAGTGGCGCACCAAGCACGAGCAGGAGCGGTACCGCCATGGACAAAATCATGTGCACCAACATGTGCATGGAATACATCGCGGGCATGTAAAGACCTAGGCCGGTAGACATTACAAGAGTCAGACCAAGCGCACCGCACATAAACCATGCGGTGCGCCCCTTGCTCCAGGTCAGGCCACGCTTATGCACGCGGTAGACGCAGTAGCCATACGCCGCGGCCAAGAGCAGGCCAATGGTGCCAAACATGATGTCAAAGCGGAACATGGTCCACACGTTGAGCACCGTAGGCTTTTCAAAGAGCTCATAGCCCATCAAAATCTGCATCGAGTTGAGGTTAGGATCGCGCGGCGCCGGCGGCACAGTGCGGCCCAGCGTAATGGCCACGCCAATGGTGGCGGCCATGACCGCTACTTCCACGATGGCGATGCGAAGGAAAAGGCGCGGATTCTTGCCCAGCTGCGGGATGGTGAGTTCACGGTGTGCAAGGCCGAAAATGCCCAGCAAAATCGTCAGCACGAACTTGGTAATCAGAATGATTCCGTACGCGGAATCCACCAGATCGGAGATATTCATGCGGATAAGCGTGTTAATCAAGCCCGAAACAGCGAGCACCACAATAGCCATAAAAGCGATACCAGAGTAGCGCTTCACCGCAAAGGCGAGATTGGGGCCGAGACGCCGACCGTGGGCGATAAGCGCCATAAGCCCGCCTACCCAGAGCATGACAAAGACCAAGTGCCACAGCAGCGAATTGGTGCCGTAATCATGGTCGCCGCCCGCCGCGGAGTGGCCTTCCATGCCAATTGGTACGACCTGCATTATGGACAAGAAAAGCAGGACTGGCTGCATGGACCAGCCGCGGCCCACGAAACCGAGAATGCCCACTACTAGGGCGATGACCACGGAGATTGCCCACACAATGGTGGTGGAAATTTCCGTCAGCGCCATTTTCAAAATAGAAGGAGTGAATACCTGAGAAAAAGGCGCGCCGGTGAGGTCTGACATAATGAGCGGAATTTCCACGAGCCCTACGGCCGCCACACCAAAGGAAGCCCACGTACCGGTGCGCGCGGCGATGTGGCCGTCGACGGACAAGGGGGCATCGATAAGCGCAGCGTTATTTCCGCGCGGAGCGATGAGGAAGGACGAGGCCAAGAAAGAGCCCACGGATAAAGCCATGAGAACCCACGCCATGCCACGAAAAAGGGGCAGGCCAAAGGTGGTTATGCGGCCGGGATCCGGAATGCCTAGGGCAGCTAGGGAATCGGCTAGGAGAAACAGGGAAATAAAACCGGCAACTAGGCCGGCAATAAGCATCGCTGCGATATAAATTCCCCAGGAAGGGCGGGGCTTCCTACCCGCCGCGTTCACACTGTTAACCTGCTCATTTGCCATAGTGCGCATTGTATAGCGCGACCTAGTTTCGCACATAACACACGTTTTGTCTTTACATGTGTCATCATGGAGCTTATGGACACCCGTCAACTTCTTTATTTCCGCGCCGTTGTAGACAATGGCTCATTCACGCACGCTGCTGAATCCCTCGATATGACCCAGCCATCCCTGAGTCTTTCCATCCGGAAGCTAGAAAAGGAACTGAACGCGCAGCTGCTCTCGCGCGGGCGCTCTGGCGTCTCCACCACGGAGGCTGGCGATTATGTCTACGAAACGGCCGTTAAGGTTGATGCACTACTGAGCGAAACCCAGCGCCATATCAGCGAAATCACCGGCGATAAAGCCAGCACCGTGTCGCTAGCCTCCGGCGCTATTTTGAACTGGGAATTTACCCCTGCCGCCCTCGCTGAGCTCAAGCGGATTTACCCCACCGCCAATATCTCGCTGGATGACGCCGAGCCAGTCACCGCTATCAAACACCTACTGGATGGCCAGGTGGACCTAGCGCTCTTGCCGACGTCCGATCCGAAGGCCTTCATTCGCCGCTACTCCCCCGAACTCACCGTCCACCAAGTGGCCACGTTCGACTACTCCGTCGCCCTTCCGCAGCGCCTCGCCGAGTTGGAATCCCCCGTTTCCCTCGCCGAGCTAAAAAAGGAAACTTGGCTTGTCCCACCGCGCAGCCGCGAAGTTCCTGAACTGGCCGAGTTCTATCACGACCTATGGAATAGCCGCCCGGGTCTCAAGCCGGAACAGACCCAGGAGGTCGCCAGCCTCAATAGCGCGATTCCTATGGTCTCCAGTGGCCTCGGCGTCAGCATCGTGCCCAATTGCGCACCTACTGTGCAGCCACACGGCATTATCACCCGCCCCATTGCTGATGATCTGCCGCGCTACTACGCCATCGTGGCCTACCGCACGGATCGCGAGCTGACCGCAGCTGCCCAAGACTTGGTGGACATCCTGCGCACGCCGCAGCGCACCCTGGCTTAGGTTTCCCCGCCCTCGTGGGCTACTATGAGTGCGTTGTAAGCCCCCATAGCTCAGTGGATTAGAGCAGTGGGTTTCTACCCCATGTGTCGCGGGTTCG
Source organism: Corynebacterium sp. CTNIH16 (assembly GCF_032821655.1). Classification (NCBI taxonomy): domain Bacteria; kingdom Bacillati; phylum Actinomycetota; class Actinomycetes; order Mycobacteriales; family Corynebacteriaceae; genus Corynebacterium; species Corynebacterium sp. CTNIH16. Next base: position 33,223 of record NZ_JAVBIG010000011.1, on the reverse strand, counting down.
AATCCTGCTGGGGGCACCGTGCGAAAGCCTTGAGGCGTCGAGTTTCTCGCCGCTTCAAGGCTTTTTGTTTACGCTAGGACTCACCATGCCCCACTCCGGAAAGGCTTAACCATGTCACTTCCCGCCCCTTCCCGCACGTCTTATGCCCTCGTTACGGGTGCCAGCCAAGGCATTGGCAAGGCCATGGCGCAGGATTTCGCAGCACTGGGCTATAACGTCATCCTTGTGGCCCGCCGCCGCGAGCTCCTGGAGTCCATCGCCGCCGAGCTCGAGCAGCGCCATAATATCGAGGCCATTGCCCTGCCGGCGGACCTAGCGGTAGCTGACGACGTCGCCCGCGTGGCCGAGACCATCGCCACCCGCGAGGTGTCGATCCTGGTCAACTCCGCCGGCATCGCCAGCTTCGGCCCCTTCATGGACCAGGACTGGTCGTACGAGACGACGCAGTTCGAGCTCAATGGAACTGCCGTCCACCACCTCACGCGATCCGCCCTGGATCAGATGCTGCCTCGCCGTAGCGGCGCCATCTGTAATGTCGGCTCTGCCGCGGGCAATATCCCCATTCCTAATAACGCCACTTACGTTTTCACCAAGGCGGGCGTCAATGCATTTACGGAGGCCCTGCACTATGAGCTGAAGGGCTCCGGCGTCTCGTGCACCCTGCTTGCCCCCGGCCCAGTGCGCGAGGCCACCATCGCAGAGGAAGACCAGACGATCGTGGACAAGGTGGTACCGGACTTTTTGTGGACCACCTACGAGTCGTGCTCCCAAGAAACCATCGAGGCCATGCGCCGCAATCAGCGCCGCGTGGTGCCCGGCCCGCTGTCTAAGGCGATGAATACCCTCAGCCAGGTGCTGCCCACCCCGGTGATTGCACCGCTGGTAGGCAGCTTCTACGCCAAGATGGGCTAGGCCCCGGCGCCTTCTAAGTCCTTGTCTTTGTCTTTGAGCACGCTGCCCTCGCCACGTGCTCGTTTGCGCTCTACCCAGAAGTCCGCATTCTTAATGCCCAAAGCTTCTGGGTCGAACTGCGGATCCTTGCCGGCCTTCTTCTGCTTTTCGTAGTCCTTGAGTGCCTTGATGGCGGGGACCTGCAGGAAAAGAATAGCGATGATATTGAGCCATGCCGTCGTGCCGACGCCGATATCGCCCAGCGCCCACGCCGCACCTGGAGTGGTGGTGGCGCCAACGATGACAGAAATAATAATCAGTGCGCGCAGAACCCAGATCAGGCCACGGCGGGCCGTGCGCGAGCGAACCCAACGGTTGAAGTAGGTCAGGTTGACTTCGGACATGTAGTAGTACGCCAGGACCGTAGTAAAGGCGAAGAAGGCAATGGAGACGGCAATAAAGGTTGGGCCCCAGCCGGCAAAAACACTATCGAGGCCGGACTGCACGTAGCCGGGGCCGACCTCGACGCCATCAGGAAGCGAGCCGTTGAAGACCACTTCGCCGTCCTCGGAGCTGCCGCGGAAGACGGTGTACATATCCGTAGAAATAATCATGAACGCGGTGGCCGAGCAGACAAAAAGCGTATCAACGTACACCGCGAAGGACTGCACAAAGCCCTGCTTAGCAGGGTGGGAGACCTCAGCAGCCGCCGCGGACTGCGGGCCGGTACCCTGGCCGGCCTCATTGGAGTAGATACCGCGCTTCACACCCCACATAATGGCCGCGCCCAGCATGCCGGAGAATCCGGCTTCCATATTGAATGCAGACTTGAGGATGAGCCCGAAGACCTCCGGAATCTGCGAGAAGTTCATGCACATGACCACCACGGAAATCACGATATAAATGAGCGCCATAAAGGGCACGACAATGGTGGCGAAGTTCGCAATGCGCTTGACGCCACCAATAATGATGATGGCCAGGATGCCCGCGAGGACGACGGCGGCCCAGGTGGAGTTGATACCCCAGGCGGTATCGGCCGCAGCGGCCACCGCATTGGCTTGGATGGCCGGCAGGAAGTAACTCGTCGCCAGGATCATGGCGACGGCAAATACGATGCCGTAGACCACCATGAACGGCGCGGCCTTAGTGTGCTTGTAGGCCTTTTCGATGTAATAGGCGGGCCCGCCGCGGTACTCACCGGTGTCCTGATCCTTTTCCTTGTAAATCTGAGCCAACGTACATTCGATGAACGAGGTGGGCGAGCCCAAAAGCGCCACTGCCCACATCCAGAACACGGCACCAGGACCACCGAAAGCGATGGCTGTGGCCACGCCGGCGATATTGCCCACACCCACGCGGCCAGAGAGCGAGACCATCAAGGATTGGAAGGAAGACACTCCATCCGCGGACTTTTCTCCGTTAACGATCTGCTTGAGCATGTCCGGTAAACAGCGCACCTGCAGGCCGCGTGTCACCACGGTGAAATAAATACCCGCGCCGAGGCATAAAAACACCAAGACGGGGGACCAAATTACGGTATTGAGGGCATCGAGGAAATTTGCCATCTGGTCTCTCCTAAGTCTGTCGCACCTCCCGGATGAAGAGCGATTAACCAAAGTATGCCGTAGCTCACATCTACAAGTGAGGCAAATCACCTATTAATTTTATGCAGCACAGCGCCACACTCTCTAAAAGGTTGCGTTGTCCAGTAGCAATCGTCCCTCCAGGGCAGCCGGGTTCGTACCCCATACAGGGGTAAAAGCACGCGGGCGTAGAATGGACCGCATGCCACATTCCGAGATAGCCGCAAAACACGACCGCCTCGTCTGGATCGATTTGGAGATGACGGGCTTGGACCCCGAACGCCACGTCATCGTCGAGGTCGCTGCCGTCATCACCGATGGCAACCTCAATATCCTGGGCGAGGGCATCGACCTCGTCGTCCACGCCACCGAGGATGAGCTGGCACAGATGGATTCCTTCGTCACCGAGATGCACGCTAAGTCCGGGCTAGATAAGGAAATCCGCGAGTCCACCACCTCCATCGGGGAAGCCGAAGAGGCCGTACTCGCGCTCATCAATGAGCATTGCGATCCTGAGCACCCCGCTCCCCTAGCCGGCAACTCCATCGCCACAGATCGCAGCTTCATCCGCGCTTATATGCCACGGCTCGATAACGCCTTGCACTACCGCATGATTGACGTCTCCACCATCAAGGAGCTTGCCCGCCGGTGGCACCCGCGCGCTTACTTCAACCAGCCTGATAAGGGCATGGCCCACCGCGCACTGCAGGACATTATCGAATCGATCCGCGAGTTGGACTTCTACCGCCGCAGCGTCTTCCGCACCGACGAGGGCCCCACCTCCCCCGAGGCGGAGGAGATCAAGGCCGAAACCACCGCTGACTACCAGGCGTTTTTGTAATTTAGGCGGCGTGAGTTAACCTATATCTCGTTGCTTTCACGCAGCGATGGTGGCTGTAGTTCAGCTGGTAGAGCACCAGGTTGTGATCCTGGGTGTCGCGGGTTCGAGTCCCGTCAGCCACCCCAAATGCCCGAGCCTTGTGCTCGGGCCTTTTCAGTTTTCCGCCTGCATGCTCGCCAGCAGCTCCTCCGAACGTGCCCGACCAGCCACATCTGGCATGTCTCCGGTCACCACAAACTCGCTAACACCCAGCCGCTTGCCGACGCCCCTAAGCTCCTCCCCCACTTCCCTCACCGTTCCCCATACGTCTTGGGCCAGCGCCTCCTCAATGCGCCGGCGCTGCTGCCCCGTGAGCGCATCCATATCCAGCTCTCCTGCAGGCCGCAGGGCCGGGAACTCGCCGGTAGATTGTGCGAGTACCTTGGCATAGGCCTCCGGTAACAACAGATCACGGGCGGCCGCGGATGTCTCGGCGACGGCAATATTGAGCGAGGAGATGATAGGTGGGGCGTCGGCAAGCGCATGCTCCCGATACACCCGCGCGGCTGCCTCCTGCGTGGCCACCGGACCACCCAAGATGACGCCGAGCCCCATCTTGGCCGCAACCATGGCCGATCGAAAGCCCGCCAAGACGTAGATCGGAGTGCCCACATACTCCGGCCGCACCGTCACCGCCTCCTCGCCGCGCAGGTAGCGCACCAACGTCGCCAGCTCCGCCTCAAAGCGCTGTTTCACCTCGGCCGGGTCGCCCTGGCGCAGCGCCCGCCGCACCGGGCCGGTAAAGCCAACAGAGGAACCAATTCCAATATCGATGCGCCCGGGATACAGCGCCTCGAGGAGGTTTATCTGCTCGGCCACCAGAAACGGCGGATGATTCAACAGCATGATGCCGGCCGTTCCCACCCGAATGCGCTGCGTGTGCGCCGCCACGTGCGCCGCCAACATGCCCGGCTGGCCTGCCGGAATTCCCGGCACACCGTGGTGCTCGGCCACCAGAAATCGCCGGAAACCAAGCCCCTCTACGTGCCGCGCGTGCTCAGCCACCTGGTCCAGCGGGCTGGCCGCCCCGCGGTCTAAAACAGAAAAACGCATGGCCACCACTGTAGCCATGCGCTCATCGCCTGCACCGCGGTTGGGCGCTACTGATTGGCGTCCGCGTTACCCTTAGACCACTCGTCCCAGGACATATTCCAGTCACCTAGGCCATCCAGCGCATTAAGCGTTTCACCGTAGGTATTGAACACGCGCACCACGTCGCCGCGCTTCATCGTCTCCTGGAACCACTGGGCAGCCTCCGGCGTCACGTTGATGCAGCCATGAGAGGTATTGGTATTGCCCTGCGCCCACACTGACCACGGAGCGGAGTGGACATAGATGCCGGAATAGGACATCTGGGTAGCCCAGTCCACGGTCGTGCGGTAGCCGCCTGCCTCATGGGCTAGGCCAAAGGTCTCCGAGTCCATGACTAGCTGCGGGTGCTCGTCACCGATGATGTAGCGTCCGTTCGGCGTATCGTACTGATAATCGCGGCCTAACGAGACCGGGATGGCGCGCAAGAACTTCTTATTCTTGAAGACCTTCATGGTCTTGGTGGCGTTATCAATAATCGCGACGGTGCGGTCCCCAATGGTGAAATTGGTCTTGGCGTTCTCGCCGCCATAGATTCCGCCGCCTAGGTCCTTGCCGTACTGGTCCACCTTTACTTCAACCTTAGTGCCCGGCTCCCAGTAGTCCTTCGGACGCCAGCGCACCTCCTGGTTGTTGACCCAGTGGAAAGCGCCTTTCACCTTGGGGTTGGTGGTCACAGTAATAGTCTTCTCGGCTGCCTTGCGGTCCGTAATCGGCACACCAAAGTTCACACCAATAACCTGGCCTACGCCCACCTCAGAGTCCGGGATCGGAGTAAGCGAGACTTCGGCAACGCCCGCCGCTTGCGGGGTGGAAAAGCTGAGGTTCTTCTTGTTGCCATCCACATCGGAGGCAACGATGGAATAGGTGTGGTTATAGCCCAAGTCCTCCGCGGTAGACCACTTCTTAGCGTCCTTGGAGAGCTTTTCTTCTACTTCCACGCCCACTTCATTGGTCATGGTGACGCTCTTGAGCTTGCCGTTGGTCTCCACCGTTACCGGCTTCGACGGGTCTACGTCCTGCGCCCCGTCCTTTACGGAAACCTTCAGGCCGTCCTTTTTCTTTTCGGACTTTTTGTCACCATCCTTCGCGCCGTTCGCGCTCGCGGCGGCGGTGGATTCTTGGTCAGCGGTTTGATTCTCGGCAGAGGAATCAGAGGAGCAGGAGGCGGCGGCTAGGGAAATGCACGCAACGCCCGCGGCCGCGATGAGGCGGCGCGCAATAGGGAGGGAATGTTTCACTGAGTTGCCCTTAGACACGTAATTGCTGCTTTCAAAGACCAATTTAGATTAGCGTCTCACTCCAGCAATTACCAGAAGCCACTTCAGGCATTAACCAATTCGTTATAGACCCCTAAAAACACGCCGTAACCAGGCGATTTTACACTTTTTAAGAATGGCTGCTAGAGTATCTACTCGTTGCACAGAGAGCCACACGGCAGGAAGTCAACAATGCGCCATTAGCTCAATTGGCAGAGCAACTGACTCTTAATCAGTGGGTTCGGGGTTCGATTCCCTGATGGCGCACCAGTTAAAAATTTAAGTTAAAAAATTAGGCCGGGCAATAGCCCGGCCTTTTGTTATCTCACCCGCAGCGGGGCGATGAGTGGAGCGCCGCCATGCTGGACGACGTCCGCCTCTACCCCATACACACCTTCCACCAGCTCCCCCGTGAGAACGTCCGAAGGTTTGCCCTGAGCGCGAATATGGCCCTTTTTGAGCACTACCAGCTGGTCGCACATGCGCGCAGCCAGGTTAATATCGTGGATGGCCACCAAGCCCAGGCTGCCGTCGCGCTTCGCCTTGGCACGCACCTCGTCCAATACAAAGATCTGGTGATGGAGGTCGAGGGCGGACGTGGGTTCGTCGAGAAGCATGAGGCCCGGGTTGCCCACCAACATCTGCGCCACCGCCACCAGCTGGCGCTGGCCTCCGGAAAGCTCGTTAAGGTAGCGCGAGGCAATCGCATCCAGCCCCAGCGAGTGCAGCACCTCACCGGTGCGCGTAATCGGGTCCTCGCAGGCCTCACGGCGCGCAGAGATCAGCACGGCCTCAAACGCCCGCAGCGCGGCCGTGCTCGTGAGATCCTGCGGCACGTAGCCGATGAGCTGCCGGCGGCGCTTGCCGCGCGGTGCCGTACCATCGACGCGAAAATCCACTTCGCCCTGGCAGCCGCGGTGGACGCCGGCCAGGGACTTAATCAGCGTGGTCTTGCCGGAGGCATTCGGCCCCAACAGGCCCACCAACTGCCCGCCGTGGAGTTTTTCCACATCCACGGACTCCAGTACGCGGTGCTTGCCATAGGCCGCACTCAGCCCGGAAATAGTCAGTTCTACGTCCACAGTGCCCTCCTTCGGGTCATGACGATGGCAATGAAGAATGGCACGCCCAAAAGCGAGGTAACGATACCAATGGGAATGGCCAAGCCCGGCTTAATCATCAGGCTGACCGCATGCGCGGCACACATCACGGCCGCGCCCGCAGCCATTGAGGCGGGTAAGAAGTAACGCTGGTCCTCGCCCACCAGCATGCGGGCAATATGCGGGCCAACCAGACCAATGAAACCGATGATGCCGGCAAAGGCCACGGTCGTCGCCGCGACGAGCGACACCACGATGAGCACCACGATGCGCAGGCGGGAGGTATTAACGCCCATGGCGGTGGCGCGGGCATCGCCAAGCCGCAAAGCAGTAAGACGCCAGCCCAGCGCCCACAGAATGGGCAGGGCGATAATCAGCACGGCCGCCAGCACGCCGTTGGCCGCCCAATTGGCGCGGGTAAGAGAACCCATGGACCAAAAGACGATCTGTTGCAGCGCCTCGGCCGAGGACTGGTACTGGATAAGCGCCAGCATGGCTTGGAAGAAGAACACCAAGCCGATGCCCAACAGCACCATGGTTTCTGCCTTCGCACCACGGATGACGGCCGCGATAACAATAATGGCCGTAGCCACCGCGGCCGCAAGCCACGCCATCAGCGCCAGGTTGAACTGCGGCTGCGCAATCAGCTGCCACTTGAGCACGATGGAGGTGGCGCCGCCAAACGCGGCGGCCGCAGAAATGCCGAGGGTAAAAGGCTCGGCCAGCGGGTTATTGAGGATGGTCTGCATTTCCGCGCCGGCCAAGGACAAGGCCATACCGATAAGCACGGCCATCACGGCCATGGGCAGGCGCAGTTGCCATAGCACCGTGCGCGTCTGGTCATCCAGCCCCGCGGGATTGACTATACCCTTCATGACCTCGCCTGGGCTGATATCAATCGCACCCACGAAGTTGCTGATAATAAAAGCCACGGCTGCGATGAGCGTCAGGCCCGCAACGATGCCTATGCGTTGCCAGGTTAACTTCTTATGTTGCCGCGCGAGGGCGGCTACCTCTGCGCCCTCCATTAGTTGGTGCTAAAGAAGGTTCCCTCGCCAGAGACCGGCGAGTACTTTTCTTGCGCATCCATCCACTGCTTGGCGACGTCCATATCGGCATACGCCTCCGGGTCGATCCACTCCGCTACCTGCAGCAGTGCCAGGTAGTTAAACGGCGAATCATAGAACTGGTGCCACATGCTGTGCAGGTGATGCTCCTTAACCGCCCGCAGCTTATCGAAGCCGGCCTGCTTCTCCGGAAGCTTCGCGATGCTACCCTTGGCTTCCTTTTCATCAATGCCGTAGCCCACTGCAGCGTATCCGACAGGGTGGCCTTCATCGTCCTTCATCTCGGACCAATCGCCACCGGTGGCGATGATCATATCCGGGTCAGATTCCAGGACCTTTTCCGGGGTGATTGTGCCGGACTCGCCCGGAATGACTTTATCGCCGATATTCTCGCCACCGGCCGCGTTGACCAGCTGGGAGATATTGGAATCGTTCCAGGAACCGCAGCAATCGGACACACCTGCTGCTCTCCAAACGAAAGTCTTTGGTTTATCTTTTACCTTCTCTGCGCGGTCCTCAACCAGATCCACGGTCTTTTGCCAATCTGCGTTGAATTCCTCAGCGCGATCCTCTTGGCCAAAGATCTCGCCGAAGATGTCCATAGTCTTGGGCGTATTCTCCAGCGGGTCGCGGCGGAAGTCGGTGACCGCATACTTCAAGCCAGCCTGGTCCATCTTGTCGGTCAGGCCCGCCTCACGGGAAGCATCGTATTGATCCAGCGACAGCACGATAAGATCCGGATCCAAGCTCACAAGCTTCTCCACGGTGACATCGCCCTTGGTAAAGCCGCCGATTTCTGGCACCTCGTTGACGGAGGGCAGCTCCTTTTCCAGCACGTTATAGTAATCCGGCACGTTTTGTTTGAGGTCCGTGCCGATGCCAACGACCTTGTCCAGCGGATTATCGGTATTGAGTACGCCGGTAGCAAAAAGCGATCGGCCCTCCCCCAAAATCACGCGATCGGGAGCCTTATCCAGTTCCACGTCACGGCCGGTGATATCGGTGAAGGAGAACTCAGCATCGCCGCTGGAGCCGCCAGTTACTTCCTCAGCTGCGCCGCAGCCGACGAGTGCGGTTGCCGATGCCGCCACAACCGCCATCACCTTGAAGGGAGTATGAGCCATTTTTAGTCCTTGGTCGTTGGATGCCCTCGCGGCTAACGCGAAGGGCCTTACATAGGACATCCTAACCTGATTAAGTAAGGCAACCCAAACCTAAACGGGTTCACCGTTAATCATGTAGTCTTCCGGCTCTCCCTTGGGCACCTGAGTACCGTCCGACATGGTGCGATCTTCCAGCTCTCCATCCGGATCCACGATCGCAATATCAAAGCCGGACTCGCGGATGCGGCGCAGCCCCTCTTTCAGCATGCGCCGACCCATACGGTTTGTACCGGTGATATGCGATAGCTCGAGCACTACCGTACCTTCGCCAAAATCCGACTCCATCAGCTCGTACAAGATGGTCTCGGCCGCGTTGAAGTTAATCAAGCCCTGCAGATAAATGACGGTCAGCTCCGCATCCTGCTCCACCTTGCGCACCGGGTTCACGCCATAACGCTCATCCGTAGACATCAGGTGTAGGCCCATATCCTTCGACAACAACTTAAACGCATCCACCCCGCGCACCGAGTTGCCTTCCTTGTTCAGCCGCGGTGAGAATGTAGCCACGCCCAACTGGCCCGGCAACGTGCCCAACAGGCCGCCCGAGACGCCCGACTTCGCCGGGATGCCCACCTCGGCCATCCACCGACCGGCGCCGTCATACATGCCGGCCGAGCTCATCACCGAAAGCGTCAACCGGCACACGTCCGCATCCAAAATTTGGTCGCCCGTCACTGGCTGGACGCCACCATTGGCCAAGGTTGCCGACATCACGGCCAAATCCCGTACCGTCACCACAATCGAGCACTGCTCGATATAGGTCGAAACCGCATCGTGCGCCTCATCCTGGATGATGTCGTAATTGCGCAGCATATGCGCCAGGGAGAGGTTGCGTTCGCTGACTTCGAGCTCGGAGTCGCGCATGGGGGCGTCGATAAGCAAATCGCGGCCCGCCAGCCGCGAAAAATAGGTGCGCAAACGCTCCACACGCTCGGCCGGCTCCGAATCCACGCCATTAATTAACTGCGTGACCGCAATCGCGCCCGCGTTAATCATGGGGTTGACCGGCCGGTGATCATCACGGTTGAGCGAAAGCTCATTAAAAGCCTCCCCCGAAGGCTCCATGCCCACAATATCGCGCACCGCAGAAAGGCCGAGCTCCTGCAGCGCCAGTGCGTAGACAAACGGCTTGGACAAGGATTGCAGGGTAAATTCCACCTCATCATCGCCCGCTGAGTAGACGTGGCCGGTGGTGGTGCACATCGCGGCGCCGAGATACTCGGGCTCAGCCTTGGCCAGCTCCGGAATATAATCCGCCACGGCACCGTCGCGATTATCGCGCACCTTGGTGAGGATTTCCTGCAAATAAAAAGGGATTGGTGTCTTCATCCCAACCCAGCCTACGAAAAAAGTCCCCGCAGTGTGCGGGGACTTCCATAATTTAGTGGCGCTCGGACAGCAGGCGCTGCAGCTCCTTCAGGTCGCTCTTGCGGCGGCGAGAGCGGAAGACCGAGAAAGCAATCAGACCAACCACAGCGGCGCCGACGCCGCCCAGGGCCATCTGCACGTTGCGGTCCTGCAGCTTATCGGTAGCCGCGTTCTTAGCCTCGTTGGCAAAGTTCTGCGGGCTGCTGCGCTGTGCCAGCTCGTCCAGGGTGCCGGCCAGCTGGCGGCGGGTGCGCTCGATATCGCGCTGAATGTCTTCAATATTGCGTGCCACGAAGTTCTCCTCTTAACTTAGGTTCGCTCTTAACGGGGTCATTCTACCCCGCCGGCCCAAAAGCGTGCAGCCCGGGCGGTAAGTAAGGTGGAAACTATGACTGAAAACCGTTTGAATGTTGGAGATACCGCCCCTGCCTTTGCGCTTGCCGACGACGCCGGAAACACCGTTTCCCTCGCCGATTACGCAGGCCAGCGCGTACTGGTCTACTTCTACCCCCGCGCCAATACCCCAGGCTGCACCAAGGAAGCCTGCGATTTCCGCGATTCCCTGGAACAGCTCAATGATCTCAATATCGCCGTCGTGGGTATCTCGCCCGATAAGCCGGAGGCGCTGGCGAAGTTCCGCGCAGACCACGAACTGAACTTCCCCCTGCTTTCGGATCCGGATAAGTCTGTCATGACCTCCTACGGCGCGTTTGGTGAGAAGAAGAACTACGGCAAGATCGTCCAGGGCGTTATCCGCTCCACCTTCTTGGTCGAGCCGGATGGCACCATCGGCCAGACGCACTACAACGTCAAGGCCACCGGCCACGTCGCCCGCGTGATGAAGGGTCTTAACTAGCGCCGGGGCACCCGTCGGTGCGTTGTACCCCGCCTGCGATCTCACTCGGCGCGACACCGCCGCGGATGCCGAGCGCATTGACCAGGCCAGCTCCCTTATCCACAGCGTCGTCGCGCAGCTCAATTGCGCAACTGCGGGCGACTCGGACGACTTTGATGCCGTGGTCGTAGAGATTAAGCGCCTGCTCGTTTCGTACCTTTTTGCCATTGCGGGCCACTGGGAAAGTTGACGCTTAAACAAGTTATCCACAGTTGCGGACGTCTTCGCCTCGGCTCGCCCGCCGGCTCTGCTTAAAGTTGCAGCTATGAGCGCACTGCAGGCCTATGCCACCAATATTGCCTCGGCGATGGACATCCTCGCCGAGGCCCACGGCATGTCTGAGCGCGCCCTTCTCGAGCTTGGTTTGCCGGACGTGGAAGCGCGCGAACTGCGCGCCATGGCCGAAGTTTATTTCGGTACGACCGGCTTTAGCCGCAAGCAACGCCACGCGGCCACGGCCGCCCGACACCACGACCTCGTAACGCTCAAGCTCATCGAAAAATACGTCTCCCGGCTGCGCAATAAACGTGATGCCTGGAACTTGCGCGTGGAGCTGTGCCGCCTGCGCGGGCCGGCTTCTGAAATCGCCCGCCGCGCCAAGCGGCGTCTGCGCGACCTCCGCCCGCGTCGCATGCCGCCCCGCGAGGGAGTACAGTTGCTGCGCCGGCCGAATGGCCCGTGGACGATGCGGATCACTGCCCCCTCAGCCTTCCTCGCGGAGTTCGACGCCGCGCTCGACCCCGACCGCCCTCTCGATTCCCTCCGCGATCTCCTTCGCGGCTCGGGCGCGCCTTCCGCGCGCACCACAACCAATGTCATCATCCCGCTCAACGCGCTGGACCGCATTTTGGACGGCGATGGTGAAGAAGTCACCCTGCGCCTAACAAATGGCGCCACCATTACCGGCGCCGAGCTGGTCGAACGCACCTTCACCGAGCATGGTCTAGCCACCCTTATCCATCCCGTCAAGGGCCCAGTCAACCTGTATCGCACATCGCGTTACGCCACCGAAAAACAGCGACAGATGGCCGCGGCCGAAAATCCCACCTGCCCGTGGCCGCCGTGCAACCACCCGGCGGACAAGGCCCAGATCCATCACCTCAAGGCGTGGAAACACGGCGGGTTGACCAATATGGAGAACCTGACGGTGTGCTGCCCCTACCACAACGGGGTCAACCAAGATGATCCCAATGCCCCGCCACTGCGCGGGCGCCTTGCTCGGGTCAATGGCAAGGTCCGCTGGGTTCGTTAGCGCTGCCTCTGCGAGGTAGCGCTACTCGGCGTGTCATCGGCCATAAGAACATCGTGGACAAGGTCGCGCGCGGCGTTTAACGCATCACGGCCAGAGTCAGGATGGCCGTCGGTAGCGAAAACCTGGCACTCGTGATCGGGGATCACCTCCGCGCGGCGGGTTATGCCACGCTGCGCGGTATAGGCATCAAAGAGGTTATCGATGCTCAGGGCTAGTCCTCGCTTTTCAGTTGCTCGCGCAGCTGCTGGAAGTACTCGCGGGCAGCCTGGGGCTGCGCGGTGGAGTGTTGGCCCTGCTGCACCTGCGGCTCTGCCTGCTGGTTCTCGGAGCGTTGCTGCTCAGCGCGCTGGGAAGCGGCGATGGCTTCGCGCTTAGCGCGTTCGGCCTGACGCTTAGATTCGCGCTCGATTTCTTCAGCACGGGAAGGCTTCTTAGGCTGCGGGCGACGGCGTTGGGACGGCTCCTCGGCGGAGTCGAGGGCACGGTTGGCCATGAGCACGTCGCGCATACCGCCGAAAAGATCGCCCATCCCCTGCGGGTTGGAGGGCATGTAGAGAACGGACGCCTGGCCGTTGTGAGAGACGTCGACCATTGCGTCGAGGTACTGGGAGACCAGCATGAGAGCTTCGGGGGACTCTTCCACGCCGGCGTCGCGAAGCATCTCGTACTGCTGTGCAATGCCCTCGACGATTTCCTTACGCTGGTCGGCGACGCCGCGGCCCTGCAGCTTCTTCGCCTCGGCTGCGCCCTCGGCCTCCTTCACCACGCGGATCTTTTCAGCCTCCGCCTGGGCTACGGCCGCCTCGCGCTCGCGCTGCGCTGCGTTAATGGAGTTCATGGACTCGCGCACGCGGGAATCGGGGCGGATATCGGTAACCAAGGTATTGACGAAGTTCCAGCCATATTCGGCCATGTTGTCGCGCAGGGAGGCCGCAACATTGCGGGCGATGGTGTCCTTAGAGGAGAAGGAATCATCTAGGTTCATATTCGCCACGGAAGAGCGAACATTGTCTTGGACGTAAGCCACAATCTGCTGCTCGTGATTGGAGAGCATGTAGTACGCCTCGCGCTCGCGGCCCTGGACTACCTCGTACTGCACGGCAACAGGGATCTGGACGAAGACATTATCCTTCGTCTTGGTCTCCACCATCACGTCCAGCTGCCGCACCTGCAGCGAAATTTTATCGCGGACGCGATCTATCCACGGCATCTTAAAGTGCAGGCCAGCATGTGCCACCTTTTGGAATTTGCCCAAACGCTCCAGTATGGCAGCTTCGCGAGTGCGAACGATGAAATAGCCATCGAAGAGCGTTCCCAAGATAATCAGCAGAATAAGGACTATTACTATGGTGGCAATCATTGAGTCTCCCTAAATGTTGTGATGATCACCAATATTTTCGCATAGGAAATAGCGAAATGCTAGTGATCGTCGATAAGCGCAAAGAGCCTGGCAAGGATGGTAGCACCGTCCTCGCGGATGCCGTTGTGCTGGAATTCATTGTTAATCCACGGCCGCAGGTCTCCCAGATGTGTGGCGGTGGCCAAGGACTCCTCGAGCGGGACGAAAATATCATCGACGTAGATGGCCGCGGCTGTGGTCGGCACCTCGCCCAACGCATAGGGCGGGGAGAATTCGTGGCGGGCGAGGCCATGGGCGGCGTCGGCAAACGCGTGCAAAGCCGGATCCTCGTCGAACTGCCAGGGGAAAATGTGCTCGCCGGTTAGCCACGTACCGGACTCGGCAAACTCGGGGAACTCCTCGCGCACGCGGTGCGCCGCCCAGTTCGTAGTGGCCTGGCCACCGGCGCCGCCATAGATGGATTCATGAATGGCGGCATATAACGGGCCGTCCGCAAAGCTCACGCGCTGGCCGACGTCCGCCAGGAAATCACCCCGCAACCGCTTCTCCCCCGCCACGGTGCGGAAGGGCTCTTCCAGCAGATAGGCAAGCGAATCAAAGCCGGTGCCACGGCCGAGCTCAATGCCGATGGTGCGAAAACGCAGCGCGGACAGGCGCTCACCGGTAGGTAGCCGCTCATCTGAATTGTCCAGGTGAGAAATGATCTCCTCGATACGGCCCTGCGCCCAGGGGAATTCGCGGTAGAACCGCTGCTGGCGGGCCTTAAGCTTGCTAAAGGTAGCGCGGTAGAGATCGTCCGCGCCCTTCAAGGTGGGGATGCCGCCGGTGAAGAAGGCATGCTCGACCCGCTCGGGTGCCTGGGACAGGTAGGCGGTGATGCAAAAGCCGCCGAAGGATTGGCCGAACAGCGACAATTTTTCGAGTCCGAGGTGCTCGCGCAGGCGCTCGGCATCGCGGACGATATTGTCCTGGCGTAGCAACGCCAAGTGCTTGGCGGTGCGCTCTGCGGCCGGGCTAAGCGCATCAATGCGGTGCGATCTGCCGGTGCCGCGCTGATCCATGAGGATAACGCGGTAGCGCTCTAGCGCCTTGCCAATCAGCCCCGTAGGCGCCAACGGCCGGGGCGCCGGGAAACCAGGACCGCCCTGCAGGTAGACCAATGCGGGCAGGTCCTCTCCACCGGGCGGGATTATTTCGCGGGCGTAGAGCCCAAAAGTCCCGTGGGGATTGGAATAATCCCACGGGACTTCTAGGTGGTGCTCTTTAATTGTGTGGCCGAAGCGGTGATAGGACGTCATGTCCTCCCAGGCTAGTGGACTTCCAAGCCCTTCGAGCGGAAGACGTCACGGATTTTCTCCACATCCTCCGGCTTTGGTGGCTTCGTGTCAGCTAGCTGGTAGTTCATGCCCAAGCTATCCCACTTGTCCTTGCCCATATTGTGGAAAGGCAGGACCTCAACGCGCTCAACGTTGGATTTCCAACGCGCCACGATATTGGCCACATTTTCCACGTTCTCTGGCGAGTCCGTGAGGTCTGGCACCGCCACGAAGCGGATCCACACCGGTTTGCCTATCTTGTTCAGCCTGTCGCCGAAGTCCAGCGTGGGCTGAAGTTCGCGCTGAGTGACCTTGCGATAGGTTTCCTCGTCGCCCGACTTGACGTCGAGAAGCACGAGGTCGATATTGTCCAGGTCCTCGTCACGCAACCGCGCACCGAGATAACCGGCAGTATCGATGGTGGTGTGGATGCCCGCATCGTGAACTTCCTTGAGCACGCGGCGCGTGAAAGAAAGTTGGAAGAGGGGTTCACCACCGGAGATGGTGAGACCGCCACCGGAAGCGTTGAAGATTGGCTTATAACGCTTGATGCGCTTGACCACATCCTCGACCCGCTCCAGCGTGCCGGTCTTCATCTCCCAGGTGTCTGGGTTATGGCAGTACTGGCAGCGCAGTGGGCAACCGGACATGAACATCGTCATGCGGGTACCCGGGCCATCGACGGCGGTCACGAGCTCCCAAGAGTGCACGAGGGCAATATCGCCGGTACGGCGCGCCTCCATGAGTTCGGGGCGGGTAATGTCATCGAATTGAGCGTCATTTCCCAGGCCCGCGGCCGCGCCGCGGACTCGCTCTCCCTCTTCAGGAGAGAGGGTAACGACACCAGTAACGCCATCTGCCATGATTAGGAACCCTGGTGGAAGGTACGGGAGATAACGTCGAGCTGCTGCTCCTTGGTCAGCTTAACGAAGTTGACTGCGTAGCCAGAGACGCGAACGGTGAGGTTCGGGTACTTCTCTGGGTGCTCAACGGCATCTTCCAGGGTGGACTTGTCCAGCACGTTGATGTTGGCGTGGTACAGACCAGAGTTCATCTGGTGTGCATCGCGGTTTGCCTTCATTGCTGCCATGCGGTCTTCGAAAGTTGGGGTTGCCATGATTTTCTCCTTTTCGAGATGGTTGATGGGATGAGTGGTTCTTACTTTTCCATGATGAAGCCGGCGTCCAGAACGCCCACCAAGTTATTGATGCGCTCTTCTGGGGTGCGGCCCAATCCGGAAGGAGTAATGGTGTTGGTCAGCGAGATACCGTCGAGGGCATCCTTGTAGTCCAGTTTGCCGACCGACAGCATGGACGCGACCATACCGTGGCTGTCAGCACCGTTTTCTGGGTTAGCACCCGGGGAGAACGGCGTGCCAGCCTTGTGGCCCGACGGGAAGGCGCCTGTTGCCTTGCCGTAGACCACGTTCGAGGTAATGGTCAGCACGGACTGGGTTGGGATGGCGTTGCGGTACATCGGGATGGCCTTAATCTTTTCCATCACGGTGTGGACAATGGTAGCGGCGATATCATCGGCGCGGTCGTCATCGTTGCCGTAGAACGGGAAGTCACCTTCGGTGACGTAGTCCGTAATCAAGCCGGTCTCGTCGCGTACCGGGGTGACCTTGGCGTACTTGATAGCAGCCAGGGAGTCGGCAACGATGGACAGGCCGGCGATGCCGCAGCCCATGGAGCGGACGATATTGGAATCGTGCAGCGCCATCTCGACTGCCTCGTAGGCGTACTTGTCGTGGGAGTAGTGGATGATGTTGAGGGCCTCAACGTAGGTGCCAACAACCCAGTCCAGCATCTCCTCGTACTTCTGCCAAACCTCGTCGAAGTCCAGCGGGCCGTCGCCCTTGATGGGCTCGTAGCCTTCGACAACCTGCTTGCCGGTTACCTCATCGCGGCCACCGTTGATGGCGTAGAGCAGAGCCTTTGCGGCGTTCACACGAGCGCCGAAGAACTGCATCTGCTTGCCAACTTGCATCGGGGAGACACAGCAAGCAATTGCGGCGTCATCGCCCCACTGCTCACGAATCTGGCGGTCAGACTCGTACTGGATGGAGGAGGTCTCAATGGAGATGTGGGCACAGAATTCCTTGTAGCCCTCTGGCAGCTTCGGATCCCAGAAGATGGTGATGTTTGGCTCAGGTGATGGGCCAAGGTTCACCAGGGTCTGCAGCAGGCGGAAAGAGGTCTTAGTGACCAAGTGGCGGCCATCGTTGCCAAAGCCAGCGTCGGACCAAGTTGCCCAGTATGGGTCGCCGGAGAAGATCTGATCGTAATCGATGGTGCGCAGGAAGCGAACGATACGCAGCTTGAGAACCAGGGAGTCGATGATCTCCTGGGCGTCTTCCTCGGTGATGATGCCAGCGGCGAGGTCGCGCTCGAAGTAGCAATCGAAGAAGGCGGACAGGCGGCCGATGGACATTGCGGCGCCATCCTGGGACTTAATGGAAGCCAGGTAGCCGAAGTAGGTCCACTGCACTGCCTCGTGAGCGGTCTTAGCCGGCTGGGAGATGTCGAAGCCGTAGGACTCAGCCATCTTCTTGAGCTTCTTCAGGGCCTTGATCTGCTCGGAGTGCTCCTCGCGGAAGCGTGCCCAGTGCTCAGAGAAGCCAGCATCTGCGACGGAATCGCGGGAAGCCTGCTTTTCCTCAATCAGGTAGTCCACACCATATAGTGCGACACGGCGGTAGTCGCCGATGATGCGGCCTCGGCCGTAAGCATCCGGCAGGCCGGTGATGATGTGTGATGAACGAGCAGCGCGGATGCGCGGGGTGTAGATATCGAAGACCGCATCGTTGTGGGTCTTGCGGTAGCGGGTGAAGATCTTCTCCACCTCAGGATCTACTTCCTTGCCCGCTTCAGCAATAGCCTGCTTGACCATGCGCCAGCCACCGAAAGGCATCATGGCGCGCTTCAGCGGGGTATCAGTCTGCAGGCCGACGATGACGTCATCGTCCTCTGAGATGTAGCCGGCCGGGAAGGCGTCGATATCGGTCGGGGTGTGGGTGTCAACGTCGTAAACGCGCTGCTCGCGCTCGACGGACAGGTACTTCTTTTCCAGAGTGTCCCAGACACGCTCGGTCTTCTCGGTCGGGCCTGACAGGAAGCTGGAGTCACCGTCGTACGGCGTGTAGTTGCGCTGGATGAAGTCGCGGACGTTGATGCCCTCGGTCCACGGACCGGACTCAAATCCCTTCCAAGCTTCAAACTGTTGAGGCTGCGTTGCGGTAGTCATAATTCCCTTCTTTCGGGCGAATTTCTATCAGGGGATAAATGCCGCTTTCTTCGAGCCACAGCACCAAGCCCCTCTGGCCCCAATTGTTGACTAATTCCCTGGTAATAACAAGTCTCGCAAACGTTTGAAAGCCAAGTAATAAACCGGTCGTGATGTTTCGCAGGTGAGTGATTTTATGCAGTACGCACGTACGTCTTCCATCGGGGGTGAAATAGCCCCGAACGTGTTCCTCATCACGGTAAGATTTTGGCCGCTACCTGCACGAACCTCTACTGTTAAAGCCGTTCAGCTTCGCTTCCGCACAAAGGAGGACTTCGTGGCTTCGCAGCCCAAGCATCCAGTAGATATTGTCCCGCCCGCCCCCAAACTAGCCGCCTTGGGTTTACAGCACGTGCTGGCGTTTTATGCCGGCGCGGTCATCGTCCCGCTGCTCATTGCCGGCTCGCTCAATCTGGATGCGGAAACCACCATCCACCTCATTAATGCGGACCTGTTGACCTGTGGCATAGCGACGATCATTCAATCCTTGGGCGTCGGCAAGCGCATTGGCGTGCGCCTGCCCATCGTGCAGGGCGTGACTACAACGGCCGTCTCCCCAATTATTGCCATTGGCTTGGGCGCGACCGACGGCGCGGGTGGGGTCGCCTCGCTGCCAACCATCTATGGCGCCATTATTGTCGCCGGCCTTTTTACCTTCTTCGCGGCGCCGGTTTTTGGCAAGGTGCTGCGCTTCTTCCCGCCGGTGGTCACCGGTTCGGTCCTGCTGGTCATGGGTACGTCACTGCTTGGGGTGTCGGCCAATGACTTTGTCAATTATGCCGAAGGCGTGCCGGCCACCCGCGACTTGCTCTATGGCTTTGGCACGCTCGCGGTCATCATCTTGGTGCAGCGTTTTTCCTCCGGCTTCCTGGGTACCTTGGCCGTGCTCATCGGCCTAGTCTTAGGCACTGGCGTGGCGCTCGTGCTTGGCGACGCCTCCTTTGACGAGGTCTCCTCCGCCCCCGCCCTCGGCATTACCACCCCGTTCTACTTCGGTATGCCGAAGTTTGACCTGGTAGCGATTTTCTCGCTCATCATCGTCATGATCATCACCATGGTGGAGACCACCGGTGACGTCTTTGCCACCGGTGAGATTGTAAAAAAGCGCATCCGCCGCGATGACGTCGTGCGTGCCATTCGCGCCGATGGCCTGTCCACCCTGGTGGGTGGCGTGATGAACTCCTTCCCCTACACCTGCTTTGCCCAAAACGTTGGCCTGGTGCGCCTGACCAGCGTGAAGTCGCGCTGGGTGGCCGTTGCCGCCGCCGGGTTCATGATGGTGCTGGGCATTTTGCCCAAGGCCGGCGCGGTCGTAGCCTCCATCCCCTCCCCTGTTCTCGGCGGCGCCTCCCTGGCGCTTTTCGCCAACGTGGCGTGGGTGGGCCTACAGACCATCGCCAAGGCCGATCTTTCCGATGGCCGCAACTCCGTTATCGTCACCTCCGCGCTGGGACTGGCCATGCTGGTGACCTTCAAGCCCGATATTGCCACCGCTTTCCCGGAGTGGGCGCAGACCTTCGTCTCCTCTGGCATGTCCATCGGCGCGATTACCGCCATTGTGCTCAACCTTTTGTTCTTCCACACTGGGGGCAAGCAGGGAACGCAGGTGTCTCGGGCCGTCGGCAAGAGCGTAAGCCTGCAGCAACTCAATGGCGCCTCCCGCGAGGAATTCGTCTCCGCGCTGCGCCCGCTGTTTAATAACGAGACCTGGCCGTTGGAGCTGGCGTGGGAGTCGCGGCCCTTCGGCGATATAAATGAGCTGCGGGCGGCCATTCAGGTGGCCGTGCTGACCGCGGATGATTCCCGCCGCGCCGCCCTCATCCACGATTACCCGGCCATGGATGATCTGCTGCTTGCCGACGCCGACGAAGCCGCCACCATCTCCGCCGACCGCGGCTCCCTCGGTCTGACCGACCTAGATGATGTGCAGACCGAGCGCATCACCGAGCTCTCCGCCGCCTATCGCGAGCGCTTTGATATGCCGTTTGTGGCGTATTTGGATACCAATGACACCGTCGACCGCGTCATTGATACTGGCGTGCGCCGCCTGGCCAACTCCCCGGAGCAGGAGTACCGCACCGCGTTGGGCGAAATCGTAGAAATTGCCAACGACCGCTTCGATATCCTGCTGGCCGATGCCAACCCGGTCCGCTCCTCGTGGGACCGCAAGTTCACCGAGGTGGACTAGTTAGCGAAAGGAAAAGTCCACTTCGGCCTCTGGGTCCACGCCGGAAATAATGCCGGTGTAGAACTCCTTGGCTTGGGATTGGAGGACATCGCGATTATCCGCGATGTCCTCTTTCTTTTTGTCCTCGTTGAGGATCTTGGTGATGGTTTCCGCCTTATCGATATCCGGGGTAATCCAGCTCAACGCGCCATTGTCCTCCACCGCGGTTTCGAAATTCTCATCCGAGTGCCCGATGAAAATGAACTCGGGAATATCCACGCGGAAGTGGTGCGGAGATTCTTCTTCCACCTGAACCTGCGAACCTTCGATGCCGAGCTTGGCGCGGTAAGAGTACTTGATGTACTGGGTGCGCTCGCTGCCCGGGACCTGCCAATTCCACAGCGTGCTCGTGGCGGATTCCTCCGATAGGCCCTCGATACCCAGCGAGACGAGGACCACCTGCTCTTCGCGCTCCACGGCCTTGATGACCTTGGTATTACTCGATTCGGTCTCCACCTCCACCGGTTCCCGTACCTGCCAAATGAACACCGCGGCGGCAGCCACGGCGGCAATGAGAATGACGGCGATAAGGGTGGAAAGCAGCTTTTTCATGATGACTATCTTAGGGCGACTATGCGGGCGGTGATATGCGAAAGCGCCGCCGGCTCTGCGAGCCGACGGCGCCGATTGTGCGCCCGGTGAGACTTGAACTCACACGTCCTAAGACACTAGAACCTAAATCTAGCGCGTCTGCCAATTCCGCCACGGGCGCGGGGGACTTGCCATAGTGTACACGGCATGCCTTCAATCCAGAAACCAGGGGTGTTCTGTTTTCCGGCCGTTGGTGGGTAGGGTGGATCGCGTGAGCACTCAAGAGGAAAAGAAGAACAAGCGCGTGCAGGTGCGGTGGTGGCACATCCTCCTCATCGCGTTTTTCGTCGTGCTCTTCCTATTCCTGGCCTATTGGCAATGGACGCGCTTCCGCTCCGGCTCGGGCACCTTCCAAAACTTGGGCTATGCCTTCCAGTGGCCACTGTTCGCCGTGTTCGTGGTCTACGCCTATCGCACCACGCTGCGCTACGAAAACGAGCGCCTCGCGGCCGAGGAAGAAGCCCGCGACATGGATAGCACCGTCACTGAGGCCCCGGCTGAGTCTCCGGCACAGCCGCAGACGGAAACCAAAATCGATGAAGATTTCCTGCCCCAACGGCCTCAGATAGATGTGGAAACGTTCAACGCCATGAATACCCCGCGCCGCCGGCGCGGCGAGAATGAAGAAAGCTGATTATGACCAATAAAGTTCACCCCGCTCGCCAGGCCCGCATCCGCGGACCTTTGAAGTTTTTCTCCATCGCAGCCACCGTGACCGGTATCTTCCTGATTATCCTGGTCATCCGCATGGTCTGCCAGTACCTCATCGGCATGGAGATCCCCGAGTGGGCCACCTATATCGCGATCGTCCACGGCATCGCGTACATGACTTACCTGCTGTCCATCCTCATCCTCGGCCCGCGTGCGCTGTGGCCGGTGGGCAAGCTCTTTACCACCGCCCTTGCCGGCGTGGTGCCCTTCCTGTCCTTCTGGATGGAGCACAAGCGCCGCAGGGAAATTGAGGAAGAGTTCCAGCTTTAGGAACTGCGAACCAGCTCCGCGATGGCGGGGACTAGTTGACTTAGAGCGCGGCCGCGATGCGAGACCGCGTTCTTTTCTTCTGGGGACATCTCCGCAGCCGACTGGGACTCGCCTTCTGGCTGAAAGAGCGGGTCATAGCCAAAGCCGTTGTCCCCGCGCGGCTCGCGCAGGAAGCGGCCTTCCCAACGGCCCTCGGCCACGTGCTCGGTGCCATCGGGAGTCACGAGCGCGCAGACGGAGACAAAAGCGGCGGCGCGGCGCTCATCGGGAACATCGGCCATCTGTGCCAAGACCAGGTCATTATTGGCCTGGTCATTGCCGTGCTGCCCGGACCAGCGGGCGGAAAGCACGCCGGGCATGCCGTTGAGCTCTTCGATGGCCAGGCCGGAATCATCCGCGACGGTAGCAAAGCCGGTGGCAGCCGCGCCGGCGCGGGCCTTGATGAGCGCGTTATCGGCAAAGGTGCGGCCGTCTTCCACCGGCTCCGGGTAACGCTCCACAGCGGATAGCGGGCGCAGCTCGACGCCCTCGATGCCGGCATCGGCTAGGATGCGCTCGAGCTCCGCGAGCTTTTTCGGATTATTGGACGCGACGAGAATTACCACCCCAGCGCCGCCTTTTGTGCGGCGATAAGCTCGCGGCAGCCCTTCTGGGCTACGTCCAGCATCTCGTTGAGATCCTCGCGGCCAAAGAGTCCGTGCTCGCCGGTGCCCTGGATTTCTACGAAATCGCCGGATTCTTGCATCACCACGTTGAGGTCGACCTCGGCGCGGGAGTCTTCCTCATAAGGCAGGTCGAGGCAGATTTCGCCGTCAATGATGCCTACCGAGACCGCAGCGATGGGATCGAGCAGCGGCTCGCCGGGGACAACGCCCTCGGCCTTGAGGTGTGCGATGGCGTCGGCAAGCGCAACATAGGCGCCGGTGATAGAGGCAGTGCGGGTGCCGCCATCGGCTTGGAGGACGTCACAGTCGAGCTGGATGGTGTTCTCGCCCAGCTCCTCCAAGTCCACCGCGGCGCGCAGGGAGCGGCCGACGAGGCGGGAAATCTCATGGGTGCGGCCCTTGACCTTGCCCTTCATGGATTCGCGAGGCATGCGGTCGTGGGTGGCGGAAGGCAACATGGCGTACTCGGCGGTAAGCCAGCCTTCGCCCGAATCGCGCTTGAAGCGCGGCACGCCATATTCTACGGATGCGGTGCACATGACGCGGGTATTGCCAAACTCCACCAGCACCGAGCCGGCCGGGTTGGTGGTGAAATTGCGGGTAATGCGGACGCTGCGCATCTGGTCCAGCGCGCGCCCATCGGCACGAGTAAATTCAGTCATGCCGTCCAGCGTATCTTAGAACTCCATCCCCGCGGCGCCGAGGACAATCTCGCCATCGAATTCGGAGCGGGCTGCCTCCAAAGTAGCTTGCGCATCGCCCCACGGCTGAATGTGGATGAGCACCAGCTTACCCACACCCGCCTCGCGTGCCGCCCTACCGGCTTCCGCGCCCGACATGTGCATGTCCGGCGCCTTGCCCTCAGAGGTCTCGCCCCAGGCCGCCTCGCAGAGGAAGATATCGGCACCACGGGCGGCTTCGACAAGCGCGGGCGTATACGAAGAGTCACCGGAATAGGTAATGGTGTGCCCGGTCTTCGTGTGCTCCACGCGCAAGGCATAGGCCTCTACCGGGTGGTTTACCGGGAAGGGAGTGATATAGACGTCATCCACGAGCTGGCGCTCGCCCGGCTCCCAGGCACTAAAGGCGAAGGTATCGGACATGTCATCGATGCCATCGACCTCATCAGAGGACAGGCGACCCAGGTGCGTGGGCGTAGCTTTCGGCCCGAAGCACATATTGCGCGAAGCAGCCGGCGCGGTGGGATGGAAGCGGCGCCACACCATCAGGGAAGGAAAATCCAGGCAGTGATCGGCATGCAGATGGCTAAAGGCCACGTGCGCATCACAAGGATCCTGCTGCTGTTCCAGCTGCGCCAAGGTGCCAGGGCCCATGTCGAGGACGATGGACGGCGCATTATCGAAGGACAGCAAGTAGCCGGAGGCGGGATTCTGGGCGGTGGGGACGCTACCGGAGCAGCCTAGGATGGTCAGCTTCATGGGCTCAATAGTTCCATGAAATCACCCCGCATGCGTATTCAACGTGCAAACGGGGGAGAAATTGCACTTCCTTATGCAATCTGGGGGCCGAGAAAGCGCGTGGCAAGGCGGGCAAAAGCCTCCGGATCTCCGGTGGATTCAAAAGTGTGGACCGGCTGATTCTCTGCGGGGGCCAACATATCCGTTTCCGTGAGGATCCGCATCACATCCTTGGTGGTCTCCTCCGAAGAGGTCACCAGCGAGACATTATCGCCCATCGCCAGCTGGATGATCCCGGTCAACAGCGGATAATGCGTACAGCCTAGAACCAGCGTGTCTACCCCTTGTTCCTGCAGCGGGGCCAGGTAGCCCTCGGCAACGCCGAGGATCTGGCGACCGGCGGTAATGCCGCGCTCGACAAAGGGAACAAAATCTGGGCAGGCGGTGGCAAAGGCCTGCACCTTGGGGTTGAGCGCGAAGAGATCCTGATAGGCACCGGATTTGACGGTGCCCTCAGTGCCGATGACGCCGATTTTTCCGTTGCGCGTGGTGGACATGGCGCGGCGCACCGCAGGCCGGATGACTTCCACGATGGGAATATCGTAGCGCTCGCGCGCATCGTGCAAGAAGGCGGCGGTGGCGGTATTGCAGGCAATGACCAGCATCTTGCAGCCGCGCTCCACCAGCCGATCGGCCACGTCTTGAGAAAAGGCGCGGACTTCAGAGATGGGCCGCGGGCCATAAGGGCTGTGAGCGGTATCGCCGGTATAGATGACGGATTCGTGCGGCAGCTGTTCCATCACCGCGCGGGCCACGGTGAGCCCGCCCACGCCGGAATCAAAGATGCCGATCGGAGAGGTTGCAGTTGGCATTAACGCTTCACTGCCTTAACCGGGTCGTCCGAGGTAATGGTCATGCCGGCGAGGATTCCGCCGATGGCGCCGAAGAGGTGGCCCTGCCAGCTCACGCCCTCGTAGACGGGCAACACGCCCCATACCAAGCCGGAGTAAGCGAAGCCGAGCACGATGCCCAAGATGGTCTGGATGAGCGAGCGGTTAAAAATTCCGCGCACAATCAGATATGCCAGCCAGCCATAGACCAAGCTGGAGGCACCGATATGCGAGGTACCGGGACCGCCGATAAACCAGGTTCCGAGGCCAGCCACCAGCGTGGTAATCAGCGTGACCTCCCACCAGGCCTTGCGGCCGGAAAGACCGATGAGGAAGCAAAAGATGGCGCCGGGCACCGAGTTAGACATCAAGTGCTCAAAGTTCGCGTGGAGCAGTGGAGCGGCAAAAATCCCCCAAATGCCGTTGAAATCTAACGGGCGGATGCCGTAATTGGATAGCTGGCCGCCAAAGAGGAAGGCGTTGACAATATGGACTGCCCACTCCACGACAAGGAAGCCAAAGGCTATGGAAAAGCCGGTGGTGATGCGGCCGCTGCGGGTGTAATTCTTGGAATCGCCGCGATTGACCGGCCCCGAGGGTGCCGGCCGGTAGTTAGATATTCCGCCTGAAGTCATAATGCGCTTTATCTTAGTCCAGCAGATCGCGGTACGCGCTCAAGCCTAGGCCGGGATTGGCGGCGGTAACCGCGTTGGCGATAGCCTCCTCCACGGCATCGGCGGCCGCGGCGCATAGCTGGGTGATCTCCTGCGTGCTGAGTTCAGCTGGGCGCTGCGCGGTCGACAAGGCAAAGATGGTGTCGCCGTCTAGCGGTGAATGGGCAGGCCGCACCGCACGAGCGATGCCATCGTGGGCAGTCATTGCTAAGCGCTGCGCTTGGGCGGTGGTTACGGGGGCGTCGGTAAGCACGGCGCCGATGGTGGTATTCAGCTTGGCCTCCGCTGGGTGCGGCAAAGCGCGGTAGGCGGCAGCATTGACCGGGGTGCGCCCCGGCGCGCCGTACAGCCGGCCGGACTGCGGATCGATGACCTCGCCTACGGGATTGGCGACCATCGCGGCGGAGACCTCATACTCACCCACTCGGCGCGAAGCGAGGCCAAACCCGCCGCGCAGCTTGCCAGCGGTAGCCCCCACGCCGGCTCCCACCGACCCCATGGATTCATCGTTGCCCGCAAGGGCAGCTCGCAACGCGGCCGCCCCTTCTTCCGGCCCGGGGCGGGAAGGCCCGACCAAGAGGTCAAAGATGACGGCTCCGGGGACGATGGGCACGCGCGGTCCAGGCTTATCCTCGCCAAAGACAGGGAAGCCAATCCCCTCGTGTGCCAGCTCATTCATTACGCCGTCGGCAGCGGCCAAGCCAAAGGCGGAACCGCCCGCCAACACCACGGCGTGGACGCGCTCGACCGTATTATGCGGCTGCAAAAGGTCTGTTTCGCGGGTGCCAGGGCCGCCGCCGCGCACGTCGACGCTGCCGAGCGCTCCGCCGGGCCCGCAGTAGAGCACTGTGACTCCGGTATCGGTGCCGCTATAGTGCCCGATGCTTATGCCGTCCAGCATTAGTCCATCAGCACCTGCAGCAGCGAATCCTGGCAAAAGGCCAACCATTCCACGAGGCTGTCGCGGTCCAACATCAGGTTTTCATCGGAAACATCGCCTGCCGCAACATAGAGGCGCAAATCATTAAGGCCGGCAACAAAGGCTTGGGCCTCCTGCTCACTGATGGTGACCTCTACCCCGCCGGTGGGGCCAAGGGCCGAACCGATGACCTGAAGGTTTTCTAGCTTGGCGCGCGCAATGTCATTCTCGTGCAGCGAGCGCAGCAAAGAAGCATCGCCTTCGTATTCCTCATCGCCGGGCATCTCAAAGTCTGGAAAGAGACGGGCCAGTGAAGGATCGTCCGGGGCTTCGGTGTGGCCGGTAGGCATGTCCAGCATCTCTGCTAGCTCATCCTTAGGTGCGGACTGCGCGCGCCCGATGATCGCCTCGGAGACGGTAGCGGTGAGATCACCTAATACCTCGCGCTCCATTGGCTCAAAAACGGCCGTTATCTTCGGCGCGCGCATAAGGGACTTCTTTTTCTTCCACGGTTGCATATATTTAACCTGCCTGCTGCATCGTTGCCCACAGACCCGCGATCTGGAGCTTTTTCACGTCTGCCTCAATTTTGTCGCGCTCGCCGCTGGAGACGGCGGCCTTGCCCTCAGTATGGACCTGCATCATGAGTTCATTGGCTCGCTTCTTGTCATATCCCAAAACGGTTTGGAATACGTAGGACACGTAGCTCATTAGGTTGACTGGGTCATCCCACACGATGCACATCCACGGGAGGTTCTCACTCGTGGCCACATCTACGTCGAGTTCTTCATCCAATTCGGGCGTAGCCATAGGAGAGCTCATGCGGACTACGGGAAATTGCGCCTTCATGCTTTCTAGCCTAACCACTTTTGGGGATTTATTGTGGGCCAGCCCAATCTAGCTGCGGACAATCTAGGCCCAAAGAATCTAAACCTCTGAAAAACACCTAGTCAGTGGGTATTATCACTCCCGTGAATGACAAAGCTATTCCTAATGATCGCTCCACTGCTCTACTGACGGATAAATACGAGCTCACTATGCTCCAGGCCGCGCTGCGAGACGGCTCGGCAAACCGCCAGGTCACCTGCGAGGTATTCGGCCGCCGTCTGCCCAATGAGCGCCGCTACGGAGTGGTTGCCGGCACCGAGCGGGTCCTGCGTGCGGTGGAGGATTTTCGCTTTTCAGCCAATCAGCTAGCAGAGATGGACTTCCTGGATGACAAAACCAAGGAATACCTGCGTCACTACCGCTTTTCCGGGCAGATTGACGGCTACCGCGAGGGTGAGCTTTATTTCCCCAACTCCCCCATCCTGACGGTGCGCGGCACCTTTGGGGAGTGCTTGGTTTTGGAGACCGTCATCCTGTCCATCATGAACGCCGATTCCGCAGTGGCTTCGGCTGTTTCCCGCATGGTCACGGCTGCCGATGGCCGCCCGATTATCGAGATGGGCTCGCGCCGCACCCACGAGTATGCGGCGGTAACCGCCGCCCGCGCAGCCTACCTGGCTGGCTTCGAAGCCACCTCCAATTTGGAGGCTGGCTACCGCTACGGCATTCCGGTCTCCGGCACTGCCGCGCACTCTTGGACCTTGGCGCATACCAACCCGGACGGCACCCCAAACGAGGAAGCCACTTTCCGCTCCCAGATCGACACGCTGGGTGTAGAGACCACCCTGCTGGTCGATACCTATGACATCACGAAGGGCGTAGAAACCGCAGTGAAAGTAGGTGGCCCGCAGCTAGGTGGGGTCCGCATAGATTCCGGTGACTTGGGCGCCGTCACCCGCCGCGTACGCAAGCAGCTGGATGATTTGGGCAACCACAATACCAATATCGTGGTCTCCTCTGACCTCGATGAGTTTGCCATCGCTGGCCTGCGCGGCGATCCGGTCGATGTCTACGGCGTCGGCACGTCCGTGGTCACCGGCTCCGGCGCGCCTACAGCCGGCATGGTCTACAAGGTAGTGGAGGTAGATGGCATCCCAGTGGCCAAGCGCTCTACTTCCAAGCAGTCCGTCGGCGGTGCCAAGCGGGCGCTGCGCACCTACCGTTCCTCGGGCGTGGCGGTGGAGGAAATCGTCTACCCCTTTGAGGAACCGGCGCCAGATACCGGCCAGCTCGATACCCGCGAGATGACCATTCCGCTCATGCGCGATGGGCACATCGTTGACGGCTTGCCGGATCTGCATGCCTCTCGCGAGTATTTGGATCAGGCCCGCAAGACCCTGCCGTGGGAAGGCCTGGCGCTCTCGCGCGATGAGGCGGCCGTGCCCACGCGGATGGTGGGCTTTAAAAAGTAGGCCGCTAGACTGTGTGGGGTGAGTGAGCACGCAGATGAGCCCCTAAACCTCGACACGGAAACGCTGCTGGGCAAGGCCGTTGACGCGCTGGGCGGCAGCCGGCGCGAAGGCCAGGTGCGCATGGCCACGGCCGTCACGGCTGCGCTCGAAAAGGAGCGCCACCTGGCAGTGCAGGCAGGTACCGGTACCGGTAAATCCCTGGCCTACTTGGTCCCGGCTATCCGGCATGCGATGAACTCGGGGTCCACCGTCATCGTCTCCACCGCGACGCTAGCCTTGCAGCGCCAGCTGGTGGAGCGCGATCTGCCGCGGCTTGCTAAGGCACTCGCCCCTGTTATGGAGCGTACGCCTACCTTCGCCATCATGAAGGGCCGCAATAACTACCTGTGCATGAATAAGATTGCGGCTACGCCGGATGACCCGGAAGCTCTTATCGACGAATCCGAGATCTCCCACCGCGGCAAGGCCGTGCGCCGCATCCACGAGTGGGCGCAGGAAACCGACACCGGTGACCGCGATGATCTAGAGCCGGGTGTGCCGGACTTGGTGTGGCGGGCGGTGTCCGTAACGTCCAACGAGTGCTTGGGCGCGTCGCGCTGCCCGCACGGGCCAGATTGCTTTGCAGAAGAGGCTCGCAGGGCGGCTGCCGACGTCGATATCGTGGTCACCAACCACGCCATGCTCGCCATCGACGCGGTTTCTGAGGCAAATATTTTGCCGGAGCACGACGTCGCCATTATCGATGAGGCCCACGAGCTCGATGGCCGCATCACCTCTGTATCTACCGCGGAGATTACTACCCGCGCCATCAAGATGGCTGCCAACCGCGCGAAGTCACTGGGCAATGCTGGCAGTCTCTCGGACTTGGCCGAGGAATTTGATGACCTGATGAAAATCCAAGAGCCAGGCCGTTGGACGGACTTAGATGAAACCGCACAGGGCCACTTGCGCGCGCTTGCCGACGAATTCCTGCGCGTTAAGTCCCTCATTTCTCGCGCACCAGAAGGCGAGGCCACCGACGATCCGGAGAAAAACGCCGAGCGCCAAAACTTGAGCAACCACCTCTCCGACCTCGCGCAAGCCGTAGCGCGCATGCTGGAGGTCTTCGCCACCGATGACCCGGCCAAGCAAGATGACGTCGTCTGGCTCGAGCGCGATCCCCGCAGCGACGCCGAGACCCTCGCCGTGGCGCCTCTTTCCATCGCCCACATGCTGCGCGAGAACCTCTTTGGGGAGCAGACGGTGGTGCTGACCTCGGCCACCCTCGCCCTCGGCGGCCGCTTCGATGCCATGGCCGCGCAGTGGGGCATGCCGAGCGGCACCTACGACACCCTGGACGCGGGCACGCCTTTCGACCCAGCCAAATCCGGCATCCTGTACACCGCCAAACACCTACCCGCGCCGGGCCGCGATGGCCTGCCCAAAGAAACCATCGATGAGATCTACGAGCTCATTATGGCCGCCGGCGGGCGTACGCTCGGTCTGTTCTCCTCCCGCCGCGCCGCGGAAGAGGCGGCCACCGCCCTCAAGCCGCGCATCCCCTTTGACCTCTTCGTGCAAGGCGAGGATTCCATCGGCGCGCTGGTAGAGAAGTTCTCCCAGAAGGAAAACTCCTGCCTCTTCGGCACGCTTACCCTGTGGCAAGGCGTGGACGTGCCGGGGCCGGCCTGTTCGCTGGTCATCATCGACCGCATTCCGTTCCCCCGGCCGGATGATCCCCTAATGCAGGCGCGCGCCCAGGCAGCCGATGCTGCCGGCCGCTCCGGGTTCATGGAGGTTTCCGCCAACCACGCCGCCTTGCTCATGGCGCAGGGCGCCGGCCGCCTGCTGCGCCACGTGACCGACCGCGGAGTGGTGGCCGTGCTCGATAACCGCTTGGAGTATAAGCGCTACGGCAGTTTCCTCAAGGCCTCCATGCCGCGCTTTTGGCAAACCACCGACCCGGATACGGTGCGCGGCGCGCTTAAGCGATTGGTCGCCGCAAAACGCACACGGTAGCCGAGTCCGGCGCAATCTCCGTAAAACCGGCGTCCACGATGACCACGGCGCCGTCCTGCGCACAGGCAGTGCGAAAATCTTCTCCGGACACCTCGCGAACCGAAAGCTTAAAACCGGTATCGGCCCAGGCACGGGCATCCCCCACCGACATCGCCGCGGCGAGCATCATCGACCCGTGGCCCACCTGCGCTGCGGCCTTGCCCGCAGACATGTTGAGACTGCGGTCGACGTAGATGACGGGGACGTCGCCAAGCGGGGCTCCTGGCTCATCATAGGCAAGGTCAGTGTGACCGATTTGCAGCTTGCCGATGAGCGGCTCCACCTCCCCCACGGCCGAAGGCGCGAAGGCCCGGGCACGGTCCGCCACGGTCACGCCGGGCAGGCTCTGCACATCGCGCCAGGCCTTATTGCGCGCCCGGCGGGCGATCTTGCGGATGCGGTGGCCGTACCACTGGCCCAGGGCGTGGGCGAAGGACCCGTCCTCCCCCGCGCGCTCGTCCAAGCACACGGCCACAACGGCGCTGGCGGCCGCCTCCAGCACCTCCGTGCGCGCCGGCGGCTCCTGCTTTGGCAGGTTAAGCGCAATCTGCATCGCTTGGATGGTGGCGGGCTCGTCAGGGTTTTCTGGGTCATCGCGCCACGAGCGCGAGTCACAAGCTTCTACCAAGCGCTGGTGGGCGGTTCCAAACTTATCCACGCACAACCTCTTCGGCCGGGATTCCCAAAATCTGTAATACCTCATCCAGCCGCCGGTGGTTCACCGAGGTATCCGCCACTTCTTGCAGCGCCGGCTTAGCGTTAAAGGCGATGCCCAGTCCCGCGGCGGTAATCATATCGATGTCATTGGCACCATCGCCCACGGCGACCGTCTGGCGCATGCCTACCCCGGAATCTGCGGCGAATTCCCGCAGGAAGTCCTCCTTGGCCTTGCGGTCAACCACCCTGCCGGTTACGCGACCGGTGAGCTTGCCATCGGCGATTTCCAAGGTATTGGCGCGGACGTAATCTAATTGCATTTCTGCGGCTAGGCCCTCCAGGACTTGAATGAACCCACCGGAGACCACAGCGGTGCGATAACCGATGCGGTTGAGCGTGGCAATAGTCTCGCGGGCACCGGGGGTCAGCTGAATCTCGCGGGCTACCTCATCAATGATGGAAGCATCCAGGCCGGCCAAAACGGCCACGCGCTCGCGCAGGGACTCCTCAAAGTCCAATTCGCCGCGCATAGCCCGGGCCGTGATTGCGGCAACCTCTTCCTCCTTGCCGGCGTGCGCGGCCAGCATCTCGATGACCTCGCCTTGAATGAGGGTGCTATCGCAGTCGAAGCAGACGAGGCGCTTGGAACGCCGGCCCAGACCCGCCGGTTCGATGGCAATGTCGATGCCAATCTGCTGTGCCAGCTCTGCCAGCGCCTGGCGAACGGGTGACGCGGAACCATCGAGGGACAAGAAAAGCTCTAGGCCGGTCAGCGGAGAGGTGGAAAGCCCGCGGATGCGATCGATATTGGCATCGAAGTTGGCCAATACGCGGGCGACCTCTTCTACGTGGTGGGCGGTTACTTCCGTTCCCATGAGGACCACCGCATGCGTAGAGCGAGCTCGCGCGCTAGATTCCTCCTCCCGCACGTCCACGGATACCTGCTGCCCATAGATGCTCAAGGTATTGCGCAGCCCCTGTGCAATCTGCTCGGCGCGCGCACTGGGAATGCGGGTATGGGCAGCGAGGGTGATACGGCCGGAAAAGATGGCCTGTTCGACGTCGACAAGCGCGGCGCTATAAGACGCCAACACACGGAAGAAAGCAGCCGAGACCCCAGGTTTGTCCGGCCCAGTGGTGGTTATGACGGCATAGGTATCAACTTGGGTACTCACGCCGCCTATTATCGCACGTGGGGCAAATAAGATACGCCAAAGCCGCCTCCCACGGCCCTTGTGAACTGGCCCCCGAAAGTTGGACTGGTTTAATTCTAGGCGGTTAGGGCTTCAAGGGTCTGATTTCGATATTGCATCGGGGTTAGACCCTTGAGTCGTTGTTGGATGCGTTCGGTGTTGT
>NZ_JAVBIG010000010.1:0-98623 GCF_032821655.1 Corynebacterium sp. CTNIH16 | reverse complement strand
GTACGGAAGGGATAACCGCTGAAAGCATCTAAGCGGGAAGCCTGTTTTAAGATGAGGTTTCGTTAAGGTCCCCTAAAGACGATAGGGTAGATAGGCCAGACCTGGAAGCACTGCAAAGTGTGAAGGCTACTGGTACTAATTGACCACAACAAACACCAACACACAATGTGTGTACAGGCAAAAACAACAAAGAGAAGAAAAATAGTCACCGTCGTGACCGCGTCCACTATGCAGTATCTGACACAACACCCACCCTACGGGTGGGCACCCAAAAAGAAGGGGTTTGTGCTTTACATGTTTGTCGGTGGTCAATAGCTGCAGGGAAACGCCCGGTCCCATTCCGAACCCGGAAGCTAAGCCTGCACACGCTGATGGTACTGCAACCGGGAGGTTGTGGGAGAGTAAGTCACCGCCGACACCAAACAACAACAAACAACAAAATACAAAAAACAAGGAGAAGGAGACGGTCAACCACCGCCTCCTTCTCTTTTTACGTTTTTCCGTAACAGGCGCCACACGACGGAACTCGTGGCGAGCTGCATGTCGCCGCCCTTGGTAGTCGCTAAAACTTAAAGGAATTAGGCGCCCCAGGAGGACACTTTAGGACTCGCAACTGGTTGTGTCCCCGCTCCCGGCAGGCTCTTTCTGGGATCTACACACAAGGAATGGTCCGGCGACTTTCCCTTATCCACTGGTAAATAACGCCCGCTTTGGTTCTATCTTTCGCCACGTGACAGTTTCAAGGTCTACACAATATGAAGGCTATGTGTGGTCGATTAGGCGGTGCGTGTAGAGAGGAAGGGCGGACTCGAACTCCCGGTACTTCCCGCTGAGGGGGTCAGTAAATTCGATGTGGGTTGCTGTGAGATGCATTGGGATACGCATATCCTCCGCGTCTTCAGGATAGATTTCTGGATAGACGGGATCACCTAGGATGGGTATTCCAGCTTGCCACATGTGTAGACGCAATTGATGGGTCTTGCCCGTGGTGGGTTTAAGTGTGTATTTTCCTAATTGCGGCAGGGCACCGTGGATCCTTTCATATGGGGCGTTATCTATTAGTTCTACTGCGGCCAGAGTAGTAAAAGCGTTGGGGGCGCCATCACCTATTCGTCCTTGGATTTCGCCTGGGGTTTTGGTGAGGTGGGAGGCCCACTGGAGGGGCGTCGGAAAGCGGCGGTATTCGGCGATTGCCTGATAGGTCTTTTGTACCTTCTTTTCCGCAAAGAGGGTTTGGTAGGCGCCGCGAACCTCGCGATGTTTGGTGAATAGCAAAATTCCGGAGGTAAGTCTGTCTAGGCGGTGCGCCGGGGCGAGTTCGTTGTTTCCCGTCATTCGCCGTAGCTGGACTGTAGCGGTCTGTACGATGTGGCGTGCGCGTGGCATGGTTGCCATAAACGGTGGCTTATCTGCGACGAGGATATGTTCATCCTCGAAGAGGATGGGGACGTCGTAAGGCACCGGTGTTTCGGGCGCCGGCATGCGATAGAAAAAGACGTCCTCGTCGTTGCTTAATATGGAGTCGGGTCGAAGCTTGGTTTGATTGCGTAGTACTACCTCGCCGGAGTCGAAACGCGCCTGGAGTGCCGAGGCGTCGTCGTCGGGGTGTCGGTGGCGTTGTGCCGAAATGACTGCTCTAAGAAATTCCCAGGCCGTTATGCCTGCCTCGGAGGTGCGCACGCGCGTTGGATTCAGGCCGTCTTTAATCGGCAAAGGCGTGAAACCTTTTCGGCGATGTATTAGTGTTTTATCCATGGATTTTAACTCTCTCATTGAACCGGTTGTTGCCTTTTTCTCTGAAGGTATTGGCGCCGTAATTCGCAACGTCTTGGAGTTCGTGTACACCGTTATGTTCCCGTCGAATTCCGAGGCTGCAACCGTCAACCCTCGAGCCTAATCCGTACTACAATTAAGGTATAACCATCGAAAGGACACATCATGGCTAAGGAAGACATTGTAGTCGTTGCCGTTGACGGTTCGGATGCATCGAAGAATGCAGTACGTTGGGCCGCAAATACGGCTATGAAGCGCGAGATTCCACTGCGAATCGCATCCAGCTACACCATGCCACAGTTCCTGTACGCAGAGGGCATGGTTCCGCCAAAGGAGCTTTTCGACGACTTGCAGGCCGAAACGCTCGAGAAGATCGAGGAAGCTCGCGCCATCGCTCATGAGGTAGCCCCAGAGCTGAAGATTGGTCACACTGTGGCCGAGGGCTCCCCGATCGACATGCTGCTAGAAATGTCGCACGATGTCACCATGATCGTCATGGGCTCCCGCGGCATGGGTGGCCTGTCCGGCATGGTGATGGGTTCTGTCTCCGCTTCGGTTGTGTCCCACGCCTCTTGCCCGGTGGTCGTCGTTCGAGAGGATAATCATGTTACGGATTCCACCAAGTACGGCCCTGTCGTCGTTGGTGTGGATGGTTCCGAGGTATCGCAGAAAGCTACTTCTTACGCATTCCGAGAGGCACAGGCCCGCGGTGCTGCTTTGATTGCCGTGCATACTTGGATGGATATGCAGGTGCAGGCTTCCTTGGCGGGTCTGTCGGCCGCCCAGTCCGAGTGGGCTGATATTGAAAAGGAGCAGAGCGAGCTTCTGACCGAGAATCTGAAGGAGCCGCGTGAAGAATACCCAGAGGTTGAGGTAAAGAAGCTCATTACCCGTGACCGTCCAGTGAGCGCTTTGACCGAGGCTGCAGAAGGCGCGCAGCTATTGGTTGTTGGTTCGCACGGTCGTGGCGGCTTTAAAGGCATGCTCTTGGGCTCGACCTCTCGCGCACTGTTGCAGTCCGCACCGTGCCCGATGATGGTTGTCCGCCCAGATGAGGAAGACTAAAAGCTGCTGTTCATAGAGCGCTTCGCCCACAAGGGCGGAGCGCTCTTGTTGTGTGGAGCCGCCTTAGGTAGTGTGCCCTCGTGTACGCTAAGGTATACCCGCTATTTTAGGAGGATTGCATGAATTTGGGCCTGGGGCTTATTAGCTCGATTGTTATTGGTATCATTGCCGGCTGGCTGGCAGAGAAGATTATGAAGCGCGATCACGGCCTGCTGACCAACCTTATTGTTGGTGTGCTGGGTGGCGTCATCGGTGGCATGATTATCCACTTCCTGAACATTGAGGAAGGTGGATGGATCTTCTCCTTGATTGCCGCTACGGGTGGTGCTTGTATCCTGTTGTGGATCGTGGGGCTCATCAAGAAGTAGCCCGAATTTAATTCGCGTACAAACCGGTTTGTCTATAAAGTATAGATGAACCGGCTTTGTCGTTTTAGAGAGGAACCCATGGCAGAGAAGAAGTCGCGCCGTAATCGGCCCAGTCCGCGCAGCCGGCTGCTGGAATCGGCGACCAAGCTTTTTACCACCGAGGGCATTCGCGTTATCGGAATTGACCGCATCCTACGCGAGGCAGATGTGGCTAAAGCTTCTTTGTACTCCTTATTTGGTTCCAAAGATGCGCTCGTTATCGCTTATGTAGAAGCTTTGGATGAGAAGTTCCGCCAAGATTGGGAACAGCGTACCGCGGAGATGACGGACCCGGATCAAAAGATCCTGGCCTTTTTTGATAAGGCGATCGAGGAAGAACCCACGCAGGAATTCCGCGGCTCGCACTTCTTGAATGCGGCCGGAGAGTATCCGCGCCCCGAAACCGAGGCGGAACACGGTATCGTGGCTGCCTGCGTTGAACACCGTAATTGGGTGCATTCCACTCTGACGGCCTTGCTAACTGAGCGCAATGGTTACCCATCGTCCTCGCAGGCGAGCCAGCTGTTGATTCTCTTGGATGGCGGCCGTGCGGGTGCTCGGCTCACCAAGGAGATCGGGCCGCTGCAGACGGCCCGCGACCTGGCTACTCAGATGCTTTCTGCTCCCCCTGCTGATTATTCGATTTAAGGTACTTTCGCGCCTCCATACGTAGCTGGTTGACCCGCTTCTTCTCCTCCTTTGAGAGGGCGGGTTCTTTTTCGCGCTTGCGCCAGCGGCGAATGCTTTCGCGGCGCATAGCGTGGACATCCTCAGTAAGCGGGTAGTCGCGGTGCAAAATGATCTCAAAGATAGCGGTTTGGATCAGCGTGAAGAGATAGGCGCAGCCCCAGTAAAGAATGATTGCTACTGGGATAGGTCCGGTTTGGGCTAGGTGCCACAGGAAGAAAGGGATTACCAACAGCAAAAAGCCCATGAGTATGAAGACGCGGCGGTTGACCTCCTGATCAAATTGAGTGGTGCGGAAACTGCGCACGAGGGAAATGACGGAATTAGCCATGGTAAAGGCGATGGCGGCAATGAGGATGGGGTTGATGAGGTCGCCGTGCTCGCGGGCGAAATCCGTCAGCGGAGCGCCGTAGAAGGTGGTTTCGCGGAAGGCCGAAACATCGGAGGCATTCAACATGCCCACGGTGGTGGAGCCGCTCTCAATATTGGACATGCGCAGGAGCACTTGATAAAGGCCGATGAAGGCCGGAATCATGATGAGCGGGGGAAAACAACCAGCTGCGGGGTTGTAGTTATAACTCTTCATGAGGTTCTTTTCCTCTTGCATGAGCTCCGCCATCTCCTCGGTGGTGGTGGCGTTATTCATCTGCTTTTTGATGCGGTTATTCTCCGGGCGGATGAGTGCGCCGATACGGGCGGAGCGTACGGAAATCCAGTTCAGGGGAACAACGATGCCGCGCACGGTGATAACCAGCAAGATGATGGAAATCAGCCAGGCCGTAGATTCACCGACGAAGCTGCTGATGAGCCAGTGCCAGAACTTCATGATTCCGGAAACTGGGTACATGAAGACTTCGTACATGCTTAACCTTTCATGGGCAGTATGGTTTAAGGCATGACTAAAGTTCTTGGGGAACTCATGCTAACCATTGGCGTGGTTCTTTTACTCTTTGCATTCTATGAAGCCTATTGGACAAATGTAGAATCCGGTCAGCTGCAGGAGGAGGCGAGCGCCCACCTCGAAGAGCAATGGCGAAATCCCCGGCAGAAGCTAGAGCCGGAGTTGGGTGAGGCGTTCGCGCAGCTTTATATTCCCACGTTCGGTTCTGACTACCGCTTCGCCATTATTGAGGGCACTAATGAAGATGACCTGCTGCGCGGCCCGGGCCGCTACGTGGATTCCCAGATGCCGGGAGAGATGGGCAATTTTGCGGTTGCGGGCCACCGCGTGGGCAAGGGAGCTCCCTTTAATGACTTGGGCAAGCTAGAGACCTGCGATGACATCGTAGTGGAGACGCACAAGGAGCGAATTACCTATCGCGTATTGCCCATCGATGGCGAGCAGGTGGACTGTTTCAATGGAATTCCGCGGGAGTATTCCCATGTGGCTGGTCGGCATATTACGACGCCTGGCGACGTCTCGGTGACCAACCCCGTGCCAGAGTCGGACGCCAAACCGAGCCGCGAGATATTGACCTTGACCACGTGCCACCCGCAGTTTTCCAACGCGGAGCGCATGATTGTGCACGCTATGGAAGTAGAAAAAGAGGAGAAATAATGTATCGCGCTTTGTGGAATCTCTTGCCGGGGCCGACGCCGGTGAAGGTCGTCTTGGCCATTGCTATTGCGGTGGGAGTCTTCTTCCTACTTATGGAGGTTGTATTCCCGTGGCTGTCGCCGATGATGCCGTATAACGACGTCGCGGTTTAAAGGCCCAAGTTGGTGATCGCTTCGTGGGCGATTTGCTCTGACTTAACGGTTTGTTGCTGGTTGCTCCACACCAGCACCGCGTGCGTGTCCTTCTGTACGGCGTACACGGCGTGCTCATTGACCACGCCCCGGCCGCCTTCCCAGCCGTCGAAGGAGGCCGGTTCGGTGGCGTCGATAGGCGCGGCCCAATCCACTGCGGCGCGGGCGTCGTCGACCGTGGGCATATCGCGCACGATGACGGTGGCCTGTGGCTCGTCCTGGTAGGACCAAAAGACGCAGGCCGGGGTGGGAAAGCGCGTGTCGATGCCCTGCTTGGTCAGGCGCTGGCCGTTGGTTTCTTCGAGCCAGCCGGGGCCGATGTAAGGGCAATCGCTCCAGTCATTGACTTCCGCGGTTTGGGCGACGTTAACCTCCGGTGCCTCCGAAGCCTCCGGAGTGACCGTAGTAGTTGGTGCAGGGGTGGGTGCGGATGAATCGCAGCCGGCGATCCCAAAAGTGGCTAGGGCGAGTAGGGGAAGTAGGCTTTTGCGCATGAGCTCCACAATAGACCGGGATACCGATGCGTTGCGCACCGGCATCCATATCCTGACCGCTGGCCTGCTGGTGGTGGGCATTTTTACCTCCGCGCGGATGCCGCTTTCGCAAGCGATCATCAACCTGCTGCTTTTGGTGGGCTTTGCGGCCGTGTACTTCGCAGGCTCGGTATACGGGGAATATTGGGCCCAGCCTGTGCGTTACCTGTGGTTGTGCATACTCTCGGTGCTGTGGGTTGCGGATCTGTTCGTGGCCCCAGCGGCAATCTATCTGGTCTTCGCCATGTTCTTTTTGTACCTTACGGTGCTGGACATGGCGGCGGGCATCGCGTGCGTCATCGTTGCCTCGATCATCACCGTGGTGGTGCAGATTCCGCAGGGCCTGACCTTCGGCGGTGTCATGGGGCCGGCGGTCTCGGCGCTGGTGACGATAGCGATCACCTACGCCTTCCGGACGCTATCGCGGATGAATAAAGAGTTGATTGAAACCCGTTCGCAGCTGGCAGCCACGGAGCGCGATGCCGGCATGGTGGCCGAACGTCAGCGCATTGCGCACGAGATTCATGACACCCTTGCCCAGGGGCTGTCTTCCATTCAAATGCTCCTGCATTCGGCGGACCGTGATCTGGATAAGCAGGACGCGGGCAAAGCGCGAGAGCGCATCGAGCTGGCTCGCAGGACGGCCGCGGATAATTTGCACGAAGCGCGGGCAATGATTGCCGCTTTGCAGCCGCCGACGCTCAATGAGGCATCCCTTGAGGCCGCGTTGACCCGTATGGCGGAGAATTTCGGTGCTACCGAAGATATCCACGTCGAGGTGGAATCCGAAGGAGAGGTACAGCAGCTGCCCATGAAGGTAGAGGCGGCGCTGCTGCGGATTGCGCAGGGCGCTGTGGGCAACGTCGTCAAGCATGCAGAGGCAAGCCGCGCTCGGATCACGGTGACCTATGAGGGCGATGAGGTGCGCCTGGATGTGGTGGATAACGGCAAGGGCTTTGATCCGACCGCGGTGGAAAGTACCCCGGCTGGACTGGGGCATATTGGGCTGGCCGCAATTAGGCGCCGTGCACAAGAGCTAGGTGGGGAGGTCATTATTGAATCCGCGCCGGGGGAGGGCACTGCCGTGTCAGTTAGTATGCCCTTAGGCAACCGGGTAGATTAAACTTTTGGTTGACAATGACATCGATAGGAGGAATGTCGTGATTCGGGTCCTACTGGCAGATGACCACGAAATCGTCCGCCTGGGTCTGCGCTCCGTGCTTGAGGGCGCAGAGGATATCGACGTCGTAGGGGAGGTCGCTACGGCCGAAGCTGCGGTGTCGGCAGCGCAGGCGGGCGGCATCGATGTCATATTGATGGACCTGCGCTTCGGCGCGGGCGTGGAAGGGACCCGCGTTATGGGTGGCGCGGAGGCAACCGCGCAGATTCGCTCCGCGATGGCCACCCCGCCCAAGGTTCTCGTGGTTACCAACTATGACACTGATGCGGATATCCTCGGCGCTATCGAAGCCGGTGCCGTGGGCTATTTGCTCAAGGATGCACCACCGCACGAGCTGCTGTCCGCAGTGCGCTCGACTGCGGAGGGTGATTCGGCGCTATCTCCCATCGTGGCCGATAGGCTGATGACTCGCGTGCGTACGCCACGCACCTCCCTCACGCCGCGTGAGCTCGAGGTCTTGCAGCTGGTAGCAGCGGGGGCGTCGAACCGGCAGATTGGCCAAGACCTCATGCTGTCTGAGGCCACGGTAAAGTCCCACCTTGTGCACATTTATGACAAATTGGGTGTGCGCTCGCGCACCTCTGCGGTGGCAGCCGCCCGCGAGCAGGGCGTGCTTTAATTAGCGGCGTTATACGCCTCGATGACGTCCTGCGGGATTTTTCCGCGGTGCGCCACTGGTAGCCCTTGGGCGCGGGCCCATTCGCGGATCTGGCTGGGATTGGCGCGCTGTGCATTGATGTCCGGGGCAATGCGGGCGGCGTCCACGTAGGGGGCCAGAAGATTATGGAAGTGACGCGCGTTATCCACGGAGAGATCGATGAGGTAATTTTGACCGTTTACGCTGAAGCGAACGACTTCTAGCTGATCTTCGGGGATTAGGGTGTGGTCCAAGTCGTCGTAAAATTGGGTCACTTCACGGCGGGACATATTTCCTCCAATTTTAAAAATTGCACACCAAGCACAGAGAACATAAACGGTGTTAAAGGGGTAGGGCGGTTAGAAGAGTATCAGCAACTTTTTCTGGCCGAAAATACTTTTCCCGAAAAACCCGGATCTTTATAGAAAATAAATAAACGCCACCACCGAATAGGGGGCGGTGGCGGCGTGTAGCTCTTTTACTGGGCCAGGTGCTGCTGGATTTCCGCAGTAATGGAGTTAATTTCCGAGCTAATGGTCTTGTGAGCGCGGCGGCGCTGCTGCTCGGTCATGAACTCGGCATTATCGATGGCGGAGTCTACTTCTTGCAGGCGGTCACGCACATCGCGCTTGAAGCCGGCTGGAACGTCCGTGTTATCGAGGGAGTTGCGGATGCCGGCGGTGCGGGCCTTGAGCGGCGCACCGTAGCCGGAGAAGGAAGCCATCTGCTCCGAGCTCACGCCCGCCTTAGCGGCCTTGCGCTTTTCGCCTTCGGTCTTCAGGCCCACGTAGCCGCGGTAGAGGAGCGGTAGCAGCAGGGGTGCGGCGGTGCGCAGTGCACCGG
The DNA here is from genome assembly GCF_032821655.1 of Corynebacterium sp. CTNIH16. Lineage (NCBI taxonomy): Bacteria > Bacillati > Actinomycetota > Actinomycetes > Mycobacteriales > Corynebacteriaceae > Corynebacterium > Corynebacterium sp. CTNIH16. The sequence continues at coordinate 89,749 of NZ_JAVBIG010000010.1, read as the reverse complement.
CATAGCGCTTGACGTTATCGGAGTTAAAGCGGCCGGCCTTGAGCTTGGCTAGCTCGTTCTTGGCCATCTTCTCCTCGTGCTTGCGGCGCTTCTTGAGGCCCTTTTCCTCCGACTTAATGAGGCGTTTTTCCTGCTTGGCCAGGAGCTTTTGCTGGCGGCGGCGGTCCTTAGACTGGGCCTTTACCTCTGCCTTGGCGCGGGTCTTGGCGGCCTTTGCCTGTGCGCGTGCTTCTTGGCGGGCCTTTTTAACTTTCTTCAGAATGCTCATTAAATTTCCCTCACGTTTGATCGAGTCTGGATTCAACTTTACCTTGCCGTTCTATTAAGCTCACCCGGTGTGGAGGATGTGGTTGTTGCTTCGGACCTTGTGGGGTGCCGCTACCGCTTAGTACAGCGGCGCGCGCACCCCGAGATGCCGCGCACCCATGCCTCGATTGCCCGGGCGGAGCGCCACGCGGCTGCAGTGGAGGCCGTCATGGAGATGTTTCCCCGCAAGGGCTCTGGCAGGTTTCGCCGCATCGATCTGGAAGGCGAGGAGTGGGAGCGCTCCATGCGCACCCTTGAGGCCTTAGCTTCCGGGTATACGCACATCACCAACGCGGTCTTCGCCACCGAGGAGTGGATGGTGCGCGTAGATTTGCTTCTGCGCGAAGGCGATAAGTACACCCCGATTATCGTGTCCAACCACCGTGTGGCCCGCAAGAATGACACCAAGACGACGCCGGCGGTGCCTACCCATCGCTTGGGCCTGAGCGAGCCGCTCGAGGTGCCGTATAAGCTGCGCCATCATGCGGTAGATGGTTACCGCTTAGCGTTTGCCGCCCGTGCTTTGCGGGATCTCGGGCTCGATTCCGGCCGGGGCGGGGCCATCGGCCAGGACCGCACCCGGGCATTTTTTACGGAAACAGCCAAGTTTGATCTGGAACGCGCTTGGAATCAGCCGCTTCCTACCGCCCCGGTGCGAGTCAAGGAGTGTGCGAGCTGCCGCTTTTGGTCTTTGTGCGAGCAAGAGTTGGTGGCGGCGGATGATATTTCGCTCTTCCTATCCGGCGACCGCGCTAAGCCTTATCGCGAGCGCGGGATTACTACCGTGCAGGCGCTTATCGACGCCGACCTGGGCGAGCCCTCCCGCCTTGCTGCTGCCTGGCGCGCCGGGGAAGTGTTGCTGCGCCGCGGCGGCGTGCAGGTCCCGCGCGCAGACGTGGAGGTAGACGTGGATATGGAAGCCTACCTGGACCAGGGCGCGTATCTATGGGGAGCCTGGCACGACGGTAACTACGTCCCGTTTGTTACGTGGGAGCCGTTGGGCGGCCGCGCCGAGGCAGAGAACTTTGCGGCATTCTGGCGCTGGTTGATGGATGTGCGTGCGCAAGCCCATGCGGAGGGCAAAACCTTTGCTGCATATTGCTACTCGTCCCACGGTGAGAACCATTGGATGCGCATGTCCGCGCAGCGCTTCCGCGAGGTAGATGAGCGGGAAGTAGAAGAGTTTATCTCCTCACCGGAGTGGGTGGATATGTTCGCCCACGTCAAACGATCCTTCGCCGGCCCCTTCGGCCTAGGCCTGAAGGTAGTCGCCCCGGAAGCGGGTTTTGCCTGGCCAGAAGAAGACTTCGACGGCGAAGAATCGGTGAATGCGCGCCGCGAGGCGCTAGCCGGTGACTTCGTGGCGCGGCAGCGCTTGCTGGACTATAACTCCGGCGACGTCCAGGCCACCCGCGCGGTCCGCGAGTGGATGGATGCCGGCGCGCCGGGTACTACAGCGCTGTAAATAGGGCGTAGATGACCGCGAGGATCGCTATGCCCGCGTAAACTTGGTTCCACTCTGGCCCCGGCTTCGGATCCGGGCCCTCCGCCTTTTTCATCAGGACCTGCTTTTGGGCCTTCACCGCTCGGGCGATGAGCACGGGGTAGACCGCTAGGGGCAGGATGCACAGGAGGGAGGCGACCACCTTAAGCAGGGAAATATCGGTGCCGATCCAGATGAGCAGGCCACCATTGACGAAGGTGGCGCGCAGGAGGCCGAGTTTGTCGAGTTGTTGCAAGCCCGCCCGGACGGCAGCGGGACCGCCACCCATGGTGCTGGGCAAGAGGTAGCTCATCACGCCGATGAGCAGTTGACCGGCAAACCCCACCAGCAAGGCGAGGGTGGGCAGCGCCGGCTCGGGCATAAAGAAATGCTGCACCGTGTAGTACACCAAAGACAGCACCAGCCATAACGAGGCCATGAGCACGGAGAGCGAGGAAAAGGTGATGCGATCGCGCGGGTCCTTAGCCACCGTCAGCACATTAGTGAGCCACTGCTGCAAGCTCAGCGCCCAACCGCAGCAGTAGGCGATAAGTCCCAACTCGGGGAAGCCGAGGAAAGCGCCCACGATGGTGACAACCACACCGACTGCGAGCAGCACAAAGGAGGATTGCATGTGGCGATTAATACCTTGGGTGCGCCAGATGGAGGGGAAAAGGATGGTGAGAGAACCGGCCGCGGCCAAGCCGATGAATCCGCCGATATTGGCGGCGATATGGGCGAGTAGCAGCGTGGGATGGCCGGGATAGACGGCCAGCAGGCCGCCAAAGATGGCACCCACCGGCAGGCACAGGGCGGAAAATACATAAGCGCCCACCACGGGGCGGAAGCGCTTCTCTTTGGCACCGCGCCATTGCTGGAAAAGCGATGCCGCATGCCAGAGCATCATCAACGCAATGAGTGTGGCGCCCACCTGAGTAACAATCCAGTGCTGGGACCAGAACTCCATGAGGATTTGACCGATTAACGCGAGGATGATTCCGGCATTGAGGCCATAGATGCGGGCCAATTGGGCAGGTCGAGTGGATTCGGGGAGGCGCTGTTGGGTGAATTTCTCCGTTAGGTGCTGGGACCACACGATGATGCTATTGCTCACCAGTCCGAGGGTGAATAGGTGGATGAGTACCCACCGGTAGTTCGGGACCAAGGTATGCGTTGCCCCCACGAGGATGAAAACCATCATCCATAGGGATACGGGACGGGAGGCCTTGCGGTGCCATGTCCGCGCCGACCACTTATTCTCAGGCATAAAACCGATTTTAGTCGGATTTAATCTTGGTCCAAGTCAGCGCAGTAAGGGCGAGGGCTACGGCGGTGAAGAAGACAATGAAGAGGGGCCACGATAGGGCGTCGAAAAGCAGGCCGGCACATGCGCCCACCACAGAAGAGCCAAAGTAATAGCAGAACACATACATCGAAGAAGCCTCCGCGCGGTCGTGGGTGGCAATTTGGCCCACCCACCCGGAGGCGGTGGAGTGTACGGCGAAAAAGCCCACGGTAAAGGCGATCATGCCGAGAAGCGTCATCGGTAGGTTGCCGGCGCACAGCGCGATGCCAAGGGCAAAAAGCACGGCAGAGGCGAATAGGGTTTTCCCATGGCCTATGCGTGCGACAAGGGAACCTGCCCGTGCTGAGGACCATGTGCCGGTGAGGTAGAACAAAAAGGCCAAGCCGGCTAGCGAAGGGGCCAGACCAAAATCATCGATGAGCCGGAAGGTTAAGAAGTTATACATGGAGACAAACGTGCCCATGGACAGGAATGCGGTGAGAAAGAGCAAGGCCAAATCCCGGTTGGCCCAATGGCCCAAAAGCGCCCGGCTTTCGGCCTTGAGATGGATGGATTTAGGCCGGAAATTGCGTTGGGTAGGAAGTAGCAGCCAAGACGTAATGGCAAAGGCGAGTGAGACCAGCGCCGAGCCGAAGAGCGCCCAGCGCCACGTGGAAATCTCCACCAGTCCGGTGGGAATGAGGCGGCCGGTAAGGCCACCGACGGAGGTGCCTGCAATGTATAGGCCCATAGCCCGCGGCAGGGCTTTGTCATCGAGTTCTTCAGAAAGCCATGCCATTGCCGTGGCGGGGGCGCCGGAGAGCAGCGCACCCTGCAGGCCGCGTACCATGATGAGCTGCCACCCCTCCTGGGCGAGGGGAACAATGAGCCCCACGCCGGTCGCGGCAACGGCCGAAATGAGCAGGATACGTCCGCGGCCGAAACGCTCGGAGAGAATCGATGCGGGCACCACGCATAGGGCCAGCGCGCCCGTGGCGGCCGATACGGTCATGGCCGCTTCAGTGGAAGAAAGGCCCATGTTGTGTACCAGCGTGGGAAGAATGGCTTGGGTGGAATACAGGCTGGAGAATATAGCCAAGCCCACCAGGAGCATGGCTACCGTTGCGCGCCGCGTTCGAGTCATATCATTTAGCCTGCCCGGACATGCAGCATGTGTAAAATGTGGAAAAATACACTAAACGATGCGGAGCATGCATGAATGTGGAGGATGTCCGCGGCTTCCTCGCCGTGGTGGATCAAGGTCGCGTGGGTGCTGCGGCCGATGAACTGGGAATCTCCCAATCCGCGCTGATCCGCCGCGTACAGCGCGTAGAAGCTAGTCTTGGCGCCCGCCTTTTCGAGCGCACTGGGCGCACCCTGCACGTGAATTCGCGCGGGAGGGCCTTCGCTGCGGCTGGGCGGGAAATGCTCCGCGCCTACCAGGTAGGGCGGGACGATGTTGCCCGCCTCATGGATCCAGAACGCGGCACCGTGCGCCTAGATTTCATGCACTCGCTGGGCACCTGGCTAGTTCCGGACCTGCTCAAGAGCTATCGCGCGCAGCACCCGCACGTAGATATTCGCCTGCATCAAGGCGCGGCGCAGGAGCTGGTGAGCAGGGTGGAAAACGGCGAATCCGACCTTGCCCTCGTGGGCCCACGGCCTGATGCAGCCCTGGGCTGGCACCAGATTAAGGTGCAGCGACTAGGCCTTGCTGTGCCGGAAGACCACTGGGCGGCGAACCGGCGGGAGGTGAAACTAGCGGAATTCGCTGCAGACCCGTTCATCGGCATGCTCCCAGGCTATGGCACGCGCATGCTTCTCGATGCCCTTGCAGACGACGCTGGCTTTAGCCCCCATCTCGTCTTCGAATCGATGGAACTTACTACCGTTGCGGGGCTGGTAGCGGCAGGACTCGGAGTGGCGCTTTTGCCGCTGGATGATCCTTATTTACAGGTGGGGAGCCTGATCCCCCTTACGCCGCCAGCGTACCGCGAGCTCGGTTTAGTGTGGCGCGCCGGCGACGATGCGCCCCCAGTGCAGCAATTCCGGGAATTTATCCGGGCATAGAAAAAGCCGCCCCGAAGGGGCGGCCGAAGTAACTAAAAGGAGTTACTTGGTGGCTGCAGCGAAACGCTCAGCAACGTCATCCCAGTTGAAGACGTTCCATACGGCCTTAACGTAGTCCGCCTTAACGTTCTTGTACTGCAGGTAGAAAGCGTGCTCCCACATATCCAGCATCAGCAGCGGGGTGAAGTTGATGGAGGTATTACCCTGCTGGTCAGTCAGCTGCTCGATGATGAGGCGGCCAGCAATGTGGTCGTAGCCTAGAACCGCCCAGCCGGAGCCCTGCAGGGAGGTAGCAGCAGCGGAGAAGTGAGCCTTGAACTTCTCAAAGGAGCCGAAGTCGCGGTTGATGGCCTCTGCCAGCTCGCCGGTTGGCTCGCCGCCACCGTTCGGGGACAGGTTCTTCCAGAAGATGGAGTGGTTGGTGTGGCCACCCAGGTTAAACGCCAAGTTCTTGGAGAGGGCGCGGATGCGATCCGGGTTAGCCTCACCGTTGCGCTCTTCCTCGAGTGCCTCGAGTGCAGCGTTAGCGCCAGCAACGTAGGTTGCGTGGTGCTTATCGTGGTGGAGCTCCATGATCTCTGCGGAGATGTGTGGCTCCAGTGCGTCGAATGCGTATGGGAGGTCAGGAAGTTCGTAAACAGCCATTTGTTAAATCCTTTCTTCGGGTACGTGTCCCGATGATAGGCACGGTGGAAAGATTTCGCCATGATTAATTCGAATTGTGGAACTAGCGCGAATATTAACTGGCCGCGGAATAGCTTTTCGCAGTACAACGTTGGGAAGAAGGAATAAGGAAGGAGCTATACCTTATGTGGATGTTTAAGCCGGAGCCCAAACTTGTTACTGCAGATGAGGCTCTGTCGGGTCGATCGGAGCCGATCTTGGACCCCGCCCCGCACGCCGTTTTAGGAACACCGATTACCGGGCCGTGGAAGGACGGGCAGCGCTCCATTCTTATTGCGTTGGGATGTTTCTGGGGTGCGGAGAAGATGTTTTGGGAGACCGAAGGCGTGGAATCCACCTCGGTGGGCTATGCGGGCGGCACCACTCCAAATCCCACGTACTACGAGGTGTGCCGTGGGCTAACCAACCATGCCGAGGCGGTGGAGGTGGTCTATGACCCGCAGCGCATCAGCCTGCGCGATCTTGTCGTACAGGCCCTAGAAGCGCACGATCCCACGCAGGGCTTCCGCCAGGGCAACGATGTAGGAACGCAATACCGCTCTGCTTTCTACCCACGTACGGAGGACGAGCGCGCAGAAATCCAGGGCATCGTGGATTCCTATGCAGAGAAACTCAAGGAATTCGGATTCGGGGATACCACCACGGAGGTCAAACTCCTCTCCGAAACTGATTCTGGGGAGTACTACCTGGCTGAGGATGAGCATCAGCAGTACTTATATAAGGTGCCTAATGGGTATTGCCCGCACCACAGTACTGGGGTGAAATGCGACTAAGCGTCGCGCCGAATAAAGTGGGCAATCTTCTTGGCTAACTTCGGTGTGAGCGATTGGCGGGATTGGGATCCTAAGACCTCATCCCAATACCAGAGCATTTCTTCAAAATAGTTGTGTCCGTGCCCGCCAGGGACGTTGAGGGAATTGATCTGGTCCAAGCCAATTTGCCACCAGGTAATAAACGGAACCCAATGCAGCTGCCGGAAGGTATCCGCGTGCAGCGCTTCCGGCTGTGGTTCATGAATCCAGGTGGGCCTGCGTACGAGAAGGTTGAGATCCCACCACACGATGGCGTCGGAAGCATGCTGGGCAATGAGCATGCGGGGTCGGCGCCAGGTATGGGCGTAGTCATTGCCAAAGGCGTCGTGCAGCGTATGGTCAGGAGCCGCCGCGTAGCGCACATGCTTGCCGCCATCGATAACGGGCAGGCGTTCTAGGGAACCAATATCCCGGCGCAGGCGCTGAGTAAAGTGCGTCATGCGCGGGGGGCCGGAAAAAACTGCGCCATTACACGCGGAAAGTAGGTCTTCCACATTATGGTAGTTATCCATAATGGCGTAGGCACCAAGTGATTCACCTGCGAAATAAAGCTGCGGGCGGTTTTCTTTAGGCAGCTTATCTATTTCTTCTTGTATGACCCGAATCAATTCACGAGCCGCCTGCTTCGGTGCGTTCTTATCTACGAGGTAGGAAAAAACCGAAGGCAGGTAGGAGTACTGCATGGTGACGGTGACGCAATCACCGCCGGTCAAAAACTCATAAGAGCAAGCACCCCAATTATTGATCCACCCCGAGCCGGCGGGCATTTGGATGACGATAGTCTCTCGCCGCAGGGCACCGGTGCGTTCGAGTTCGGCGCGGATCTTTTCCGCCGATTGCTGGAAGGAGCGCCCTGGTATGTATCCGGCGTAGATACGGATGGGTTCCTTTGCATCGGTTCCCGTCACTGTGCGGATCTCGCGGGCGCGGGGGCCATTGGAGACAAACCGGCGTCCCTGCTGTCCCAACGCCGACCACGGCTCGAGCGACCACGGGCTGCCGGAGCGCTCCGGCTCCCACGGCATAGAGGTGCCGGGGAAAATCTGTTTATTAATTCGCTGCGCTTGGTGCGATAGTGAGCGCAGCCAGCGTCGAAAGACCACGCGATCAGAAAGTGCAAACGCCGTGAGACTCAGACCTGCGGTAACCACCGGCCAAGCGATGAGTGCAGGCACCCAGTGGCCTAGCTGGCGTGACAGTTTAGTGACGGCAAGCTGCGTGGCTTCCCCGATGAGTAGAAGAGCGCCGTAGCCCGCAGTGCCCGCGGCCAAGCCGATGGCCGCTGTGGCGGGCCCACGCACCAGTTGCTTATTGACCAACTCCGCCTGCTTTTTCTGGTTGCGCAGCGAAAGCACGGCATTAAATGCAGTCCCAGCGCCAATAGCAAGGTGCACAATTTGTCGATGTTGTGGTCCGAGGCGGTCCTGCGGGCGCTTGCCAATGCTATTGAGGACAAAGCTTGTCGACGCCGCCCCAAGATGCCCAATGCCCTGACCAATTGCCACGTTGGCGGCAGTCACCCACCACGGGCGGGGAAGTAAGGAGGGCGAAACAGCAGCCCACGTAGCTAATTCCGCACCCAAAATTCCAGCCGACATATTGGACGGTAAGGTTTGCCGGCTGGTCATACGGACGATGGGCGTGAGATCCGCGGCTACGCCAAGAGCGATTAGTGCAGCGCGGCGGAGAGCGCGTTTCATAATGTCCGATTATCCCAGATTTCGGTGGGAATTTCAGTGTGAGATTTAGCCCGTGCAAAAATCTCCACAAAGTTGCACAATAGGGTCATGGCAAATCATGTTGGAAACAAAGTAGTTCTCATCGGCGCCGGCGATGTGGGAGTCGCTTACGCTTTCGCTCTCATCAACCAAAGCATCGTTGACCACCTGGCAATCATCGACATCGATGAAAAGAAGCTAGAAGGCAACGTCATGGACCTCAACCACGGTGTTGTCTGGGCCCCGACCCGCACCCGCGTCACCAAGGGCACCTACGCCGATTGCGCAGACGCCGATATGGTCGTCATCTGCGCCGGTGCCGCACAGAAGCCGGGCGAGACCCGCCTGGACTTGGTGGGCAAGAACGTCAAGATCATGAACAGCATCGTCTCTGACGTCATGGCGAATGACTTTGATGGCATCTTCTTGGTTGCCTCCAACCCAGTGGATATCCTGACCTACGCTGTATGGAAGGCTTCCGGCCTGGACCACAAGCGCGTCATCGGCTCGGGCACCGTGCTGGACTCCGCTCGTTTCCGCTACATGCTGGGCGAGCTGGAAGATGTTGCACCGAAGTCCGTACACGCCTACATCGTGGGCGAGCACGGCGATTCCGAGCTGCCGGCCGTCTCCACCGCGAATATCGCTGGTGTCCCGTTGTCCAAGAAGCTGGACTCGGATCCGGAGTATGCAGAGCGCATCGAGAAGATCTTCGAAGACACTCGCGATGCCGCCTACTCCATCATTGACGCTAAGGGCTCTACTTCCTTTGGCATCGGCATGGGCCTGGCCCGTATCACCGCCGCCGTCATCCAGAATCAGGACGTGGCGCTGCCAGTATCTGCTTACCTGCAGGGTGAATACGGAGTAGAGGATCTCTACATCGGCACCGCTGCCATCATCAACCGGTCCGGCATCGTGCGCGCGATTGAGCTGGATCTCAATGAGCACGAAAAGGAGCGTTTCGATGCTTCTGCTAAGACCCTGAATGACATCAAGGAAGAGTTCTTCGGCTAGTGAAGATTGTCGCTCATAGGGGATACTCCGGAAAATATCCGGAGCTATCCCCTCTAGCTTTTGAAAAAGCCCTAGATTTGCCAATTCACGGCGTCGAGTGCGATGTGCGCTTGACGCGCGATGGAAAAGTAGTGGTTCAGCACGATCCCACGTTGGACCGCACCGCCGGGCGCCCCGGCCGCATTTCCAAGCTGGACTGGGAAGAATTGCGTGGCGTTGACATCGGTTCGGGCCAGCGCATGATGCTTCTCGACGAACTCTTGGAACTACTCGAGGGCACACCGCACCACCTTTATATCGAGACTAAGCACCCCTCCGGGCAGGGCGACATCCTGGAGGAGCAAACGGTGCTGCGCTTGCGTTATGCGGGGCTTTTTGACGACCCCCGGATCCACGTCATTTCCTTTTCCCACCACGCCATCCGCCGCATGCAGAATTTGGCGCCGCACATGGACCGGATTTATCTCCGCCGCGATTGGGAGCGCCACGTCAACCGTCCCGATCTAATGCTGTCCAAGCCCACCGCGCTCGGCGTATCGTTGCTGCGCGCGAAGCTGCAGCCGGCAATTATCGGCGCGCAGGGATTGCCCACCTACCTGTGGACCGTAGACAAGCCGGAGGATATGAAGTGGGCGTGGGCAAACGGGGTAGATATGCTCGCCACCAATCAGCCCGAAGTGGCCCTGCATGCCATTGAGCTCTAGTAAGCAGGTATCTTGGAGGCATGGCCAAGAAGAAAAAGAACAAGGAACAGCTGCCTGAGGGCATGTCCCGCCGCCAGGCAAAGCTCGCTGCCCGCGCCAAGGAGCGCGCCGCCCTGGAAAAGGATCCCCGCCCCTACGGCGGACTTGCTGCGGAGGCCTCCCTGGTCGCCATGCAGGAGTTCGTCCCCTCCGCTTTTGCCAAGCTTGATGTCAAAGGCTGCGATAAGAACGTGTATGTAGCCACCGTCCTGCCGGGTGCTTCTGCCGCGCTTATTCGGGACACTGAATTTGGCGGAGATGCTTTCGTAGGCCTGCAGGTACAGTCCCACACCCACAACCCAGGCCGCGACCTCGCTTTTGCTCTTAACTGGGTGAAGAATAACGAGCCGGGCGCCACCCTGGAATCCACCGCGGCCGACGGCTCGGAGCCGAAGCTGGAGGAGCTTATCGATGCCTCCGCTACCCTCGACGTGCAGGTTCACCAGGACTTCGAATGGTGGATTCCGGAGGGAGCACAGGTCACCCCGCAGATTGCGCAGTCGCTACGCGCAGCAAATGATTCCGTTATCGAGTCTCACCAGGTGGGCGAGAACATCACTGGTGCAGCCTTCTGGGCAAATGCCGGCGGCGGCAAGGCCCATATTCGTTGGGTCCGCCCCAATGACGATGAATCCGCATTCCTGAACGCACTAGCTCGCGTAGCCGCCCGCGGCGAGCTGAACTTGGGCGAGGGCACCAAGTTCGCCGGTGTTTTCCGCACCCACGGTCTCATCGCTCCGGTCTTCGACTTGGATCCAGAGGTTGACCATGCTTCCTATGAGGATCACCTCACCCGTGTGGACAAGGCCTTAGAGGAAGAAATCTCTAATGATGCCCAGCTGAGCGCCGATGAGCGCAAGCAACTAGAAAACATCAAGTCCCGCCAGGTGACCCTGCGCTAAAGACAAGAATATGGCCCTTCCCAGTAGAGGAAGGGCCATTTTTGATCGCTATTTGAGAGAATCCCACAACTCGGCGGCTGCTCCATCGTCCCAGAGGACTACGTTGCCTACCTCGGTATCTTGGAAACCGCCAATGGGGACGGTCTCGGTGTCTACACCGGAGCCCATGGCAAGTGCCACGCGGGCGAGGTGCCAAACGTGGTCGCCCTCGTCCACGATGAACGAGGAGGCGGTGTGGTTGACCAAGGAGAAGGCGCGGAATGGGTTAATCAGGGTGGCCGGGGAAGCAACCTTATCCAGCAATGCGGAGAAGAATTCGCGCTGTCGCTGCACGCGGTCAAGGTCACCCATAGCGGTGGCGCGGGTGCGCACGTACCCGAGAGCGTCGCGGCCCTTGAGCTTCTGGCAGCCATCTTGGAGATCAATGCCGGCCAGCGGGTCATTGATGGGTTCCTTCACGCATACGTCTACGCCGCCGACGGAGTCGACCACATTGGCTAGGCCGCCCATGCCGATCTCGGCGTAGTGGTCGATGCGCAGACCGGTCGTGCCCTCGACGGTTTGGACAAGGAGCTGCGGTCCACCGTAGGTAAAGGCAGCATTGATCTTGTCCATGCCAAAACCGGGGACTTCCACGTAGCTATCACGTGGGATGGAAACGAGCTTGGCCTTGCCGGTGCGTGGGATGTGCAGCAGCATGATGGTATCGGTGCGGCCCTCGCCCACATCACCACCGGTGCCCAGTTCAGCCTGCTGTTCCTCGCTGAGGCCTTGGCGGGAGTCAGAACCGACGAGCAACCAATTGGTGCCGGCGGTATTAGACACTTGTTCTTCTGGCAGCGCCTCCACGCGGGTGAGGCGGGCATCGGCCCAGAACATGAAGACGAGGTTGAATACCAGCAGGACGACGAGCGCCAAGCCAACGCACCCGAGGGCGCGCTTGGCCGGATTGACCTTTTTGCGACGGCTGTGCGGGCGCTGCCGGGGTGCAGGGCGCGGCGTGGTGCGACGAGGCGGGCGCTGCTGCGCGCGGTACTGGCTGGGGTAGCGGCTCGGTGTTGGCGGCGGAGTGCGGCGCGGGGGCTGTTGCTGTGGCTGTGGAGCGCGGAAGGATTGTTGCTCGGGTTCCACGCGCCGCGGTGCCGGGCGGGCGGAGGAACGGCGTCGAATGGGGCGGCCGTATCGATCCTTGAGGGGACGTCCATCGGCCCCAAGGACGAATTCAGTGGAGGAGTCGTCGCCGGCGCGGCGGGCCTCCCTATGCGGATCTCGTCCTGATTCAGTCATGCGCTATACCTTACAAGGAGCAGCGAGTAACGCCTGCTTCACGACGTCCCCCAAGGGCATTTTCACAGGAAGGAATAACCCACGAAAGCGACGGCGTCGATAAGAAAATGCGCTATGACCAAAGGCCATACCCGCCCCGTGCGGTGGTAGTAATAGCCGTAGATTAACCCCATGATGATATTGCCACATCCAGCGGAAATACCCTGGTAGAGGTGGTAAGAACCGCGGAGAATGGAGCTTGCGGCCAGCGTGGCAGGCAGCGACCAGCGGGCCTGGCGCAAGCGCGTCATAAGCCACATCACCACCACGGTTTCTTCCGCGAAGGCGTTGGCAGCGGCCTTGAGGAGGGAAACGGGGATTTCCACCCAGGCATTGGCGAAGTCGCCCGGGATGACTTCCTTGCTCCACCCAAATTGCACCGCCGCGAAATACAGGGCGAGCCCCGGGATGCCAATGAGGGCGGCAAGCCCTGCGCCTTCGAGCCAGTCGCGGGTGCGGTGGGGCCGGGGCACTATGTGATCCTTGGCCAGCAGGAAAAGCGCTAAGGCTCCATAGGAAAAGAGAACAGCGGCGGAGCACAGCTGCAGGCCCATATCCACCCAGGCAAGAGAGGACTGGCTGGAATTGAGCGTGACCGATTGCTCGTTGAGCCGGTGCGGGGAGGCCAGGGAATTAATGAGGTTTAATACCGCCCGCACCCCGGAAATACCGAAGGTGAGGGTGAGGACGATGAGCAGCTCGGCACGTAAAGACTTGGTCATGGGTGCAGGATGTGGGCGAGGCCGAGGAGGGCGGCGTCGGAAAGCGTAATGCCTCCCAGGTGTACGCCCACCGGCGGGTGATTGGGTACGGCGCACGGCACGGAAATAGCTGGCAGACGGGCCATGTTGAACAGGGAACCCCACGGCGACCACCGGGTCTGGGCCGCGAAATTCTCCGCATGGGGCAGGGACAGGAAAGAACCAATACGCGGCGGGTCCGTGGTCAGCATTGGGGTGAGGATGGCATCGACGCCCCATTCCTGGGCCAGCAAGCCGGGTAGTTGCCGGACATGCGCCCGCGCCGCGGCTAGCTCAGCGGCGCTAACGCGCCGGCCCTGCTGAGCAATCCATTCGGCGTAGCCCGCCGCCGGGTTGAGCCCCGCTAGGCGGGAGGTAAAAGTCGTGCGGAAATGCGCAAAGGTGGACCGGGCCTGCGGATACGGGGAAATGGGCACCACGGTGAAGCCGGCTGCCTGTAGTCGTTGGGCGGCCTCGCGGGTGGCGCGCAGATGGTGGGCATCGACGCTGGCATCACAAAACAGCGGCTCTACCAGCAGACCGATGCGGGCGCGCGGGGTGATCATGCGGTGGCCATGCAGAAAGGCATTATCGGCCACGGTCCGGGTGATAAAGCCCTGCACACCCAGTCCTTTTCCTGCCGGTTTAAAACCCACCACGCCGCAGGCCGCGGCCGGCACTCGGATGGAACCGCCGCCATCGCTGGCGTGCGCCGCGCGCAGCAACCCGCGCGCGACCTGTACCGCCGCACCGCCCGAGGAACCACCAGGGGTGCAGCCGGGATAAAGGGGATTATCGGGATGGGGCAGGCCCACCGGTTCCGTATCCACGCGCAGGCCCAACTCCGGCGTGGAGGACTTACCGATGATGCGCGCACCTTGCTTCTCCAAGGCCTCGATGAAGGCATCGCTGTGCTCGGGGTAATAGGTGCGATCGGTATTTCCCAAGGTCGTGGGCATGCCGCGGACATCGCAGAGATCCTTGGCGGAGAGGACCCAGCCGCTCAGCCGGCCGCGGCCGGAGGGCTCGCGGTTCACATCCAGGTAGGTGAAACCGTGCTCCTCGGGGGTAAGGCCGTGCAGATCCGCGCGGAGTTGTTCTACGGAAAAGTCCATGGGGCACCAGTTTAGTGGGCTAAGGTGACGTGCATGACTACCACCATCGCCTTCCTGGGGCCGGCCGGAACCTTTACGGAAGCGGCCGTGCATAAGTTTGCCGCGCACCTGCCGCAGGTAGAGACCCTGCCGGTTGGCTCGCCTTCGGAGGCCGTGGCCGCCGTGCGCGCCGGGCAAGCCGAGTACGCCTGCGTAGCCATTGAAAATTCCGTCGACGGCGCGGTCACCACGACCTTTGATGCGCTGGTTGAAGCCGAACCAGTGCAGATTTACCGCGAGGTGGATATCCCCGTGGCCTTTAGCATTATGACCCGGCAAGGCGCGGGCGACATTGCGCGGCTGAGCACCCACCCGGTGGCGTTCCAGCAAATCCGCGGCTGGGTAAAAGATAATCTGCCGAAGGTAGAGTTCGTGCCGGCCAGTTCCAATGCTGCCGCGGCCGAGGCTGTAGCCCGTGGGGAAGCGGATGCGGCCGCAGCGCCGGCGCGGGCCGCCGAGATCTTTGGGCTGGAGACCATCGCCCAGGGCGTGGCAGATGTTGAGGGCGCCGCAACGCGCTTTGTCCTGGTAGGGCGTCCGGGAAAACCCACTGCAAGGACTGGCCAGGACCGCACCAGCGTCATCTTCACCCTGCCAAATGAACCGGGCAGCCTGGTGGGGGCGTTGCAGGACTTTGCGCACCGCGGGGTGGACCTGTCCCGGATTGAGTCGCGCCCCACGCGGGAGGCCTTTGGCACGTACCGCTTCTACGTGGACCTTATCGGGCACATTGACGATCAGCCGGTGGCGGAGGCGCTGCGGGCCTTGTGGTTGCGGGCAGAGGACCTGCGTTTCCTCGGCTCCTGGCCGGCGGCAAACCGTGCGGGCAAGCCACCGCGCGATCTGGCAGCGGCGGATGATTGGGTAGCGCGGGCGCGCAGGGGCCAATAATCTAGAAGCATGCCCGGAAGAATTATCCTGCTGCGTCACGGCCAGACCTATTCCAATATTTCCCGCCTCCTCGATACCCGCCCGCCCGGGGCAGAGCTTACCGAGCGCGGGCGCGACCAAGCCACGGAGGTAGGCCGGGAGCTAGCGCAGTTGGTGGGCGAGCGCGAGGTGGAATTTAAATGCTCCATTGCCCTGCGCGCTCAGCAGACCGCGATGCTGGCGGCACGTGCCTTTGAGCAGGAGCGCGGTATGCCGGAATTCTCTCAGCGCGTTGACGTAATCTCCGGCGTGCACGAAATTTTCGCCGGTGACTGGGAGATGGACGGTAGCGAAGATGCCCATCGGTCGCACATGGTGGCTATGCGTGGCTGGTGCGATGGCGAGCGCGGCGCCGGGATGGAGGGCGGCGAGACCTTGGAGGATGTGCTGGCGCGCTACCAGCCGGTGCTGGAGGGCATTGCGAAGCAGCTTGGCGACGACCACGATGTCATTCTCGTCAGCCACGGCGCCGCTATCCGCGTGGTCACCAAACACGCCACGGGTGTTGATGCCGACTTTGCCTATACCGGCTACCTGGCCAATTGCCGCTTTATGGTGATGGAACCGCGCGGCAAGGACTTTGGTGAGTGGACGTTAACCCGGTGGGCGGATACGGAGCTCTAGCCCCAGCCCAAGCGGTGCAGCTCCTCTTCTTCGAGGCCAAAGTAATGGCCGAGTTCGTGGAATACGGTGACCTTAACCTGCTCTGCTAATTCTTCCTCGCTGCCGGACCAGCGCTGCAGCGTGTTCCGGTAAATGAAGATCGCATCGGGCAGGAAACCGGTGTGATCAAAGGTGCGGTGTGGCAGTGCGACGCCCTCGTAGAGCCCTAGCAGCATAGGGTTATCGGGATTTTCATCTTCAACCAAGATGACGAGGTTGCGCATGCGGCGCACGAATTCCTCGGGGACTTGATCCAGCGCCTCGTTGACCATCTCATCGAAGCGCTCTTCTGATACCTCGACCATTAGGGCGCTGGGGCCGGTGCGGGGGCGGCGGACTCGGGTGCCGGACTATTGTCCTTGTCCTCACGCAGTGGATTGCGCTCAGGGCGTTCCTCCGGCGGTTGACCGTCGATAGTCAGCGCTTGGCGACCACCGGTAGCGGAACCGGTGATGGCAGAGAAACCGCCGCCTTCGCGGGCATGCACAAGGGAGCAATTGACGGACTTGGTGCCGCCATTCCACGAGGCCTCGGTGATAGAGCCCCAGAATGGTTGCAGCGTGGACTGGTAGAGCTGCTCCTCGCCGCCTAGGTAGTCCTCAGTAGCGGCGGTACACGTATCGGACAGGAACTTGTCCATATCCTTGCCGTCCGGGTAGCCGTCAGGGAACTGCTTGCCCACATCGATGACGGAAACGGTCTCCATTTGGTGGGGCTTAGCGCAGTCGACGACGTGCGGAACTTGCTTGTCATCGATGGCCAAGCACTCGCCCGGCTTGGCGAGGTTTGCCTGCTCGGAGGCCTCAACGTTGCCGACAGTAAGCTGCGGTACGCCGTGATCATCGGTGGTTTGCAGGCCACACAGCAAGGTGCGGTCGCCGCGATCCCAGGCGGACTGCGGCGGCAGAATGGACGCCACATCGTACTTACCATTCGGATCCCACTTCCCGTGCAGATAGCCCACGGTGGCGGATTCGCACAGCTCATCGCGCAATTGGTGTTGGCGGGTAAGCGCTGGGCGGGTGGCATCAGGGCCGAATTCGCTGGTGGGGTAGACGCTCAGGTCTTCGGTCTTGGAAACCTCGAAGCGGTGCTGTTCGGAGCACGGTACTTCCTTGAACCCGGTGGCGGAGCCATCCTGGGCGATGTCCCACGTCAAGCAAGCGCCGGCGGCCGCAGCGGTGAAGGGCTCTGGCTTAGCGGCGGCAGTCTCAGAGTTATCTCCGCCATCGTGCTGCTGGGCAGCGGTAGTATCTTCGCCACCCGATTTGTGGGAGCTGATAACGCCATAGATGCCCATGAAAACGGCCGCCGCGATTGCCGCAATCAAGACAATCTGGACGGCCACAGCGGAACGCCACGCAGGTGATTTCTTCATAAGGCCCTTAATCTTACCTGTTAAGCAGGGTGCTGGCTAGATACTGTTCTCCCTAGCCACCCGGGTAGTCAGGCGGTAGCGGTCGGTGCGGTAGACGGAGGAACACCACTCCACCGGCCTATCACCCGAGCGGGAGTAGCGCACGATGTGCAGCAGTGGGGTGCCCACGGGGACGTCGAGAAGCGGGGCAGTGTCCGCATCGGCTGAAATCGCCGAGACCGTTTGATCCGCATCGGTGATGGGGACGTCAAAGACGGAGTCGAGGATGGCGTAGACCGAATTGTAGGTGTCATTTTCTAGCAGGCTGGGCGCATACGTGGAGTTATACCAGCCGTCATCAATGGAGTAGGGCTCGCCATCGCCCAAGCGCAGGCGGCGCAGATGAATATGTTCGGTTTGGGCAGGCGTATCAAAAAAGAGGGCGGCATCCTCCGGGGCGCTGCTGCGTCCGCTGGTAAGGATTTTGGAGGAGGCAGTGACGTCTTGTGCGCCCATCTCATCCGAGAATGAGGCTAGGTGGAGCCGGGAGACAAGGGGATTGGGCGCTACGAAGGTGCCCTTTCCGCGGACGCGCCGCAGTTTTCCGGCCGCGACAAGATCCCCGATGGCGCGGCGTACCGTGATCCGTGACACGCCATAGGTTTCTTCAAGAAGCCTCTCGCCGGGCAGGATATCGCCGGGTTTGAGGGTCGTGCGGCACAATTCTTCGAGGATATCGTGCAATTGGGTGTGTTTTGGAACGGGACCGTCCGTAATTGTGCGGGCGGGGAGCTGAACGGCGGACATAAAGCCATCATAATTCGCTGGTTATTACCACCGCAAGAGGTTGCCAATGCGCTAAGCTTACATTCGTGATTGATCTCAAGCTACTCCGCGAAAACCCTGACGTTGTCCGTGCTTCCCAGGTGAATCGAGGTGAGGATCCCTCCCTCGTAGACCAGCTCTTGGAAGCTGATGAGCAGCGCCGCGCTGCTATCCAAAAGGCCGACGAACTGCGCTCTGAGCAGAAGGCTTTTGGCAAGAAGATTGGCCAAGCCTCTCCAGAGGAGCGTCCGGCACTGCTGGAGGGCTCTAATGAGCTGAAGGCCAAGGTCAAGGAGGCGGAAGAGGCACAATCTGCCGCTGAGGCCAAGGTGGAAGAGCTGCAGTACAAGCTCGATAACGTGGTTGAAGGTGCCCCGGCCGGCGGCGAAGATGACTTCGTAGTGGTAGAAGAAGTAGGCCAGATTCCTGAGTTCGACTTCGAGCCAAAGGATCACCTTGAGTTGGGCGAGTCCCTCGGTCTCATTGACGTCAAGCGCGGCGCTAAGGTAGGCGGCGCTCGTTTCTACTACCTTACTGGCGATGGCGCCTTCCTACAGCTGGGAATGCTGATGCTCGCGGCGCAGAAGGCGCGCGAAGCCGGTTTCAAGCTGATGATCCCGCCAGTTCTGGTTCGCCCAGACATTATGTCCGGCACCGGTTTCTTGGGCCAGCACTCCGATGAGGTTTATTACCTACCGGCCGATGATATGTACCTGGTAGGAACCTCTGAGGTGGCCCTTGCCGGTTACCACAAGGATGAGATCATCGACCTCTCCAATGGCCCGCTGCAGTACGCCGGCTGGTCCTCCTGCTTCCGCCGTGAGGCTGGCTCCCACGGTAAGGACACTCGCGGCATCCTGCGCGTCCACCAATTCGACAAGCTGGAGATGTTTGTCTACTGCAAGCCGGAGGACGCGGAAGAAATGCACCAGCGCCTTCTGTCCATGGAAAAGGACATGCTTGCAGCCATGGAACTGCCCTACCGCACCATTGATATTGCTGGTGGCGACCTCGGTTCTTCGGCGGCCCGCAAGTTCGACAATGAGGCTTGGGTTCCTACCCAAGACACCTACCGTGAGCTGACCTCCACCTCGAACTGCACCACCTTCCAGGCTCGCCGCCTGTCCACCCGCTACCGCGACGAGAACGGCAAGACCCAGACCGCAGCTACCCTGAACGGCACGCTGGCGACTACCCGCTGGCTCGTTGCCATTCTGGAAAACCACCAGCAGGCTGACGGCTCCGTCGTTGTCCCTGAGGCTCTGCGCCCGTTCGTGGGCAAGGATGTCCTGACCCCGCAGTAAGTCCGCCGTCGTCCTGGAGAGTTATGAACGCTGCGACGAATTTCCTGTACCGCCAGATCACCCACATTGGCAGGGGGGTGACTCTGGCACAGGGGTTAAAAATGCGCCTTTCGGGGGAAGAAAATATCCCCGATAAGGGCGGCGCGGTGTTGGTCTGCAACCACACCGGCTACATGGATTTCCTTTTTGGCGCCTTTTTGGCCTATCGCAAGAAGCGTCTCGTACGCTTCCTGGCTAAAGCTGGAATCTTTAAAGCCCCAGTGGCAGGGCCGTTGTTGAAGGCCATGCACCACGTGCCAGTTGACCGTATCGATGGCAGCGCCTCCTTCCGCCAAGCGGTACAGCTGGCCAAGGACGGCGAACTCGTGGGCGTGTTTTCTGAAGGCACAATTTCCCGCAGCTTTGAAATCCGCAGCATGAAAAGTGGCGCCTCCCGCATTGCCTATGAGGCGGGGGTGCCGGTAATCCCACAGGTCATTTTTGGTTCGCAGCGCCTGTGGACCAAGGGGCACAAAAAGAACCTGGGACGGACCAAGACCCCTGTCTTTATTACCGCCCTCGAACCGTACTATCCCACCGGCGATGCGGAGGCTGATACCGCGGAGATTCGACGCCGTATGCAAGAGGCGTTGGAAGGACTATGGGAGCAGTACGAAGCCGAATTTGGGCCCATGCCTGCCGGTGAATACTGGGTGCCCGCCCGTAAAGGTGGAGGGGCTCCCACCCTTGAGGAGGCAGAAGCTCACGATGCTGAAGTGGAAACCGAACGCCACCGCGTACGCCGACTGCGCGACGATCTAGTGGGCCTCAAAGAACGCGTCTCCGTTACTACGGTTGACTTGGTGCGCAACCACATGGCCGCCACCAAGGGAACGGACGGGGAGGAGCCAAAGAATAAGGCGCGTACCGCCCCGGAGACCTTGGAGTGGATCAAGCACAACCTCAACGCCGTGGTTGAAGAGGCAACCCGCGGCTTGGATGAAGGTCGCGATAAGGTCGCGGATGTCATGGCGCAGCTGAAGTCGGATGTGGCGCAAACCCAAGCGTCCATCACGGCCAGCAGTAAGGAGATATGGGCCGGTTCCGTAGCAGAGCAGGGCCTGTTGGCGGCAGCTACCCAATCCCGGCTTATCGTCTCGCGCTTGCCGCACCGCATGAAGGCGCAATTCTCTTCCATCCCCCGCGTGGTAGTGGCGCACAGCAGCGCGCTGAATTGGGAAGATGGCGCGCTGACTCCGCGATTGCACAAGGCTTTGGCGGAGATCTACCCGGCGGCCGAAGTCCTGATCGTGATATCACCCGCCGGTGAGGTGGATGTTCCGCAGGCCGTGTGGAGCGTTGTCCTTGATGAGGATGCTGTGCAGCCGCGTCTCGATACCAATGCACTCTCCGTCACTGCCGCGACCGCGGCACAAGGCGTGGAGCGCATCCTCGAGGATCTGCAAGCTAAGCCGGAGGAGGCCCTGGTTTTTGCTAACGAGCCAGGAGATGAGGATTTCCTTGACTGGATGCCGGTGGTGGCTTTGGAAACTGCCCCTATTGAGGTGGTCAAGGGCGCCCAAGCGGTCACATATTCTGCGGAGAAAGCCGGAATGTCCGAAGTGCTTGAAGTGATGGCGCGGTTAGCGCAGAAATAGCGCGGGCTTTGCGTCTGCTTTGCACCCCCGCGAGGGGGTGCTTTTTCTTTTCGGGTGGCTAAGTATTTCAGGAAAAGTTACTGCTTACGGGCCTGAAACCTACGTGTGAGTAACCATCTGTGTAACTGACGTCGGTGACTCCTATCATAGGTTTAAGGAGATAAAATCTCTGCAGCCGCGGTGTGAATCTTTCCGCCGAAACCACAATTTAACTGCTCTTAGCTGTGCTTTTGCCATCTCATTCATGGATTTATGGCGCAGGCACATGCAAGCACCAAGGAAGGAGATGCGGTCAGCAATGACCCAGCAAAGCAACCAATCGTTTAACCCCGAATACTTTGAAAATCTATGGAATGGATACGCGGATGAGGACTATGACGTAGTCATCATCGGGGGCGGTTCCGTAGGCGCTGGTGCGGCAGCGGACGCCGCTACCCGTGGCCTCAAGACCGCCGTCATTGAGGCGCGCGACTTCGCCGCAGGTACCTCTTCTCGCTCCTCCAAAATGTTCCACGGTGGCCTGCGCTACCTAGCCATGTTTGACTTCCGCCTAGTGGCGGAGTCCCTCAAGGAGCGCGAGCTCAATATGTCTACCCTGGCACCCCACCTGGTGAAGCCACTGAAGTTCATCTTCCCGCTGACCCACCACGTATGGGAGCGCGTGATGATGTTCGGTGGCTTTACTCTTTATGACCTCATGGGCGGCTCGAAGAGTGTGCCAATGCAGAAGCACCTCACCCGCAAGGGAGTGCTGAAGGTGACCCCAGGCCTGAAGGACGATGCCATTGTGGGCGGCGTGCGCTACTACGACACTTTGGTTGATGACGCCCGCCACACCATGACCGTGCTGCGTACCGCCGCCGAGTATGGTGCCGATGTACGTACCAATACCGAGGTCATTGGCTTTGACAAGGACCGCGGCGGCCGCATCGTAGGCGCGAAGGTTCGCGATACCGCCACCGGCCGCGAGACCACCGTGCGCGGCAAGGTCTTTATCAACGCCACCGGCGTGTGGAATGACAAGATTCAAGAGATGGCCGGCGTGGAGGGCAAGTTCACCGTTCACGCATCCAAGGGCGTGCACATCGTTGTGCCCAAGGATGCGCTTGATGCAGAGGCAGCCCTGTGCTTCGTCACCGAAAAGTCCGTCCTCTTCGTTATCCCATGGGGCGAGTACTGGATCATCGGTACCACCGATACCGATTGGGAAAAGGGTCTCTCCTTGCCGGATCCGGCGCCGACCAAGTCCGATATTGACTACATTCTGGACCAGGTAAATCAGCGCGTACGCCGCCAGATCACCCGCGATGACATCGTGGGTGTCTACTCCGGCCTGCGCCCGCTGCTGTCCGGCAAGTCCGATTCCACCACTAACCTCTCCCGCAACCACGCCGTCGCACGCGTGGCCCCAGGCATGGTCTCTGTCGCCGGCGGTAAGTACACCACGTACCGCGTCATCGGTAAGGACGCCGTGGACCTAGCGGTGAAGGAACTGGGTACCAAGGTCCCAGAGTCCATCACCGAGCAAACTCCGATCCTGGGTGCCGCCGGCTATCACGCCTTGGCCAACCAGGTCCCGTCCTTGGCTCGTCGCTACAACCTGAGCGAGAAGTTCATTGAGCACCTGCTCGGCCGCTATGGCTCTTTGCTGGGCGAGGTCCTAGCGCCAGCTACTGAGGACGCCTCCCTGCTCGAGCCAGTGCCAGGTGCCGAGTCCTACCTGTGGGCCGAGGTCCGCTACGCCGTCACCCACGAGGGTGCATTGCACTTGGAAGACATCCTGTCCCGCCGACTGCGCATCGCCATCGAGTTCGGCGACCGCGGTGTGAACGCCGCCCCGGCCGTTGCTGATTTTGTAGCACCGCTGCTGGGCTGGAGCGACGCCGACAAGGAGCGCGAGGTATCCCAATTCAAGGCCCACACACAGGCCGAACTTGAAGCAGAAGCTGCGGTAACTGACCGTGAGGCCAATGACATTTTGGTACGCGCAGGATCCGCCCGACCTACCCAAAACGAGGTATAAGTTATGACCGGATTTGATGCATTCCTGTGGGAGTTTATCGGCACTGCGTTGCTGCTCCTTCTAGGTAACGGCGTATGTGCGCTGGTGAACCTGCGCACCTCTGGCGCACGCGGCTCCGACTGGGTCGTTATCGCCCTGGGTTGGGGTATGGGTGTCTTCGTCGGTGCCAGTGTGGCCGATCCCACGGGCGGGCACCTTAACCCCGCCGTCACCGTAATGTTGGCCGTCAATGGCTCGCTCGAGTGGTCTCTGGTGCCGTATTACCTCCTGGGCCAGATCCTCGGCGCTATCCTCGGTGCCATCCTGGCATGGGCTGCCTTCAAGCAGCTTTTCGACGCCAATAATTACGACGACGCCGGAAACGTCACCGGTGCCAATAAGGACACCAACGGTATCTTCTTTACCAAGCCGGCACATCCTAAGAACGGCTGGAATGCGGTGACGGAGTTCATCGCCACCTGCGTGCTGTTGATGTTCATCGCCTTCGGCCCCACCGGCGGCGAGCTTGGCCCAATGAGCTACTTTGCCGTTGCTTTCGTTGTGGTGTCGGTCGGCCTGTCCCTGGGTACCCCTACGGGTTATGCCATCAATCCGGTCCGTGACTTGGGCCCGCGAATTGCTTATGCATTCATCTTGCCCATCCAGGACAAAGGTAGCGCGAACTGGGGCTATGCTTGGGTTCCTATCGTGGCCCCATTGGTCGCGGCCGTAGCCGTTGGCCTGTTGTCCGTTGCGCTCTAATTCCATCTTCGTATAGGAGACTAGACACATGACTAACAAGAAATACGTCGCCGCTATCGACCAGGGAACCACGTCGACGCGCTGCATCATCTTTGACCACAACGGCGAGCAGGCTGCCGTTGGCCAGCTCGAGCACGAGCAGATCTTCCCGAAAAAAGGCTGGGTAGAACACGATCCGGAAGAAATCTGGAGCAATACCCGTCGCGCCGTCGGTGAGGCTCTTGCCAATGGCGACATCACCGTGGAAGACATTGACTCGGTAGGTATCACCAACCAGCGTGAGACCACCGTGGTGTGGGATAAGCACACCGGTAAGCCGGTCTACAACGCCATTGTCTGGCAAGATACCCGTACCACCGCCATCTGTAAGGAACTCTCGGGTGAGGAAGGACCAGAAAAGTGGCGCCGCCGCACCGGTCTGATCATCAACTCCTACCCGGCGGGACCGAAGGTGAAGTGGATCCTCGATAACGTCGAAGGTGCCCGCGAGCGTGCTGAGGCAGGCGACCTGCTCTTCGGCACCATCGATAGCTGGCTGCTGTGGAACCTCACCGGCGGCGCCGAGGGTGATGCCGGCCGCGAAGCACTGCACGCCACCGACGTCACCAACGCCTCCCGCACCCTGCTTATGGACATCGAAAATCTGGAGTGGGATGAGGAATTGTGTAAGGAAATGGGCATCCCGATGTCCATGCTGCCGGAGATTCGCCCGTCCCTGGGCGATTTCCGTACCGTGCGTGAGCGCGGCTCGCTTTCCGGCGTGCCTATCCGCGCCATCCTGGGTGACCAGCAGTCTGCGATGTTTGGCCAAGGCTGCTTCCGCGCTGGCTCTGCGAAGAATACCTACGGAACCGGCCTGTTCCTCCTGCTGAACACGGGTACCACCCCGAAGTTCTCCGAGAACGGCCTGCTGACCACCGTCTGCTTCCAGCGCGAGGGCGAGCGCCCCGTGTATGCCCTCGAGGGTTCTGTATCCATGGGCGGTTCCTTGGTGCAGTGGCTGCGCGATAACCTGCAGATCATCCCCAACGCTGCGTCCATCGAAAACCTCGCGCGCGAAGTTAAGGACAACGGCGGCGTTTATATCGTGCCGGCCTTCTCCGGACTCTTCGCTCCGTACTGGCGCCCAGATGCTCGCGGCGTCATCGTGGGCCTGACCCGCTTTGCTAACCGCAAGCACTTGGCTCGTGCCGTGCTCGAATCCACCGCGTACCAGACGCGCGATGTTGCCGACGCTATGGTGGCGGACTCCGGCGTGGAGATTACCGAGCTGCGCGTGGATGGTGGCATGACCATGAATGAACTGCTGATGCAGTTCCAGTCCGATATCCTCGGCGTGGAAGTACACCGCCCGAAGAATATCGAGACCACCGCCACCGGCGCGGCCTTCGCGGCAGGCTTGGACAATGGCTTCTGGGAGGACCTGAGCGTTTTGGGTAGCCAGGAAGGAGACATGAAGGTGTTTAAGCCGAAGCGCGAGAAGGAAGAGGTAGAGGCCCTCTACCGCGACTGGAAGCGCGCTATTAAACGTTCCTTGGACTGGGAGGATAATGAGGACGAGGACCTGAACATCTAAGTCCTGACGTAAACTCGCGGGTATGGAGAATTTCCCTGCCCGCGCTCCTCGCCTCATCGCGAGCGATATTGACGGCACCCTGCTGGACCGCAACCACCGTGTCCCGCGTCGCAACCGTGACGCAGTGGCGCGGGCGGTCCAACAGGGTGCCTATTTTGCGCTTTCTACCGGCCGTCCGTTCCGCTGGATTGCCCCGGTGCTGGAGCAGCTGCCCGCGCGGCCGGTATGCGTGACCTCGAACGGCGCTGTGTTGTATGACTCCGCGGAGGATCGGGTGATGTCCGCCCACGAGCTTTCGCCCGCCGCGTTGGCGGAAGTGGTGGATGTGGCCCAGACCGTACTGGGCACCGTGGGCTTTGGCGCGGAGCGGGCTGGAGGCTCGCTTGCCGACGCCGTCGAGGACCTCTTCGTAGTCGAGCGCCACTACTCCGAAAACGCCCTGTTTGAGGGCTTTGGCGTGGTCAGCATGGGTGAGCTAGTGGGGCAGCCGGCGGTGAAGTTCCTCATCCGCAACACGGACTACTCCGCCCCAGAGCTCTATGAGCTCATTGCGCCGCACATCGATCCGGAGCTCGCGCACCTGACGTATTCCATGCAAGAGGGAATTTTGGAGGTTGCCGCGCCCAATGTGACTAAGCGCCGCGGGGTGGAATGGCTGGCGCAACACACCGGCGTCGCTCAGCAGGAGACGATCGCATTTGGGGATATGCCCAACGATATCGAGATGCTGACGTGGGCTGGCTGCGGCGTGGCCATGGAAAACGCCCACCCAGAGGTTAAGGCGGCCGCGGATGCGGTCACCGTGGCTAACCACCAGGCGGGCGTCGCAAAGGTGCTAGAGCGCTGGTTCTAGTCGGTGAAGATGTCTACCTTTTCCGTTTCGGTGTTGTAGACAATCTCGCCACCCTGGAACTTCACGCGGATTTCCTTGCCATTCTTTTCCTCGTTGGAGACAGGCAGGCCGAGCTTGGAGGCATTATCGCCCTCGGACCACTTCTTGGCGATCTCACCCGTCAACGCCTTGGTGCCGGACTCCTTGGAGGAAAGCACCACGCCATTCTGGAAGAGCTGGTAGAGGATCTTGCCGCCATCGGTGGTATCCGGGCCGCCGACTGCTAGACCCAAGACCGGGCCGAAGGCATTGAGCACGGAGGTCCAGGATTCCTTCAAGCCCTCGTTGTTGGAGACTTGGACAACCTTGTTGACAATCTCCGGGATATCCCCGGTGGTCAAGTTGCCCGCCACCTTCTGATCGGTATCAGGCTTCTGCAGGCGGTCATTGGCGATGAGCACGCCGAAGACTGCGGCAGCGATTCCAGCGAGGGCGGAGATGGTCGAGACTGGGACCTCGACGTCGCCAAGCGAGGACATGATTTCTTCGCCCGCCTGCTGCGGGGTCTTGGGAGTATTAGACTCGGGAGCCTTCTGCCAATTCAGATCCGTACTGTTTTTACCGGACTTGACGGCGTCTGCCTTGCGCTTGGTGTTCTTACGGATTTCATCCCATTGGCGCGTGGTGTACTGGCCCGGGCAGGCCGTGTAGTGAAAATCATTATGGCCCGCGAACGCCGGCACGGTGGCCATGGTTCCTGCAGGGAACTTGGAGCCGTTGAATCCGCCGGAGTACAAGCTGGCCTTGCCCATTGGATCGATGCCAGAAATAGCGGCCTTCCAGCCAGCAATCTCGGCCACGGAGTTGAGCATCTCGCGGGAAGGCTCAGCCTGCTCGTAGTTGCCAATCATAGAAATGCCCCAGTTATTGGAATTGAAGCCACCCACGTGGGCACCTTGTACGGCCTTGTCCAAGCCGCCGTAGCGGCCTTCATAGATAGTACCGAACTTATCTACCAGTACGTTGTAGCCGATATCGCACCAGCCCAGGGTCTGCGCATGGTAGTCGTAGGCACCGCGTACCTGTGCCGCCGCCTGCGCACGGGTGTAGTTATTGGTACCCGCGGTGTGGTGCAGGGTCATGGCCTTGATGCCATCGTCATAGGTTGGCTGCTGGCAGCGCTTAGATTCGTCTGCTCCCCAGCCGGCGCGGGTGACTACCTTGGGCATGCCCGCGGTTTCTGCGGTGGGCTCGATGGCTTCGCCTTCTTGGGCGTTGCCGTCGATAAACACGGCGTCGAGATCCGCAACCTGGGTGCGCTCATCGGCCACGGGGGAGATATCGCCGACGTTGTACGCAAGCGGCGCGGGGCGGTTGGCATCAGCGCCCTTGGCGGCCTTGTCCAGGAGGGAGTCTTCCTTCTTGTCGAGGTTGGAACCGGTCACGAGGTCAACGTTGGCCATAGAAACCTGCACATCGTTGGTATCGCCCACGAAGATGAGTTCGGTGCCGTTCTTGCCCTCGGTGTAATTCATTGCATCCATGGGCAGCCACTCGCTCCAGGAACCGTCCTGCTGCTTGGAGCGGACGAAGGAGTTGATATCTCGCTTGCCCTCCCAGGTGACGGCGAACATGTTGAAGGTTTCGTCGCGGTGGAATTGCTTGACCGCGCGGCGGCTTTCGCCTTCGCCCTGAGCGGCTACGGCTGGGTCATCGACGACGATGGATTCGCCGTCACTGAAGCTAGAGGAGGAATTTTTGACCTCAATGGGACCGCCGTTGCCGGAGTCTTGGGTCTTGAGAACTTGCTGTCCGCCGAATGCGGCCGTCACGGCGAGCGCGATGGAGGTGACCGCCGCGATGACGGGGGTGGACCATTTTGACCTGGTGGGTACTAGTCGACGTCGTTGTTGCACTGTTATCTCCCTAGGGTTGTGCAGCTGTAAAAACCGTTGCCAAAGTTAAGAGTTGATAGTGATGGTACGTTTGTGACTTCTGTGAAATCTGTTGCGACACGCCGATGCACCGTGTCAGCTGCCGTAGTGCAATAAAGTGGAGGCCATGACTTCTTATGACCTCATCGTTGTTGGCTCTGGATTTTTTGGTCTAACGGTTGCCGAGCGCGCCGCTAGCCAGCTGGATAAGAAGGTGCTCATTGTGGAGCGCCGCAATCACCTCGGCGGCAATGCCTACTCCGAGGCCGAACCCACCACCGGAATCGAGGTGCACAAGTACGGCGCGCACCTCTTCCACACCTCTAATAAGCGCGTGTGGGATTACTGCAATAAGTTCACCGATTTCACCGACTACCAGCACCGCGTGTTTGCCATGCACGATGGCACCGCCTACCAATTCCCGATGGGTCTGGGTCTTATCAACCAGTTCTTCGGCCGCTATTACTCCCCGGATGAGGCCCGCCAGCTCATTAAGGATCAGGCCGGCGAATTCTCCCCGGAAGAGGCGCAAAACCTGGAGGAGAAGGCCATCTCGCTCATCGGTCGCCCGCTGTATGAGGCCTTCATCCGCGATTACACCGCGAAGCAGTGGCAGACCGATCCGAAGGAGCTGCCGGCCGCGAATATCACCCGCCTGCCGGTGCGCTATACCTTCAATAACCGCTACTTCAACGACACCTATGAGGGCCTGCCGGTCGACGGCTACGCGACATGGCTAGAAAACATGGCTGACCACGACAATATTGAGGTCCGCCTGGATACCGATTGGTTTGAGGTATGCGAAGAGCTGCGCGCCGAGTCCCCAGATGCGCCCGTGGTCTACACCGGCCCACTGGATCGCTACTTTGATTTTGCCGAGGGCGAGCTGGGTTGGCGCACCCTCGACTTTGACTTGGAGGTGCTGGATACCGGTGACTTCCAGGGCACCCCGGTGATGAACTACAACGATGCGGACGTGGACTATACCCGCATCCATGAGTTCCGCCACTTCCACCCGGAGCGCAAGGATAAGTACCCGAAGGATAAGACGGTCATCATGAAGGAGTATTCGCGCTTTGCCGATAAGGGCGATGAGCCGTACTACCCAATCAACACCCCAGAGGACCGCACCAAGCTGGAGGCCTACCGTAAGCTCGCCGCCCAGGAGTCGAAGGATAATAAGGTTCTCTTCGGTGGCCGCCTGGGCACCTACCAGTACCTGGATATGCACATGGCTATCGGTTCAGCGCTGTCCATGTTTGATAATAAGCTCGCGCCCTTCTGGAACGAGGGCAAGGCTATAGAGCAGGAGCGTGGCCACTAAGCGCTATGCTTGATCACCTCTGAGGAAAGGAGGTGACGGCATGGCTGACCGCCGCATGTGGAAAATGTCGCCGGAGCGGCTGCAGGAGCACCTGAAATTGCGTAGCCGCGCATCGCGCATTCCCGATAAAAAGAAGGAACAGTCCAAGAAGGCCTGCCGGAACTCCCGGCGGGCCTTTCCGCTTTTCGATGCAGAAAACTATTGGGTTATTCCCAACCGTTTGACTTAACCCAACGTTAACTGTTAAAGTTAACGACAGGTTAACAATTGGCAAACGGGCCAATAATCCGAGAAAGGGGATAACAATGAACCAGTTTGAAACCCTGCGCCAGGATCTGCACGAGAACTATGGCCACGAGTACACGGCCGCGGAAATCGATGCCAAGCTCGATGAGGTTATTGCCAAGCACACCAAAAAGGCGGAACTCGATGAATTCGTGCCGCTTTTGGTGGAGCGTGAGGTCCGTGACTATTTCGGTGCTCACCGCCTGCACGTTCGCTTTGCTGCCGGTACCAATAATGCGCTGGCCCAAGCCGCAGCGGAACTGACCCGCAAGCACGCCGGTGAAGCCCTCTTTGTAGATACCGCCGTTACTCACCCAGAAAACGAAGCGGAAGGTCACCTTGCCCACGTCATGAACGAGCGCGGCATGGGCGAGGCCCCGAATAAGTACCTCGATGAGGTGCGCACGGTAGCGATGCCAGATTACATCGTGTTCTTGGGCCGCGAGATCGAGCGCGATGAGGCAGGCAAGGACATCAAAATTTGGGATATTCCTGCCGCGGATACCGTGGAGGAGGCGCGCGAATTGGCTGATGACCTCGAAGCCCGCGTACTCTACATGCTCAATAAGCTGGGCATTGATCCGGTAGCCGAACCGGTCAACGCTTAGAAGCGATATGGGTTGGGCAGCTGGGAGGAGACGTTATTATTAGCTACCCAGAAGCCCGCAAACCTATAGGGCATGTAATGCGTGCCCATGCCGGGGCGCCATTCCGGCGTGCCCAGAAGCGGGGGAGTTTTACGGTCGCGTTGCGGATATAGCCTTTCTGGCAGCGCGCCCACCATGGGGTGGTAGTCCTCGAGGATGCGAGCGAAGGCGGAGTCGAAGTCTTCCCGCGACAGATCCCGGGACAGGTCATTAATGCGCTGCGTAATCTGGCGCAAGCTGGCGTTGTCGGGCTGGCGGGAGAGGGCCGCTTGGGCGTCGCCAAGCAGCCATTGCACCTCGCCCGCGCGCACTGCAGTATCGCCGGCGCAGAAATTTTCCAAGGAATCTATCTGCGCTGCGGCCGTATTGATCTGCTTGAGCGCTTTGTATGCCTCCTTAATGGAGGCAGCGTGCAGGGAATAGTCTTGGATGTTCTCCAGTGCCTTGAGCGTCGGTCGCGCATCAGTGTACTGATTGAACAGAGAGCGCCACTGTACCTTCAGGTAGTCGCCCGCCAAGGGGGAATGCAGGGCGTCAATCCGGGCCTCCGTGCGCTTGATGAGTTCCTCAGCCCTGTCGCGAGCGCCCTCAATATAATCGAAGCGCTTGCGCACTCGGGCGCGGCGGAGGAACAAGTAGGTAATGAGGCCGACCGCGCCCAGAACTACGAGCACCATAGTGGCTGCGATGAACACGGACCACGTGGGCGCATCCTGCGCATATTGCCGGCGCACGGTGGTATCCGCGGCGGCGCGCGTCGCCAAGATCATGCCGACGGTATAGTCATCGTCCGCCAGCGCCGGCCGCATCTGGTCCAAGATGCCGTCCATGCGGCCCTCGTCATAAATCTTGATGTCCTGGCACACCTCTGTGCCGCAGTGCACAGCCATACTATTGGGCTCAAAACCTACCGCGATGACGAGCACATTTTTCTGTAACTCACTTCCGCTGATGAAATGTGGATGCTCGCGGGCCAAGTCATGGAACAGAGTCCGGGAAAATTCCTCGCCCGAATTCGGATACGTAGCGTAGAGGACTTCGTGCACAGAATCCGGCAAATGCATGGACTGTGCTTGCGATTTGATGGCGTCTTCGTCCGAATTGCTGAGGATTTGGGCGTGGTCCAGAAACTCCACCGTGGGCTTTTCCTCTGCGATAGCGGCGGGCGCGCTGGCTACAGCGAGAAGACCTACTGCTGCCGCGCAAGGAACCCATCTCATGATGTTCCATCTTACGGGCTCCGCGTGTAAACCGTAGTACTTATGCAAAAGCAACTACGCTAAATCGCTGACGACTGTTTATACCGTTTGGAGAATCGAAGCTATCGTGACTGCCAACAACACCCAGGCCCATGAGCCCCTGCAGCGCATCCTGCTGCCTAAGCGTGGCGAGCCCTTTGATGTGCGGATGCTCTACCTCATTGAGGCCGAGCAAAACCGCGAACGCCTTAGCTGGTTTGACCGCACGTCCGTAACCATCCCTGCCGGCGAGGAAGCCTCTTTTGAGACCTACTTCAATGCCTTCCCGGCTTCTTATTGGCGCCGCTGGTCGCAGCTGCGCTCCGTTATTCTCAGCCTAGACATTGAGGGCCAGGCAAATATTTCCCTGTACCGGTCTAAGCAGGCTGGCCAGCGCATTTCCGTGGCCAACCACCTAGTGGGCTCCGGCCACCACGAGTTTGAGCTGCCGCTTAAAAACTTCGAGGACGGCGGCTGGCTGTGGTTCGATATCACCGCCGAGCAGGAAACCACGCTTGCCGACGCCGCTTGGTGCTCCCCCCACGCCCCTGGCCCACAGCTGCTGCCGGATGGGACCGAGCAGCCGGCGCAGGACAAGCGCGTGGCAGTCGGCATTCCTACCTTCAATCGCCCAGCCGATGCCGTGGCAGCACTCAAGGCATTGGCCGAGGATCCGGTGGTAGATGAAATCATCGACTTCGTCCTCATGCCGGACCAGGGCAACCAGCACCCCGCTGATGAGCCGGGCTACGACGAGGCGGTGGCCCACTTTGGCGATCGTTTCCGCGAGTTCCGCCAGGGCAATCTGGGCGGCTCTGGCGGCTACTCCCGCATCATGTACGAGGCGCTGGAAATTACCGATTCGCCCTTCATCCTCTACATGGATGATGACATCGCCATTGAGCCGGACTCCGTACTGCGTGCGGTTCAGGCGGCCCGCTACGCCGCCAGGCCCATTGTCGTCGGCGGACAGATGCTCAACCTGCAGGAACGCTCCCAGCTGCGCACTACCGGCGAGCAGGTTAACCGTGCCGATTTCATGTGGGGCGCGGCGCCGCACGCCGTCTACGACCACGACTTTGCTAAGTACCCGCTGCGCGCCATCGGTACCCGCGAAACCCACCTGGATCCGAAAAAGTATGATTCCCGTGCGCTGCACCGCCGTGTTGACGTGGAATATAACGGCTGGTGGATGTGCCTCTTCCCGCGCATCGTGGCAGAAACCAACGGCCAGCCATTGCCGCTGTTTATCAAGTGGGACGATACCGAGTACTCCCTGCGAGCAGCGCGCAACGGATTCCCCACGGTGACTTGGCCGGGTGCCGCCATCTGGCACATGGCCTGGGCCGATAAGGACGATGCCATTGACTGGCAGGCCTATTTCCACCTACGCAACCGCCTCATCGTGGCTGCGATGTACCACGAGGGGCCGGTCAAGGGCATTACCAAGTCCATCTTTAAGTCCACCCTCAAGCACACCATGTGCATGGAATACTCCACCATGGCCATCCAGATTGAGGCTATGCGAGACTTCCTGGCCGGGCCGGACCATCTCTTCGACATCCTGGAGTCTTCGCTGCCGCGCATCGCGCAGATCCGCAAGAACTACTCCGATGCCGTCATCCTGGAATCCGCCGATGAGCTCCCGGCTCCCACCGGCGCGCCGGGCGTGCCCACCCGCAATGTCGGCGGCCGCCTGGCCAAGATTAAGAAGATCCCGTGGGCCATCAAGGGTCTCAAGCACCTCGTCAGCAAGGAAGACGCTGCACACCATGAGGCGCCGCAGCTCAACCTCACCCCGGACGAGGCCCGCTGGTTCACCTTGTCCCGCGTAGATTCGGCCACCGTGTCCACCGCGGGTGGCACCGGCGTGGCCTTCCGCAAGCGTGATCGCGATCTGGCCAAGGACCTCGTTAACCAGACCCGCGAATTGCTGAAAGAAATCGAAGAGAACTTCGACGACCTGCGCGCCGAATACCGCGCGGCCCAGCCGGAGCTGACCTCGCGTGAGTCGTGGAAGAAGGTCTTCGATGCCCAATAAGCTTTCCGTAGCAGAATCGCGCGTCCTCGAACTCATCCAGGGTGCGGCCTTCGACGTGCCTGGCGTGCTTCCCACCGCCCGCGGGCTTAGCCACTGGGGCGAGCATGCCTTGGGCTGGATGGGCAGCGCTGCGGTAGGGGCGGGCATCGACAAGCGCCGCCGCGAAGGCTGGGTCCGTGTTGGGGCCGCCGCCTTCCTCGCGCACGCCGCCAGTGTGGTGCTCAAGCGCATCGTGCGCCGCAAGCGCCCGGATTATCCGTACGTGCGCGTGGGGGTAAAGACGCCCTCCACATTGTCTTTCCCTAGCTCGCACGCGACTTCGACCACCGCATTCCTGGTGGCGGTAAGCCACCTTACCGGCCGCAAGGCGCCCCTTCTCGGCGTGCCGGTAATGATGGCATCGCGTATGGTGCTCGGAGTGCACTATCCAACAGATACGGCCGTGGGTGCGGCCATCGGCGCTGCTACCGCGGAGGTCGTGATGAAAGGAATGAAGCATGAGTGATGATGGAAACCAGCACTTTTTCCATTCGGAACCGCACACCTCCGGCGTAGATACCGGCCGCAAGCGCAAGCCGCCGAAGAATCTTGCCGATGGCATGATTAAGGCCCTGCGCCCCAAGCAGTGGGTCAAAAACGTCTTGGTGCTGGCCGCCCCCGCCGCGGCCGGCGCCGATGCGTTATTCCACGGCCGCGTGCTTCTCGACGTCCTCTTGGCCTTCGTCGTCTTTTGCCTCGGCGCTTCCTCCATCTACCTGATTAACGATGCGAAGGACTGGCGCGAGGACCAAGAGCATCCGACCAAGCGCTTCCGCCCGATTGCCTCGGGCGTGCTGCCGATTAAGCTCGCCTATGTCATGGCCGTGGTGCTCATCGGCCTGTCCGTCGGCTTGTCTTTCCTTGCCACCGCTGGGCCGCAGCTGGCTATCGTGATGGCGATTTATATCGCGTTGCAGTTGGGCTATTGCTTTGGCTGGAAGCATATGCCGGTGATCGATATTGCCCTGGTGTCCTCCGGCTTCATGTTGCGCACCATGGCCGGTGGCGTAGCCGCAGGTATCGAGCTTTCGCAGTGGTTCCTGCTGGTGGCGGCCTTTGGCTCGCTATTTATGGCCTCTGGCAAGCGCTATTCGGAGATCCTTCTTGTGGAGCAAACCGGCGCGAAAATCCGCAAGTCCCTGGAGGGGTATACGCCCACTTACCTGCGCTTCGTGTGGACCCTAGCCGCCACCGCGGTGGTCATCTGCTACACCTTGTGGGGCTTCGAGCTCGCTAACGACGCCCAGACCGGTGGCGTGTGGTACCAGATTTCCATGGTGCCGTTTACCATTGCCATCCTCCGCTATGCGGCCGACGTGGACCGCGGCCAGGGCGGCGCACCGGACGAGATTGCACTGGAGGACCGCACTTTGCAGGTTCTCGCCTTGGCTTGGCTCGCCTGCATTGCCATGGCGGTTTATATCATGCCGTTGCTCTAGACACAGCGGAATCGATATAGAAATTTTCCGCGGGGCTGATAAACTTTCTCCCCGTGTTTAACATCGACCACAAGAGCATCGCCCGCTGGAGCGCCCCAGCGGTCGTTCTTGTGATCGGTGTTTTATCTTTCTGGGGTGGCTTCGCACGCCGTTGGATTTCCGATGACGGCCTCATCGTCCTGCGCACGGTGCGCAACCTTGAAGCCGGGAACGGTCCGGTTTTCAATATGGGCGAGCGTGTAGAGGCCAATACCTCCACGCTGTGGCAGTACCTCATCTTTCTCGTGCGCTGGGTTTCCCATGCAAATCTGGAAGGAATCGCCGTTTACTTGGGTCTCTTCTTGGCGGTAGCAGCAATGGTTGTCGGCACGGGGGCGTCGGCAAGCATGCGCTCTGGAGCCGTCCTTCCGGCCGGCGCGCTTGTGTATTTGGCCCTGCCGCCGGCCCGGGACTTTTTCACTTCTGGGCTGGAATGGGGCCTGTGCATTTTCTATCTCGCAGTGCTGTGGTGGCTTTTGCTGCGGTGGTCGCGCCCGCGCCGCCACTCTGGAAGCAATAGCGATGCCTACTGGCTCGCCTTCTGGGCTGGGTTGTCCTGGCTGGTGCGCCCAGAGTTCGCCCTGTACGGCGGGCTGGTAGGAATCTTGCTGCTGGTATCCCATCGCTCGTGGAAAATTCTCGCCGCCGCAGTGCCGCTGCCGTTGGCCTATGAGATTTTCCGCATGGGTTACTACGGCCTGCTGACCCCGCACACGGCCGTGGCCAAGTCCGCGGCGGGTTCCGAATGGGGCAAGGGCTTTACCTACTTGGCGGACTTTGCCGGACCGTACTGGCTCTTCCTGCCGCTCATCGTGCTTGCCATTGCAGGTCTGTGGAAGGCGGACCTGCGCCCTACCGCTCTGCGCTCCACCGCCACTGCCACGTATCTTTTTGCGGGTGCGGCGCTCATCCATACGCTTTACGTCTTGCGCGTGGGCGGAGACTTTATGCACGGCCGCATGCTGCTGCTGCCACTTTTTGCGTTTCTGCTTCCAATCTTTGTCGTTAGCGTACGCATGTGGATTGTCTCCGTCCTCTGCGCGGTGTGGGCGCTGGTTATCGTTCTGCGCGGCCATCCGGTGGATCGCAGCGTCTATGCGGATGAAATTTCCATCGTGGACGAGCGCGATTTCTGGACCTATGCCACCCAGCGCCAGGATCCTCCTATGCGGGCCGAAGAGTTCCTTGGTGCCAAGTTTATGGAGGACTACCAGGAGGGCATCGACGAGCTAGAGTCCGGCGACGCCATGACCTTCCGCTATATCAAGGGCGAAGATAGGTTCTCGTGGATGGCCACGCCTGCGGACCCTTCCCGCACCGATCCGCCGACCGTTTACCTGCTCAATTTGGGTCTGTCTTCCATGAATGCGCCGCTGGATATTCGCGTGCTGGACAATATCGGTCTCAGCAACCCTTTGGCGGCGCGCCAGCCGCGCATCGTGGGCGGGCGCATTGGGCACGACAAGAGCTTGGATATGTCGTGGCAGGTGGCAGATTCCGCAGCCGATATCGACGAGATTCCGGCGTGGATTGATAAGCACGAGGCGGCCAAGGCTCGCGCCGCGCTTGGCGACGCCGATTTTCAGAAACTCTTCGCCACATACAGGGAACCCCTAACTTGGGACCGTTTCTGGAAAAATATTAAATTCTCCCTGACCGATGGCCGGACCCTCACTTTTTCTTCTAATCCCTCTGACTACCTGCATTAATCCCTTCAAATGCAGACTTTAGGGGGAACCTAAGTTACACTATTCTGTGACATTGTTATCGATCCGTGACGTTAACGGTATACAGGTTCCGGACGATAGAACTTAGTGACAATCACCGAGTAGTTTGAAGGAGAAAGATGACTGCATCCATCAAAGGTCGCGTCCTTTCAGTCATCATGGCAGTTGCCGTAGCTTTGGGCCTGGCCGTCGTAGCAGGGTCCCAGCCGGCAGAGGCAGCCAACCGCGACTGGCTGCGCCGTGACGCCACTGGTACGTGTGAGTGGGACAAGGTTGGCTGGTGGGTCCAGCGCTGTGACGTGTGGTCCCAGGCCATGGGCCGCACCATTCCGGTGCAGGTTCAGCCGGCAAAGCGTGGCGGCAATGCTGCCCTTTACCTGCTGGATGGCCTGCGTGCCACCGAGCGCACTAATGCATGGGTAAATGACGTTAATGCTGCCAAGACCTACGAGCCGCATAACATTACCCTCGCTATGCCCGTTGGTGGTGCCGCTTCCTTCTACGCTGACTGGCAGGGGCCTGCTACCTACGACCTGGAAAATCCGGTCAACTACAAGTGGGAGACCTTCTTGACCAGCGAGCTCCCTGGCTACTTGGAGCGTAACTTCGGCGTTGCTCGCAACAATAACTCCATCGCTGGCCTGTCCATGGGTGCCGGTGCCGCTCTGACCCTCGCCGCAAAGCACCCGAATCAATTTCGTCAGGCGCTGTCCTTCTCTGGCTTCTTGACTACAACTGTCCCCGGTGCACAGACATTCATGCGTCTAGCCATGTTGGATGCAGGTGGCTTTAATATCAATGCAATGTACGGGTCTTTGTTTAACCCGAAGCGTTTCCAGAATGATCCGCTGCTGCTTATTCCGAAGTTGCGCAACACCAACTTGTATATCTCCGCTGCCTCTGGCGTCCCAGGTGCTGGCGATGCTCACTACCTGCCGGAGCATCAGGCGGCCGGTGCTGCACTTGAGGTCGGCTCCAATATCACCACCCGCGTGTGGGAAGGCGCTGCTCGCCTGCAGGGTCTCAATCCAACCGTGAGCTACCCGGCCCAGGGGCTGCACAACTGGGAGCAGTTTGGCTACCAGCTCAACCGCTCTAAGCCACAGGTGCTTAACGTCATGAACGCTTGGTAATTCTTGCGGCCGAATCCCCTTTCCTAAGGAAAGGGGATTTTCTTTTACGAGTCGTATCGAACAAATATGCGTCTAGCTATTGCGGGTGTCTCGGCGTTGCGCTAATCTAGGGGCGTAAGTTCGATTGGGTGTGCGAAATTATTTAGAGGGGGAGCTTTTGTGACTACTGCTACCGCACCACCAAAACAAGCGTATTTTTCTACCAATGACATGGAAGACACCGTGTGTGTCATGGCCATGGTGCAAAGAATTCAATCATGGCAACTGTTCCAGGCAGTGTTGCCACAGTTGGAAGACGACGTTGATTGCACACTGGCTGTATTGTCTAAGAAGCTCGGTCTTTCGCGATGGCGGGTATCAAGTGCAATCCAAGCCCACTTTCGGATGCGCGAACTGCCGCTTACTACCGCAGTACAAACAGAACACTGGATTTTGGACCTTCCGCGACTCCAAGTTATTGACGTGGAATTGCGCCCCCTCGGCGGGGATGAAGCGCAGATTCAACTGGTTGATGCAGCTTTAGCAGATTTCCTTACGCCAAAGGACCCTAGCCAACACGTGCCTACAGAGCCAGAAATTCGAAACTTTCTCAGAGGGTTTATTGATGGCCTTTTAAAGCCAGATTTGTCCGAGAGCGTCGAGCGTGCGGTCTCGGTTTCCTATAAGGGCGGGCAAGCTACTGTTGTGTTGAAGACAGATAAAGCAACTGCAGCAGCCATCGCGCGGCATATTGACAAAGCAGCGAAGCAAGAAGGAATTTCGAAAGCGCAGGCGCTAGAGCACCTGATATTTGATCGCACTCGTACCAAGGTGGTGATTAACACCTATCGCACTGGCGAGGACCCCTCCAGAGTTTTTATTCCTGCTGCAGGCTGGTGTGTGCTGGGGGAGTATTTAACGCAAAATTCGGCAGTGCGTACCTTGGAGGCCAATGACGTTGCGCAGTATGTTCCCACTGCGGAAATTAGGGCCTGGGTGCAAGGAAGGGATGCGACGTGTCGGTGGCCGGGATGTTCGATGCCGGCACACTATTGTCAATTGGACCACCGTGTGGAGTATGACGAAGGGGGTCCGACCAGCGCCGGAAACTTGGTCAGCTTATGCCAGCATCACCACAACGTAAAGACTGATGGGCGGGTGCGCTATGTGATGGATCCTTTTACCGGCGATATTGTCTGGATGTTTGAGGATGGCACCTTTGAAGTGGACCGCGCAGCCGGACCTCTAGCGCCACGAAATATTCACTGGAAACTTACTTGGGAGCAATTCCTTAAATTGCAGAGGAGAACATTGCAAGGTTCGTGAGTCGGGACTATACAGGGGCCCATGTTCGCTATTGAGAATCCAAGCACTGGTAAGAGTGAAGACACTTTCGAGCGTATCGATGATTCACAGCGTGATGACATTCTGGACCGTTCTACTGCGGCCTTTAACGCATGGCGTGAGACCCGCATCGAGGAACGCGCGGCGATCCTTTCGCGCGCAGCGGATCTTTATGAAGAGCGCATTGATGAGTTAGCCGATCACATTGGCCGTGAGATGGGCAAGCTAACCCGTTGGGCTAAGGCTGAGATTCAGATCGTGGCCGATATCTACCGCTACTATGCTGAGCATGCTCACGAGCTGCTTGCAGATGAATACCTGCCGGCCCAAAACGCGCACAAGACCGTAGTGCGCAAGGAGCCGATCGGTCCACTGCTGGGCATCATGCCGTGGAACTTCCCGTACTACCAGGTAGCCCGCTTCGCGGCGCCTAACCTGCTGCTGGGTAACACTATTGTGCTCAAGCACGCTTCCATCTGCCCGCTGTCTTCCCAAGCATGCCAGGACATCCTGGAAGAGGCTGGTCTGCCGAAGGACGCGTACATCAACATCTACGCTTCCGGTTCCCAGATGGATGCTTTTGTAGCGGATAAGCGTATCAAGGGCGTTTCCCTGACTGGCTCTGAAGCTGCGGGCTCTGCAGTAGCAAAGACCGCGGGCGAAAATTATAAGAAGTCGGTGCTGGAGCTGGGCGGCAACGACCCGTTCTTGGTCATTGATGATGAAAACCTCGAGTGGGTACTGGATCAGTTCAACTTGATTCGCATGTACAACACTGGCCAGGCCTGCAACGCGCCGAAGCGACTTATTGTGCTCGAGGACTTCTACGACCGCACCGTAGAGTACTTGGAAAAGAAGATCGGGGCCATGAAGGTTGGCCCGTACGACGATGAGAATGCAGATATTGGTCCACTGTCTTCCATCGGCGCTCGCGATGAGATTGTAGAGCGGCTGGAGAAGGCTGCAGCCAACGGTGATGCCAAGGTTCGCGTAGGCGGCAAGAAGATTGACCGCGAGGGTGCGTACATGGAGCCTACGCTGCTTACCGACGTCGACCCTTCCGCCGACGTTGGCTGCAATGAAATCTTCGGTCCGGTCGCCATTGTCTATAAGGCCAAGGACGTCGAAGAAGCCATCGAGATTGCTAATAACTCGGACTATGGCTTGTCTAGCTCCGTATGGGGCACCGACCTGGATGCCGCATTCGAGGTGGCAAACCAGCTCAACGATGGTATGACCTTTGTGAACGAGGCGTCGGTAACCGCAGCAGGCCTGCCTTTCGGTGGCGTGAACCGCTCCGGCTACGGCCGCGAGCTGGCACGCTGGGGTGTCGGCGAGTTTGTCAACGAGCACCTGTACCGCGTGAGCGGACAGGATAACCCGGGCAACTCCCCGGCAATGTAGCGGCGTGTCAGTCTAGCGTAAGTCTCAAGTTCAACTTAAACTTGAGCACACGATAGACAGCTCACGCCGCAGGCATCGGTCCGGGGGAGGGGAACCCTCGGAAAGGTACCGCGGCAAATCTTCAAGGACGTTTACCTATGCGCAAAAGCACTTCCCCGAGCAAAGCTCGCAAGGGCCTTGCAGTGGCCGCAGTACCTACCGCTATTGCCGTGGGTTTGGCTCTGCTGCCAAACGCCACCGCACAATCTTCCGTAGGCGATCTCTCTTCCGCAATCGGCGGCGATTCCAGCCTGTCCGATCACTTCGCCCCGAAGGAGCCGCCCGCTCGCACCCCGCTGAACACCGAATACCCAGATGTTAAGGGCCTGCCGGAGGGTGTCAAGATCAATCGTGTGGAGTACCTGACCAACCGCCACTTGATGGTCTACATCAAGTCCGCAGCCATGCCGGATAAAGAGCAGAAGGTACAAATCCAGCTGGCTCGTGACTGGTACTCCCACCCGGAAAAGAAGTTCCCAGAGGTATGGGCGCTCGACGGCCTGCGTGCGCGTGACGATGAGTCCGGCTGGACCATCGAGACCAATATTTTGAACCAGTACGCTGACCGTAATGTCAACCTAGTTATGCCGGTAGGCGGCGAATCTTCCTTCTACTCGGACTGGGAGCAGGCAGACCGCGGTAAGCGCTACATGTGGGAGACCTTCCTGACCAAGGAATTGATCCCCATTTTGGACCATGAGTACCGCTCGAACCACAAGCGTGCGGTCACCGGCCTGTCCATGGGCGGCACCGCCGCGATGAACTTGGCTGAGCGTAACCCACACCTGTTCAACTTCGTGGGCTCCTTCTCGGGCTACTTGGACACCACTACGCGCGGCATGCCGGAAGCCATCATGGCTTCGCAGCGCGATGCCGGCGGTTATGATTCCCGCAAGATGTGGGGCGAGCCAGGGTCCCAAAACTGGATCGACCACGATCCAAAGTTGGGCATTGAAAACCTGAAGGACATGACGGTGTATGTCTCTGCAGGTTCGGGCAAGGATGACTTTGGTAACGCCAACTCCGTGGCCAAGGGTCAAGCAAACCTTGCCGGCATGGGCTTGGAGGTCATCTCCCGTATGTCGACCCAGACTTTTGTTGATTATGCGAAGCGCGCCAAGATTGACCCTGTGACTAAGTTCCGCCCATCCGGCGTGCATAGCTGGGAATACTGGCAGTTTGAGATGCAGCAGGCATGGCCCTACATCGCAGATGCCCTCGAGATGGACAAGGCTGATCGCGGTGCGGACTGTGAGGCTATCGGTGCAATCGCCAAGGAAACCAAGAGCGGCGTCATTGGCTCTTGCTTGAATAACGAGTACGACGTCGCCAAGAAGGGCAAGGCCCAAGACTTCGAGTCTGGTACCGCTTACTGGTCCCCGGATACCGGTGCGCACGCCCTCTTCGGCCGCATTGGTGCCCGCTACGCCGAAATCGGCGGGCCTACCTCCTGGCTGGGTTTCCCTAAGACCGGCGAGTCTAAGACCCCGGACGGCAAGGGACGCTTCGTGCACTTCGAGCACGGCTCCATCTACTGGTCCCCGGAGACCGGTGCTTGGGAGATTACCGGCGATATGTTCCAGGCCTGGGGCAAGAACGGCTACGAAAATGGCGACCTGAAGTACCCGACCGGCCCGGTCAAGAAGGTCGGCGAGGGCTACATGCAGGAATTCCAGGATGGCATCCTGACCCGTAACCCGGATGGCTCCAACCAGGTAGTCCACGGTGCTATCGGCGCCAAGTACAAGGACATGGGCGGCGCTGAATCTGCGCTCGGCTTCCCGACGTCTGGTGAGAACGCCGTCAACGGCGGCTTCTTCCAGACCTTTGAGAAGGGCAGCATCTACTGGTCCCCGAAGTCCGGTGCGCACTACATTCTGAAGAGCAAGATCATGGACCGCTGGGGCCAGGCTGGCTGGGAGCAAGGCGAGTTCGGCTGGCCCACTTCTGACTATTCTGAGATTGCCGCTGGCGGCGTGAGCCAGGAATTCCAGCACGGCAAGATCAGCGAGGTCCTCGGCCAGGTTCGGGCCGAGAAGAAGTAGCTATGCGCAAGCTAGTAGTTGTGGGCGCGGCGCTGTGCTTGGGTCTTGCGGGCTGCGATTCCGCCACGGTGGATAGCGAACCGCCGCAAGAGACCGAGATCGCGCCCCTCGAGCGGGAGTCCGATGCCCCTTCCTCTTCGGAGAATTCCGCTTCTAAGTCACAAGAAGATCGCGGTGCGCGTGAGATCTCTGAAATCCCGTCCGCTGAGGTGCCGGAACCGGACGCCAAGTACTTGGACAAGCTCAAGGACGCCGGCGTTAACGTCGATGGCGTAGAGGATCAGCTCCTTGGAGCCGGCAAAGCGGCCTGTGACGAGAATGAGGTCACCATTTCTGCGGTTGCCGGCCAGCTCATCGAGCAGCAGCGCACCACGCAGAGTTTTGAGGAGCTTTCCCAGCTCATCAAGGATTCCGCACGTTCAGGGATTTGCTAGGTTTAGCTGGTACAACTAATCCATGCGAAAAACTATTACCGTTGTCGCGGCCCTCGTCGTTTTAGCTGTCATTGGCGTGGGCGCGTCGCGTTACCTCAACCAAGGCACTGATTCCCCGGTTCCGCACCCCACGGAGCAGGCCGCGCCGCCGCAACCGCAGCAGCCTGAGTGGTGCCCCCGTGTGGAGTTCATTTCTGCGCCGGGTACTTGGGAGTCCGCGGCTGACGACGACCCCATTAACCCTTCTGCCAACCCGCGCTCGTTCATGCTGTCTATTA
This sequence comes from Corynebacterium sp. CTNIH16, assembly GCF_032821655.1. NCBI lineage: Bacteria > Bacillati > Actinomycetota > Actinomycetes > Mycobacteriales > Corynebacteriaceae > Corynebacterium > Corynebacterium sp. CTNIH16. The sequence continues at coordinate 46,252 of NZ_JAVBIG010000010.1, read as the reverse complement.
CGAAGCCGTTGCAGGAGGCCTACGGGGACGACGTGAAGGTCTGGACCCTTCCCTATACCGCGCAATTCAAAAATATTAATGCGCAGCACGAGGTGAGCTACGACGATTCCCGCAATGAGGGAACCGCCAAGATGAATGACGAGCTACGTAGCGTTCACCAAAGCTGCCCGGCTACCAAGTTCATTCTGAGCGGCTTTTCTCAGGGTGCCGTGATTGCCGGCGACGTTGCCGATGAGATTGGTGGCGGCCAGGGCGTGGTTCCCGCGGAAAACATCGCGGGCGTGGCCCTTATCGCAGACGGCCGCCGCCAAAATGGCGTCGGGCAAAACCCAGGCCGCAAGGTGGGTGGCGTCGGTGCTGAAATTGCCCTTCAACCGGTATCCGGATTGGTTCAGCCCATCGTGCCGGGTGCTTCCATGCGTGGTGCGCGCCAGAATGGCTTCGGTAGCCTCGCGGATCGCACCTTCCAGATTTGCGCGCCCAATGATTCGGTTTGTGATGCCCCGCCAAACGTGACCAATGCACTTGAGCGCGCGCAGGGTTTGATTGCCGCGAATGGCGTGCATGCGCAATACGCCTCCAATAGTGGCGTTATCGATGGAACGACTGCCAACCAATGGGTAGTGGGTTGGGCCCGCCAGCTTATCGACGCCGCGTAACAACCATTCCCCCAACTCCGATAGTTTTATTACCGAAACCATTTACCTAAGGAGAATCGATGGATCTAAAAGCGCAGATGGGGCAGTTCTTAGCGCCCGAGTTCACCTTGGCCCAGTTGGCAGAGAAGCTCTTCCAAGCGGAGACCGACCCAGACCGCGTGGTGATGCGCCAGTGGATCTACGGTGAGGAAGAAACCTGCCGGGAGCTCACCCGCGCACAGGTCAATAACCGCATCAAGGTGGTGGCGGCGCGCCTGCAGCAGGTGGCAGAGCCTGGTACCCGCGTGGCTATCTTGGCTGGTAATTCACCAGAATACGTCTTCGGCTTCTTGGGCGCTCTATATGCGGGCATGGTGCCGATTCCGCTATATGACCCCAACGAACCGGGGCACTCGGACCACCTAAAGGCCGTATTTGGTGACTGTGAACCGTCCATCGTGGTAACTAACCGCGTATCGGCGGCGGCAGTGCGCACGTACTTTTCCGCTCAACGCGAGCGCCCGCGCATCATTTCCCTCGACGCCCTTCCTGATTCTTTGGCGTCCTCCTGGACTCCTGTGGAGGGAACCGCAGAGGACACTGCCTTCCTGCAGTACACCTCCGGTTCCACCCGCACCCCGGCCGGTGTGGAGCTCACCAATCGCGCGATTATTACCAACGTGGCGCAGATCTTCCAGGCCGTGCAGCTGCAGATGCCTGCCCGCATCGTTTCTTGGCTGCCGATGCACCACGATATGGGCATCATCCTGGCCGTATTTGTCACCATCTTGGGCCTCGACTTCGAGATGATGACCCCGCGCGATTTCATCCAGCACCCGGATCGCTGGGTCCGGCGCCTCACCGCGGGCAAGCAGGCCACCTATGCCGCCATCCCGAACTTTGCCTTGGAACTCGCCGCTCGCCATGCCGAGGATGCAGATTTCTCGCACGTGGCCGGCATCATTATCGGTTCCGAGCCGGTGACGGAATCGGCCGTGGACTCCTTCCTCGATGCCTTCAGCGTGGATCGCTCCGTACTGCGACCGTCCTATGGTCTGGCAGAAGCGGCGCTTATTGTGTCTACCCCGCAAACCGAGAAGCGCCCGGTCATCGCGCACTTTAACCGCGCGGAGCTAGCTGCAGGTCGCGCCGCCGTCGAGGATAAATCCGAAGACACCGTTGCCTACGCCTCCAATGGCCAGTGCGTGCCGCATCAGCACCTCGCCATTGTGGATCCGGAAACTCGCGCCGAGGTGAAGGACGGCGTTATCGGAGAAATCTGGGTCCACGGTCCCAATATGGCCACCGGCTACCTCAACCGCCCAGAGGAAACTGCTGCGACCTTCCGCAATACGCTGGGTGAGCGTCAACAAGATGGCCTGCCGGAAGACGACTACTGGATGGCCACCGGAGACTTGGCAACCATCGTGGATGGGGAATTGTATATTACCGGCCGCCTGAAGGATCTCATCGTCATTGCTGGGCGCAACCATTATCCGCAGGATATTGAGGGCACGGTGCAAGCCGCTTCCGCGCAGGTTCGCCCAGATTCCGTTGCTGCCTTCTCCGTGGAAGGCAATGACTCTGAGTCCCTCGTTTTGCTGGTGGAGCGCGCCGATGATGCGCAGCCGTCCGACGATGCCGAGGCAACCGAGGCCATTCGCACCGCGGTCACTGCCCACCACGGCATCACTCCGGATGACATCGTGTGGAAGGCACCTGGCGAAATCAACCGCACGTCCTCCGGCAAGATTGCGCGCCGCGTAGCCAAGAAGAATTATGTGGGATTCTGATATATCGCTAACAAAGTGACAAAATATAGCGATATACCCCTTTGCTATTTAGTATTTTTCCGTAACGAAAGACCTTTTTATGACCATCGAGCAACTGCGAGCATGGCTGCGTGACTGGGTCGCCCAGGCCACCGGTGTTTCCGCCGAAGAGATCCTAGATTCCAAGCCTTTGGAAAATTATGGCCTCTCCTCGCGGGATGCTGTAGTGTTATCCGGCGAGCTGGAAAACCTTCTGGGAACCCGCCTCGATGCCACCGTGGCATATGAGTATCCCACCATCGAGCTGCTGGCGGACCGCCTGCTGAACGCACCGGCGGTGCCCCAGCCGGAAGAGCGCGCCCCGCGGATCGCGCAGGGATCCGACATTGCGGTCATTGGTCTTTCCGGCCGCTTCCCGGGCGCCAACAATGCCCAAGAGTTCTGGTCTATGTTGGCGGAATCGCGCGCAGGCACCGGCCCGTTGCCAGTGGGTCGGTGGTCCGAATACTCCGCAGATCCGGTAATGAGCGAGAAGATCGCTCAGCAAAATACCGATGGCGGTTACCTTGAAGACATCGCCTCCTTTGATGCGGAATTCTTTGGTCTATCCCCGCTTGAGGCTGCCAACATGGATCCCCAGCAGCGCATCCTGTTGGAGCTGGTGTGGGAAGCGCTAGAAAACGCTGGTGTTCCCGCCAATGAACTGCGGGGAACGCAGACCGGTGTGTACATGGGCTCGACCAATAATGACTACGGCATGCTCATCGGTGCCGATTCCGCCGAGATGCACCCGTATGCGCTGACCGGAATTTCCTCGGCTGTGGTTGCCAACCGCATTTCTTACGCCCTGGATTTCCGCGGCCCCTCCATCAACGTGGATACGGCCTGCTCTTCTTCCCTCGTAGCGGTGAACCAGGCGATGAAGGATTTGCGCACGGGGAGCGCGGACGTGGCGCTGGCCGGTGGCGTGAATATCTTGGCCGCCCCGCATGCGTCCACGGCGTTCTCGGAGTTGGGCGTTACCTCTCCGACGAGTGCCATTCACGCCTTTTCCGACGACGCCGATGGTATCGTGCGTGCCGACGCCGCCGGCGTCCTCGTGCTCAAGCGCCTGGAGGATGCGGAAGCCGACGGTGACGATATCCTGGCCGTCATCAAGGGCTCTGCCGTCAACTCCGATGGCCACTCCAATGGCCTGACCGCCCCGAATCCGGAGGCACAGGAGGACGTGCTGCGCCGCGCCTATGCTGATGCGGGCGTAAATCCGCAGGACGTGGACTATATTGAGGCCCACGGCACCGGCACCATTCTGGGCGATCCGATCGAGGCCTCCGCCCTGGGCCGCGTGCTCGGTGCGGGCCGCGGGGTCGAAACTCCTATTTTGCTCGGCTCTGCCAAGACCAATATCGGCCACTCTGAATCCGCCGCGGGCGTGGTCGGCCTTATCAAGGTGATCCAGGCCATGCGCAATGACGTAATTCCGGCCAATATCAATTACTCGGCGCCGAATCGTTATATCGATTTCGAGGCCGAGCACCTCGAGGTAGTCGAGGATCCGCGCGAGTGGCCCGAGTACTCCGGGCGCAAGGTTGCGGGTGTGTCTGGCTTTGGTTTCGGCGGCACCAATGCGCACGTCGTACTCACCGATTACCGCGGTGCCCCGGCCGAACGCGCGCCGCAGCTTTCCACCGAAACGGTCGCGTTGCCGGTATCCGGCCTTTTGCCTTCGCGCCGGGCACGCGCTGCGGCCCTGTTGGCAGACTTCATTGAGGCGGAAAAGCCCGCGCTTGTCGACGTCGCCCGAACTGTCGCCCGCCGCAACCACTCCCGTTCCCGCGCCGTCGTGATGGCTAGCTCCACCGAGGAAGCGGTCAAGCGCCTGCGCCAGGTGGCTGAGGGCAAGGTTTCCGTTGGCATCGCCGCTGCGGATTCCCCGCAGGTCCCAGGCCCGGTATTTGTTTACTCCGGGTTCGGATCCCAGCACCGCAAGATGGCGAAGGACATGATTGCGCTCTCGCCGCAGTTCAAAGCTCGCTTGGAAGAGCTCGATGCCATCGTGGACTTTGAGTCCGGCTGGTCCATCCTGGATATCGTCAACGATGATGCCCAAACCTATGACACCGAGACCGCCCAGGTGGCCATTACCGCCATTCAGATTGCATTGACGGACTTGCTTGCTTCCTTTGGCGTGCGTCCAGCCGGCGTGATGGGCATGTCCATGGGCGAGATTGCCGCGGCCTATGCCGCAGGCGGCATCTCCGCAGAGGACGCCATGGTTATTGCCTGCCACCGCGCACGGTTGATGGGTGAGGGTGAGGCGTCGCTAAGCGATGCCGAGCAAGGAGCCATGGCCGTCGTAGAGCTCTCGGCCGAGGATATTGCCGCGCTCGACGGCAATATCGAACCCGCCGTGTATACCGGACCCGGTATGACCACCGTGGGCGGCCCACGCCAAGAGGTGCTGGACCTGGTGGAAAAGCTTGACGGCGAGGGCAAGTTCGCCCGTGCGCTCAATGTGAAGGCCGCCGGGCATACCTCGGCCGTGGACCCCATCCTGGGCGAGCTGCATGCAGCCATCGCCGGCATGGAAGCCAAGCCGCTACACACCCCGCTGTTTTCCTCCGTGGATAAGGGCGAGGTTTATCGCCCTGGTACCACCGTGCACGATGAGGACTATTGGCTGCGCATGACCCGCCACTCGGTCTACCTGCAGGATGCCACCGAGGCGGCCTTCAACGCCGGCCACACCCAGCTGGTGGAAATCTCGCCGAACCCGGTGGCGCTGATGGGCCTCATGTCCACCGCCTTCGCCGTGGGCAAGGCCGATGCGCAGCTGCTGTATGCGTTGAAGCGCAAGGTGGATCCCACCGAGTCCTTGCTGGATCTGCTCAGCAAGCTCTATGTCGCTGGCATGCCGGTGGACTTCGGTGCGGTATTTGGCTCTGGTGCGCGCGTAGAGGCGCCCTATACCCAGTTCAACCGCCAGCGCTTCTGGACCAACGCGCGTCCGTCGGCCGGTGTATCCGGCCTGCCGGGCGCACGCGTCAATCTGCCAGAGGGCAAGGTTGCCTTCTCTACCAATGCGGACCAGGCGCCATCTGCGCTGGCCATCGTGGAGGCGGCGGCCGAGGCCGTCAAGCCTGGGGCGCGCATCATCGCTACCGAGGAACACGCCGACCTGCCACCGCGCGGTGAGGTCACCACGCTGGTAAGCCAGTCCATCGGTGGTATGTCCGTAGCCGTCTACGCCGTCCGAGGCGCACAGACGGAGCTCCTAGCGGAAGGCTTTGCCTCCGCCTTGGACTTGGGCGCGGCGCCTATCCCGGGCGTGGCCGATGTGCCTGAAAGCGAGCCTGCAGCAACCGCAGAAGTTGATGCCGTACGCTGGGATCCCGCCGAGGAAACCGTGGAAGACCGCCTCGCACTCATCGTGTCGGAATCCATGGGCTACGACGTCTCTGACCTGCCGCGCGAGTTGCCGCTCATTGACTTGGGCCTGGATTCCCTAATGGGCATGCGCATTAAGAACCGCGTGGAAAATGACTTCCAAATTCCGCCGCTGCAGGTGCAGGCGCTACGCGACGCCTCTTTGGCCGACGTTATTTCCATGGTGGAAGAGGCCGTAGCCGGCGGCAGCGTGGATACCAACGAGACTGCTACTGCGGATACGCCTGCACCAGAAGAAGACGAACCCGGCCAGGGCGTCGGCGTCGCCCCGCGTGACGCCTCGGAGCGCATGGTCTTTGGCACCTGGGCCACCTTTACCGGTAAGGCAGCTGCGGGCGTTACCTCGGTGCTGCCAGAGGTAAGCGATGAGGTAGCGACCCAAATCGCCGAGCGCCTCACCGAGCGTGCCGGCATCGAGGTCACCGCCCAGCAGGTGCATGAGGCCGAGGCGCTAGAGACTTTGGCCGACCTCGTCCGCGAAGGACTGGAGACCGAGGTAGAAGGCAATATCCGCGTCCTGCGCGAGGCTGATGGTCCGGCCGTATTCATGTTCCACCCAGCCGGCGGCACCACTGTGGTCTACCAGCCACTAACCCGCCGCCTGCCCGAGGACGTGGCAGTCTACGGCGTAGAGCGCATCGAGGGCTCGCTGGAGGAGCGCGCCGAAGCTTATATCGAGGACATCCTGCACTACGCTCGCGGCCGCAAGGTCGTGCTCGGCGGGTGGTCCTTCGGTGGCGCGCTGGCCTACGAGGTGGCCTACCAGCTACATCAGCGAACCCAGCGCGGCCAAACCTCGGTGGATGTGGCGTTCATCGCGCTGCTAGATACCACCCAGCCGTCGAACCCAGCGCCGGATACCCCGGAAGAAACCCGTGCCCGGTGGGAGCGCTACGCGGCCTTTGCCAAGAAAACCTACGGACTGGACTTCGAGCCGCCGTACGAGATGCTGGAGACCATGGGCGAAGATGCGCTTATGACCATGCTGGCGGAGTTCCTCGCTACTACCGACGCCTCCGAGCACGGCCTTGCCGCCGGCGTTCTGGAGCACCAGCGCGCTTCCTTCGTGGATAACCAGATTCTGGCCAAAATCGACTTCCACCGCTGGGCCGATGTCACCGTGCCGGTCCTGCTGTTCCGCTCCGAGCGCATGCACGACGGTGCGGTTGAGCTGGAGCCGCGCTACGCTGAGATTGACCCCGACGGCGGTTGGGGAGTTATCGTTAAGGATCTAGAAATTGTGCAGCTGCAAGGCGATCACCTTGCAGTGCCAGACGAGCCGGCCATCGGCATCGTGGGCAAGCATATGGACGAATGGATCGAGGAGAAGATACGTGGCGGCCAAGCAGACAACCGCTGAGAAACTCGCTGACCTGCGCGAGCGTCTGGACAAGGCGCAGGATCCAGGCAGTGAGCGCTCCCGCAAGCGCCGCGACGAGGCTGGGCGCACCACGCCTCGTCAACGCATCAATGAATTGCTAGATGAGGGTTCCTTCGTCGAAACCGGCTCCTTGGGTAAGACCCCAGGTGACCCTGACGCCATCTATTCCGATGGCGTGGTCACCGGCTATGGCCGCATCTCCGGTCGTCCCGTGTGTATCTACGCTCACGATAAAACCGTCTACGGTGGCTCTGTCGGTGTGACCTTTGGCAAGAAGGTCACCGAGGTCATGGACATGGCCATCAAGATCGGCTGCCCGGTCATCGGTATCCAGGATTCCGGCGGCGCCCGCATCCAAGATGCGGTGACCTCGCTGGCCATGTACTCCGAGATCGCCCGCCGCCAGTTGCCGCTGTCCGGCCGCAGCCCGCAGATTTCCATCATGATGGGTAAGTCGGCCGGTGGCGCCGTCTATGCTCCCGTGACCACGGACTTTGTCATTGCCGTGGACGAGGAAGCGGAAATGTATGTCACCGGACCGAACGTCATCCGCGAGGTTACCGGCGAGGACATTACCTCCGCCGAGCTCGGTGGCGCTCGCCAGCAGGAGCTCAACGGTAACGTCTCGGCGGTCGTCCCTTCTGAGGATGACGCCTTTGATATGGTCCGCGATCTCCTCGACCACCTGCCGCTGACCTGCTTTGATGAGTCACCGGAGTTTGCTGCGCCTGCCGACGCCGAAGTGGCCGAAGACGAAGAGCTCAATGCCTTCATGCCGGATGACACTAATGCTGGCTACGACATGATGGACTTGTTGACCCAGTTGGGCGATGACGAGGATCTCATTGAGATTCAAGAGAACTTCGCCCCCAATATGATCACCGCCTTTGGCCGCATCGATGGCAAGACCGTTGGCTTTGTGGCCAATAACCCCATGCACCTTGCGGGCTGCATTGATGCCGATGCCGCCGATAAGGGCGCGCGTTTTATCCGCATCTGCGATGCCTATAATATTCCGCTGGTCTTCGTAGTGGATACCCCGGGCTACCTGCCGGGCGTGGAGCAAGAAAAGGTGGGACTTATCCACCGCGGCGCCAAGTTTGCCTTCGCCGTGGTGGAAGCCACCGTGCCGAAGGTCTCGCTCATCGTGCGCAAAGCCTACGGCGGTGCCTATGCCGTGATGGGCTCGAAGAACCTGACCGGTGATATTAACCTGGCGTGGCCGACCGCGCAGATCGCCGTGATGGGCGCGGCCGCTGCCGTGGTGATGATCGCCGGTAAGCAGCTCGATGCCGCCGAGACCCCGGAACAGCGCGAAATGACCAAGAAGATGTTCATGGACTTCTATGATGAGACCATGACCGCTCCTTATGTCGCGGCCGAGCGTGGCTATCTAGACGCTATGATTCAGCCGAATCAGTCCCGCTTGGCGCTCCGTCAGGCACTGCGCCAACTGGCCACCAAGCAGGAAAGCGATCTGCCGAAGAAGCACACTATTGCCCCGATGTAACGCCATGTGCTTGGATAGCATATAAAGAGCTAATCCTAGTGAAGGAGTTATCTATGATTCTGTCTAGTGCTATGGACATCGTCAGTGAACTTATCGGTTTCATCGTTGATATTCTCAACCAGGCAGGCGTACCGGTAAGCTCCAAGTAAGTGGAATAAAAAAGAAGGAGGGTTAAACCCTCCTTCTTTTTATTTGCGGGCGAAAAGCCGCCAGCCAAAGAAAAATAGTGCGGACATCACCGTCGCTACGATAAGGAAGCTCCAGTGCGGCAGGCGGCCGTTGACGAGCATCCATAGGGCCATGCCGCCCACGACGGTGCTCAGCCAGACGATGCCGCCTTCCTTCCACTTGCCCTGCACCTTGGCAGCCAAGATGATGACCCAGCCGATGAGCGCGCCTACGGCCCAGGGCCAAAAGGCATCTACCCAGGTGGAAAAACTTAGCCCGCCGTGGGCGAGGCGAGCGGCCACGGCGAAGAGCATCAGGGCGATGATATCGATAACGGGGGCGATTCTCATGCGTTTTCCTTTCGGTTCAAGGCGGCGTAGGTAATGCCCTTGCGGGCATAGTGCCAGAAGTAGATTACCCAGCCAATGATGGTGATCAAGGCAAAGGAGATAAGGCGATAGATGATGGCCGCGCCGGTAGCGTCCACCGCGGTCATGCCCGTGGCCACCAGGGTGGCGATAATGGCGGCTTCCACCGTACCGAGGCCGGCCGGCGTGACCTGCGCAGAGCCGGCAAGCTTAGCGGTGAGATAGGCCAGCGCCACGCCAGCCATCGTCGTGGTGTCCTCGCCCGCGTGCAGGGCGGGCAGGTGGCCGGTAACGGCCCACACGCAGCCCCAAAGCGAAACCATATCGATCAGCCGGTTGGCCAAGGAATAAAAGGATACCCAGGCGAATTGGCGGCGGGTAAGGTGAACTTCCTCCAGATTCTTGACCTGATCCACGAGCGCTTCGCGCTTGGAGCCCTTAATGAGCTTTTGGCGGTTGAGCCAGCGGATGATGGTATCCGGATGATCGGTCAGCCAGAACAGGCCGCCAGAAAGCGCCAGCATGAGCACCAAGGTGCCGATGAGGGACCACAATGCCATGTCGGCATTGAGGAAGAGGACGCCGCCCAAGCCGATGAGCACGAGCCACATCGTGGAAATTGCAGAGGACAGCACGAAGAACCAACCACACAGCATGACGGACGCGCCCCACGTGCGTTGCACGTAGAAGGTGAGAATGGCGGAAAAGGCTGGACCGGCCGGAAGAGTGGTGGACCAGGCATTGGAGGCTAGCGTCAGTGCTGCGGTTTCTGAGGCCGGTACCTTGACGCCACCGGCGCGAATGAGCAGACGCATGACCTCGCCCATGGCGAGTACCGCCACGATGGCGGCGATGATCACTAGTGCTATCGCGGCCGGGTTGGAATCGGACAGCCGCGAGAAGCCTTCGCGCAAGAAGCCCAGCTCATCGCGGAAGACATACACCAAGACAAGCAGGACGATGAGCGAGGTGATGAGGCGCAGCCAATTCTTCACTTACTTACCCCCTTCGAGGCGTTGTTTGAGTTCAGTGAAGGGAACGGTTTTGCTGCGGTGGGTGGTACCGCCGGTCAAGGTGGTGGTGGCGTGGCGCAGCCAGCTGGGGGCCCACCAGTTATCCTCGCGCAGCAAGTGCATGACGGCCGGGACGAGGAGCATGCGGACAATGGTGGCGTCGATAAGCAGGGCAAAAATCATGCCGTAGGCAATGTATTTCATCATCACGATATCGGAGAAGCCGAATGCGCCGGAGACCACGATCATGATAAGCGCCGCTGCGGTGATGATGCCGCCGGTATGCGCGGTGCCGGCCGCAATGGACTCGTCGGTGGAAGTGCCGCGCCGGCGGGCCTCCACCATACGGGAGACCAAAAAGACCTCGTAATCGGTGGACAGGCCGTAGACAATGGCGATGATGAGCACCAAGATCGGGCTCATGAGCGGGCCGGGCGTGAAGTTGAGGATGTCCGAGCCCAAGCCGGCAACAAACATCAACGTCAGGATGCCCAGCGTTGCGCCCAAGGTCAGCAGTGTCATCACAATGGCCTTGAGCGGCAGTACGAAGGAGCCGAAGACTAGGGACATGAGCAGGAATGTAGCCAGCACCACGTAGAGCGCCATCCACGGCAGCGTCTGGAAGAGCGCATCGAGGGATTCCACCTCCATGGCGGGAGTACCGCCCACGTAGAGGTTTACGCCTTCAGGGGCCTTGACCTTTTCCAGCTCGTGCACGATCTTCGCGTAGTCATCGCGATCTTCAATGCCGGCGGAAAGGACGGTAGTGCCGTCCTTGGTGGCGGTCGTCGGCGCCATGGGCTCGGTGAGGCCGTCGAGGCCGCGGACCTGCATGACGACGTCGACAAGCTGCTGGTTCGAGGCATTTTCCACCACGAGCTTGACCGGCTCCGTGCGGAAAGCTGGGAACTCTTCGTTGAATTTATCCTGGGCCACGCGGGTGTCCTGGTCGGGCGGCAGGTAGGACTCGTTGATGCCGCCAAAGGTAATGCTCATCACGGGCAAGGTGAGTGCGATGAGCAGGCCGCATACGGCGATGGTCAGTCCGCGGGCATGGCGCATGGCCCAGCGCGGAAGCTTATACCACCAGGTGTCTTGAATAGTGCGAGCCGTCCGCGAGGTACGGCGCACGGACCAGGTATCGATCTTGGGGCCGAGCATGCCAAAAATGGACGGCAGCACGGTGACCGAAAGGAGCGCGGCCAAGCCGACCGCAGAAATGGAGCCATAGGCCACGGATTTCAGGAAGGCCTGGGGGAAGAGGAAGAGGCCGGAAAGCGCAACGGCGACCATGGCCGCGGAGAAAACCACAGTTTGACCGGCTGTCGCGGTGGTGGTGGCCACGGCCTCCTCGGTGGAGCGGCCCTTATCCAGCTCCTCGCGGAAGCGCGAAACCATAAAGAGGCCATAATCGATGGCGAGGCCGAGCCCCAGCAGCGTGACGACGGCCTGGGCAAAGACATTGACCTGCGAGAAGCCGGCCAGAATGGACAGGATGCCCAAAGAACCCAAGATGGAGAGCCCGCCGACCACCAGCGGCATGCAGGCCGCAACGACGGAACCAAAAACCATCAGGAGGAGGATTCCTACCAGTGGAAGGGCGGCCTTTTCCGCGCGGGAAATATCGTGGGACATTCCCTCATCTAGGGCATCAGCAACCGCAGTGGCGCCCGCAATCTCCACTGGTGCGGTGGTATCCGTGAGCGCGCCCTCGATGGCGCGGAAATCCTTCAGCGTCTGCTCGTCATCGCCTTTCAGGCCGATGGAGGCGAAGGCTAGTGAATGATCAGCATTCACCAGGTTCGGGTTCTTCGTGTCGAAGTAGCTGGTCACCGAGTCAATCTGGTCCGGGTACTCCGATTTTAGCTGCGCCAAGTGCTGCTTGGCGGCGTCGAAGTTCTCATCGGGGGAATGGAAGAGCAAGATGACATCGCCGGAGTTATCGCGGCCGAATACTTCCTGCTCAATCTGGGCCGCGCTTGTCGACGCCGCATTGGGATCCTCCCAGCCCTCCTGGCTCATGCGGTCATCGAGCTGCAAACCAAAGCCGATGAAGAGCGCAAGGATTGCGGCGACGATGATGGCGGGGATGAGCCGGCGGTGCGCATAGGAAAAACGTCCCCATTTTTCAAACATTGGGGCAGCCTCCTAGCGGTTATTAAGCAGCGCAGCCAGGGGACGGAATGGCTGCAGCCATGCACCACCCTCGGGCAGGTTATCCAGGTTCACGCGCGGTAGCGGCTCGCGGAATACACCCTCGATATCTTCCAAGTCCACAAAATCGATATCCGCGTGGCCTACGGCCCACGCGGCATGCTCGTGGAATCCGAGGACCGTCACTGGAAGGCCTTCCGCGATGAGCTCTTCCAAAGGTTCCTGGAAATTCTGGCCATCGGCGGAGGCAACAATCACGCCGGCTAGATCCTCGCGGAGGCTTTCGATGTGGTCGAGCATGTCCGGATCTACGTCATCGTCTTCGTGGATCTTGGGCTTGGCAAAAACGCCGAAGCCCACGTTGCGGATGGCTTCTACCCATGGGCGGATGACATCGGCGCCGCCTGGGGTGACATTAGTAAAGACATCGGCACGCGGTTCCGCATCAACATCTTGGGCAAGGTGGACCAGCCAGCGACCGATGGCATCGAAGCGCGGGCGGTGTGCGGCGGTGGGGCGGCCGCCGAGCAGGGAGCCTAGGCCCATGTCCATATTGGGCGCATCCCAGACAAGTAGGTAGGTGCTCATTTATTTCTTCTCCCAGAGGTACTCCGTGATGACGTGTTCTTTATCTAGGCCCTTGCCCTCAAACTTGGTGATGACCTGACGGTCCACCAACTGCGGGCACTCTGGCCACGGCCAGCCCTTGTAATCCAGGCTCGGCTCTACGTCCACAAGCTCATCGATCCACTCGGCGTATCCGGCGTGGTCGGTAGCAACGTGCAGCACGCCGCCCTTTTTTAGGCGGGAAGCAAAAAGGTTGAGTGTGCCCGACTGGATGATGCGGCGTTTGTGGTGGCGGGCCTTTGGCCAGGGATCCGGGAAGAAGACGCGGATGCCATCAAGGGATTCCGGCGCAAACATGCGCACCATGACCTCGATGCCATCGCCGCGAATCATGCGGATATTGTCGATTCCCTCGCGCTCGATCTGGCCCAATAGCTTGGCCAAGCCCGGCTTGTAGAGCTCGACGGCGATGATATTGGTATCGGCCTCCTTCGGCGCCATGGCGGCGGTAGAGGTACCGGTACCGGATCCGATTTCCACGATGGTCTTGGCGCCGCTGCGGCCAAACCAGGCCTCGAGGTCAATGACCTCGTCTTCCAGCGTGCGACCTAGCTCTGGCCAGCGCTTTTCAAAAAGCTCATGCTGATTGTCGGTCAACGTGCCGCGGCGGAAGGTGACGTTGCCTAGACGTGGGTAATCAAGATCGTTGTCGAATACGGCATTGAAGTCGGTCTGTGGTGGGCGCCCTGGAGGCATTTCTCCAGCGCGGGTGTTTTGAGAGTTATCTGTGTTATTCATTGCGGCCTATTTTTCCCTGCTTAGCCTTGCCAAGCAATACGCCGTGCCGTGGGTCACGTGTGGAGAGGTCAATCCTGGTATAACCAGTGGGCCCGGTTGGGGGTGGAAGATGATTGTTTAGGTTGCCGCTGAGGAGGGGAATAGACCCCCAGACAGGGGGATGGAAAAAGGCGATTTTTAACACAGTATCTGTGGTTGCGCTCGGTGAAGTTCTGGTAAACGCGATGGATATAACCGGTGTGACAAAATCTGCGCAAATTATTCGGACAAGCACGTTAATCTTGAGGTGGAAAGCACAGTTGGGATTTATTTCCCCAATTTTCACCCCCACCCTCAGGAGAATTACTAATGACCACCACTATCCCAGGGCTCGTCGGAGAGCTGCCGACTAAAAACGAAAAGCTTATCGGCTGGATCAGCGAGAATGTTGAGCTTTTCCAGCCGGACCAGGTGGTCTTTGTAGACGGTTCCCAGGACGAGGCTGACCGTTTGGCCGCAGAGCTGGTGGAAAAGGGCACGCTTATCAAGCTGAATGAAGAAAAGCGCCCTAATTCCTACCTGGCTCGCTCCAATCCTTCCGACGTTGCCCGTGTGGAATCCCGCACCTTCATCTGTACAGAGAATGAAGATGGCGCTGGCCCGACCAATAACTGGGCCCCGCCAGCTGCGATGAAGGAAGAAATGACGGAGGCATTCCGTGGCTCCATGAAGGGCCGCACCATGTACGTGGTTCCTTTCTGCATGGGCCCTATTAGCGATCCGGAACCAAAGCTGGGCGTGCAGCTGACTGACTCCGCCTATGTGGTGCTCTCCATGCGCATCATGACCCGCATGGGTGCGGAAGCCTTGGACAAGATTGGTACCGACGGCGATTTCGTCCACGCCCTGCACTCCGTGGGCGCCCCGCTAGAGCCAGGCCAGGAAGATGTGGCGTGGCCATGCAATGACACCAAGTACATCACCCAGTTCCCGGAGACCAAGGAAATCTGGTCCTACGGTTCCGGCTACGGCGGCAACGCCATCCTGGCGAAGAAGTGCTACGCGCTGCGCATCGCTTCTGTCATGGCTAAGGAAGAAGGCTGGATGGCTGAGCACATGCTCATCCTGAAGCTCACCAACCCAGAGGGTAAGAAGTATCACGTTGCGGCCGCCTTCCCTTCGGCATGCGGCAAGACCAACCTGGCCATGATTACCCCGACCATTCCGGGTTGGAAGGCTGAGGTCGTCGGTGACGATATTGCCTGGCTGCACCTGCGCGAGGACGGCCTTTATGCCGTAAACCCGGAAAATGGTTTCTTCGGCGTGGCCCCTGGCACCAACTACGACTCCAACCCGATTGCCATGCAGACCATGGAGCCGGGCAACACCATCTTCACCAACGTTGCGCTTACCGACGACGGCGATGTCTGGTGGGAGGAAATGTCCAAGGAGGCACCAGAGCACCTCATCGACTGGACCGGTCAGGATTGGACTCCGTCTTCCTCCACTAAGGCTGCGCACCCGAACTCTCGTTACTGCGTCCCGATTTCCCAGTGCCCGAGCGCCGCTCCGGAGTACGACGATTGGCAGGGAGTGAAGATCGACGCCATCCTCTTCGGCGGCCGCCGCAAGACCACCGTTCCGCTGGTAACCCAGGCCTTTGACTGGAACCACGGCACCATGATCGGTGCCCTGCTGGCCTCTGGCCAAACCGCTGCAGCAGAGGGCAGCGTCGGCACCCTGCGCCACGATCCGATGGCTATGCTTCCGTTCATGGGCTACAACGCCGGTGACTACCTGCAGCACTGGATCGATATGGGTGAAAAGGGCGGCGACCGCATGCCGTCTATCTTCCTGGTTAACTGGTTCCGCCGTGGCGACGACGGCCGCTTCCTGTGGCCGGGCTTCGGCGAGAACTCCCGCGTGCTCAAGTGGATCATTGACCGCATTGAGGGCAATGTTGAGGCCGAGGAAACCGTCGTGGGCCACACCGCCCGCGCCGAGGATATCGACCTCGAGGGAATCGACTTCGATATCGAGGACGTTCGTGCCGCTCTTGCCGTCAACCCAGAGGACTGGGAAGGCGATATGCAGGATAACGCCAGCTACCTCAACTTCCTAGGCTCCCGCGTGCCATCGGAGGTGTGGGACCAGTTCCACGCACTAAAGGAGCGCGTAGAGAACGCCTCTTAAAAACTAGGCTCAGCTAGCCCCCAGTGACGTCGGCGTTGCTGGGGGCTACTTCTGTAACACCAATGTCAAGTTAGAAACCGCAAACTCCCGCACCCCTGGCACGCGGGTTAGCCACCATGCCCAGCTGGGATGGTAGCGGGGGAAGGTGAGCTGGAGCGCGCCGGTGCGCTGTGCCCAGTGGAGGCCGGCGGAACAGGGGACGTCGAAAAGCGAGGTGCCAAAGACATTCTTGGGCGGATGGCCGTGGCGCCGGGTATAGCGGTCGCGGGCAAAGTCACCGCCAATGTAGTGCTCCCACAGGCCGGTCTCGTGGCCGCCAAAGGGGCCCAGCCACACCGTGTAACTCAGGATGGTCAGTCCGCCGGGGCGGGTCACACGCAGCATCTCCTCGCCCATATCCCAGGGATTGGGGATGTGCTCGGCCACGTTGGAGGAATAGACCACGTCAAAGGAATTATCGGCAAAGGGCAGGTTGGTGCCATCACCGCGCACGGAATTGCTCAGGTGGATGCCGGCCGCAGACATCTCGCCGGCATCCGGCTCCAATCCCACATAGCGGGCGCCGCGCCGAGAAAAGGCGTCCGCAAAATAGCCCGGGCCGCCGCCGACATCGAGCACCCGTGCTCCGAAAAGTTGCACGCCCAAGTCGCGGCCGAGGTTATCAACCAGCGCAGCCGTATCCTCCGCGAGCCCGCCGTAGAAAATCTCCGGGCGCGTCTGCTCAAAGCGGAAGGAACGCAGCAGCTGAATGGAGCGGCGGAGCGTGGCCATCTCACGGGTATGTCTCATAACCCACTAGGCTAATACCTCACGATGAAGATTCTTTTACTATGCTGGCGCGATTCCACCCACCCACAAGGCGGTGGTTCGGAGCGCTACTTGGAACGCGTGGGCGAGTACTTAGCATCCCAAGGCCACGAGGTGGTCTTTCGCACCTCCAAGCACATGAATGCCGCCCACCGCGAGGTGCGCGACGGCGTGCGCTATAGCCGCGGTGGCGCCAAATTTGGCGTATATCCGCGTGCCTGGGCGGCGATGCTGGCCGGCCGCCTGGGGGTGGGAGACCTGCGCGGGGTGGATGCGGTAATCGATACCCAAAACGGCATCCCCTTCTTCGCTCGCCTGGTGTCCGGGGCGCCGACGGTGCTGCTTACTCACCATTGCCACCGCGAACAGTGGCCGGTGGCGGGCCCTCTCCTCGGCCGGCTCGGTTGGTTCCTCGAGTCCCGAGTGGCCCCGCGCGTCTACCGCGGCGCACCTTATGTGACCGTGTCTGAGGCCTCTCGTGAGGATTTAGAGGCGCTGGGCATTAAGGGCGCGCACATCATCGCCAATGGCCTGGACCCCGTTCCGGACCACGTTCCTTCCCTGGAACGAGAGGCCGAGGTGCACCTAGTCACGCTCTCGCGCCTAGTGCCGCATAAACAGATCGAGCATGCCATGGATACAGTGGCGCAGACCCCGGGCGCGGTCCTGGACGTCATCGGCTCCGGCTGGTGGGAGGCTAACCTGCGCGCCTATGCCGAGGAGCATGGAGTAAGCGATCGCGTGCGCTTCCGCGGCCAGGTGACCGAGGACTATAAGCACGCTTTGCTGGCCCGTGCCGATGCCTTGCTGATGCCCTCGCGTAAAGAGGGGTGGGGTTTGGCAGTAATGGAGGCGGCCCAACATGGAGTTCCCGCCGTAGGTTATACTTTTGGCCTGCGTGACAGCGTTATCAACGGCAAGACCGGCATCCTGGTAGAGCGGGAAGAGGACTTCGTGGCGGCCACCAAGCAGCTGCTTGCCGACGCCCCACTGCGCCGCACCCTTGGCTCCAACGCGCGGGATTTTGCCGCTAGCTTCTCGTGGGAGAAGACCGGCGAGCAATTCGCGGAATTGCTGCAAGGGCTAGTAGCGGACACGCCATCCACAGGGCGGTAAGCGCCCATGGAACCTGCGGCCGCGGCGCGTTCGTTTCCGCGGCTATCGCACCGCCCACCACGACCACACCGACGCCGAGCTCGGTCAGCCGGTTCATATCGTGCTCTTTCCACGCACGCAGCGCCGCCCGGTACTGCGGCGAGGCTTGGTCCACCACGGTCCCGTCTACGCTTAATTCCCCCGATTCCACCATGGCCACCGCCTTGGAGTAGGGGTCGACGGCCACGCCGCCGGGAACTTCCACGAGGTTGGCGCGTTCTGGGAAGAAGGCCACGCGGCCGTCAATCGCGCGCACCAACTGCTCGTCTATCCCCGTATCCCGCGGCGCGAGCACCGCGAGGCGTCCCGGAACGGGCAGCAGCTGTACGATCGCAGCCACGGTTGCCAGTGCTGCCGGCAGATTCGGCAGCGCCCCCAGCGAGGCCACATAGAGCGGCAACGCCAGCATGGTCAGTTTTCCACTATCGCGCAGCAGCGCCGCCCCCGGTACGTGATCGATGAACCACACCAGAGCACTGGGAACCAGCCAGAAGAATATCGCCCCGCCGAGACCAATCGCTGCGAGGATGCTCAACTGCGCGGGAACCCGCCACGCCCCGAGTACGGCGATGACCGCCACGATGACGCCGCACACGGCGAACCCGATGGCCGCCTCCGCATTCCAGATACCGCCGAGCCGCAGCAGCGCGCCCGCAGTGCCGACGTAGTCTTCTGCCCGCGGGCCAAACGCGGCCACCGCCGCTGCGGTATCGCCGGGCGCGGCGGGATGGAACATGCCCGGAATGGCCCACGGCAAACACAAGACCACGCCGCCGAGAGCTACCCGCTTGCGGCAGGTCACCGCCGCGGTCACCAGGGCAAAGAGACCACCCGTAGGGGTAAGCGAAGCTCCCCACATAGCCAGCCACGCCACCCAGCTGTGCCTTTTCCCTGCCCACGCGATGACCGGCAGCAGCCACGCAGCCACCGCAAGCGACCACTGGCCCTGCAGGAGACGCTCGATGACGAAGGGATTGGCCACCGCTACCGCCATCGCGCTCACCGCGGCGACTGTAGAGCGTGCCCAGCGCGCCGCGGTGAGCGCGGAGGACGCGGCGGCGGCAAAAATGAGCACCCGCGCCGCCCACGCGCCGCCCACGAGAGCAAGGAAACCATCTTGCGGTGCATTGCGGGCGGGCAGACTGCCGCCCCCAAAGGCAGAAGGGGAAAGCGCCGGATGGTCAAGCAACGCCATATCGCGCCACAAGAACTCGCCGGGCAGGGCGAAGGGCCAGCACACCGCGGCCACGAGGGCGGCGCCCCAGGCGAGGAGTAAAAGACGCCTAGCCTTCACGGTGTCGGCGCATGTACATATAGGCGGCACAGAGCAATAGACCAACGCCGATGGCCTTGCCGGCCCAGCCGACCACCATCAAGGCGCGAATGGTGCGAATGACCGGGCGCACCTCATCAAGGCGCTCCGCGCGGGTCTCATCGGACCAGCGCAAATCCGCGGCAAAGATGGAACGGTCCTCCGTATCATCATTCGCCACCATGGTGCCGGCCTGCTTTTCGTCCGCCGCGAAGAAGATCTTGATGTTCTCGCGCAGGTCCACCATGGTGCCGGTGGTAGGTTCGACGGAGATATCGCGGCCGATGGTGTAGAAGGGCTCCACCGTGATCCGGTCAGTGGCATCCAGGCCGAGGAGTTCGCGCGACTCGGCGTCGTAGAACCGCTTCGCTGGTCCGGAGATACGAAAATCTTCGGCCGCTAGCTGCCTATCGCCGGTGCCGGTATCGACCTCGGCGGTAATGCTTTTGTGCATATCAGCCAAGGAAATGGGTTGGATATCGTGGTGGAAAGAATAGGTGGGGATACCGTCGAGCTTTTCCGTCGTGGTGAAGTCCACCGCCGTGGAGGATTGCGTCGCTAGGTCGAAAAACGGATAGGAGCGCTGCTCGGTACCGGAGGGAAAGAAGTAGTTGATCCCATCGCGCTCGAAGTCGGTGCGGGCCATGCCGGTATCCAAAGCCGGTAGGACAAATTTCCAATTATCTTTCGGCGCGGCAACAGGGTAGGTGGACTCGCGATTCAACACGGAATGCTCCGTGATTTGGGCAAGGGGAGTATCCCCGGCGAGCAGGCGAGAGAGCGAATCGGAGTTAGCGAGCGCATCATCTTCTGCCACCTCGGAGGTGGTGGTATTGCGCTCGATAGTAAGCAGGTCGTGGTGCAGGTAGCACCACATGGGCGCCTGCTTTTCCTGGCACTGCGGGTCCTTGCTATCGCCGGAGGCTTTGACCCCGGCGATGAACTCGGGCGCTTCCATCCACACGCCGGCTGACGGCGCGGTGACGGTGTTGATGTTTTGGTCGAAGGCCAGCGGCCGGGTCTGATTGTTATACAGCGGCGGCATCACGGTACCCAGTACCAAGAAAATGACGGCGGCAATGACAACCCACGCCAGTGGCGAGCGTGGCCAAAGGTAGCGTTTCATTGCAGTAATATGTCCAATCAGTTTCAGGTCGATCCGGGGTTAGGAGCAAGCGTGCAGCCGCAGGCATCTGTGAAAAGCGTACCCCAGCATCTGCCGGAGCTAGACGGTCTACGCGCGGTCGCCTCCCTTGGAATCATTGTCACCCACGTGTCTTTTCAGACCGGAACTGGGTGGGGGTTTGCTGGGCGCTTCGATTTTTTCGTGGCCGTTTTCTTTGCACTCAGCGCCTTCTTGCTGTGGCGCCGCCGTGGTTTGCACACCTTATCCGGCTACGCGCGCTCGCGCGTGGCGCGCCTTTTGCCGGCCTATTATGCCTGCGTGGTGGCGGTGATGCTCCTGCTTCCCGACGCCCACTCGCTCTCCCTCACCCAGCTGCTGAGCAACCTCACCGCCACCCAGATTTATGTGGTGGACGGGCTAGCGCCGGGGCTTACCCACCTGTGGTCGCTATGCGTGGAGTTCTTCTTCTACCTTGCTTTGCCTTTGCTGGCGTGGCTCCTTGGGGCGCTGCCGCGGCGCTGGCGGGTAGCGGCCATTGCGCTGGGCGGAATGCTCAGCTGGGTGTGGGGATTTGTGCCCTTTGTGGCCCATTACGCCAAGGATCAGGTCAATTCCCAGATTTGGCCGCCGGCATATGCTTCGTGGTTTGCCGTGGGAATGCTGGCCGCGGAGTGCGAAGAGATCGGTGTTAGCCCGCGCGTGCAGCGCGTGTTGCGGGCGCGCTGGGCGTGGTGGCTCGTGGCGGCGGTGGTGCTGTGGGTTGCTAGCCGCGAGTGGTTCGGGCCGCAGGGATTGGTGCATCCAGAACCAGACGAATTTTCCCGCCGAATCATTGCGGGAGCGGCCTTTGCCGCAGTCGTGGTGATACCGGTAGCGCTTGCCCCACGGGATAAGTCCTGGCTGACCAGCCCGCTTATGCAGGCATTGGGCGCGTGGTCTTATTCCATTTTCTTGTGGCATGTGGCCATCTTGGGGCTAGCTTTTCCCCTTACCGGAGTGCCGCTGTTTAGCGGGAAACCCCTGGACTTTTGGGTCATTCTAGCCGTGACGGTGGTGGGCACCGTGGTGGTTTCGGCCGCCAGCTATACGCTCATCGAGCGTCCCGGCCGGGATCTTCTCCTTGGTCGGCGGCGAAAAGACAGGCCACGCCCGCGGCACACAAGCAGCTAAGCAAGAGCGATTCGCCCGCATAGGATCCCGATGTCCACGGCGCGCGGGCGAGGATAGCCCCGGCCGCCGCCACGACACCGGACGCGAGGTAGGCGCGCGGGATTGTGGTCCAGCGCAGCACTAACCAAGCGGAAACGGCCGCGACCGCGGCCGGCCAGCCAGTCAGGGCCAGCGCGCCGAGTGCGACCACGGCCGAGGCAACGCCGCCGCGCGGCGCGCGCCAAGTGGGCCGGGACGGGCGGCGTGCGGCTGCCAGGATGCACAGGCCGAGGGCAAGTAACCCCAGCGCACCGCCGAAGAGGAGGGCGGCGCGGTAAACCGGTTGGGCGTTAAAGGTCATGCGGAAGTCACCGGAGCGGCCGGCTGGAATGACAAAAGCTTGGGTGGCTGCATCGATCTCGCGCGGGGTGAGCTCTTCCTCGCCTAGGTAGCCGCGCAGGCCCCTATTGAAGGCGCGACCGGTGACCAAGAGGCGATCTTTGTCTGCTGCCTTAATCGAGTACCCGGTGGGCTCAGAAGAGCCTGCTGGTTGCCAGCCCTCCTCGCGCAGGCTCACCCACGGCCCCGTGGTGCGTACGCGGTGCGTGCCAGGGCTAAGGGTGAGGGATTCGCCGGGGGAGTAGCGGTGGGCGTCGATAAGCACGGGCTTGGTGGAATTCACCGTCACGCTCATCGGGCGCGGTGCCGTGAAATCGCGGATGAGCACGCCGGTATCCTGCAGCATTTGCTGGAAAAAGAATTGGTGCACGTCAGGGGAGGTATCCGGGACGGTCACCACCCGCTCGACCGGTTGGCCTTCTACCTCTAACTCCGCGATGCCGGTGCGGTGGGATAGCTCTACGCGGATGGCCTCGGTATCGCCGCCGGGAACGCGGACTTCCTGCGAGCGGAAGGGCTGCAAGTCCACGTCTACGGCCGCGCTGCCGGAGCGCACGGTAACCGTGGTGGCGCTGGTGGCCATGAGCTTGAGGCGCGGTTGGGTGAAAGAACCGCGCAGTTCAATCCACCCGGCATCATCGCCCGGCGCGGGCCACCAGGCGGTGGAGTTCTCCCCGTCCACGGCGGCCGTGGCGGACTTTTTTGGCTGGGCCCCGCCAAAGGCCGTGGCATCGGCAGCCGAGGAGGAGACCGCCACGGAACCGCCGTGGGTTTCCACCTGGGTAAGGGGCCCAGCGGAGGGATAATCGCGCAGGCGGTTATTCACGTGGCTGGGATCGTCCGCGGCCAGGGGCGCGGAGATAGGGCCATCGAGGGTGCCGTAGTTGCGGTCCGTGAGCGTTGGGGTATCGGTGACGATATCGGCGTCGCGATCGACGAGCTGGCGGGTGGTGGGGGTGGAGTGGGCATCGAGAAGCGCCAAGGCTTCGCCACCGCCGGCCACGCGCACTGGATTTGTAGGTCCTAAGGACATGCCGGCGTGGTTGAGCAGGATGACATCGACTTCGCCGAAGCGATGGACTTCGCCGCCAAACTTGCTGGCCAGGGCGTCGTCCTCGCCGGTGAAGAGATCGTGGCGCACCATGACCGCGCCGATGCCCAAGCGCTGCAGGGAGCGCACGCCGGTGGCTGGGTCCTCCTTGAGTGCGGCCATCACACCATCGAGCCCGCGGATAGCCTCTGGGGGCACGAGTGGAATGGCATCGCGTACGGCCCAAGGGACATCGAGCAACGGCTGGGCCGGCTCATCCCGCGTCCACCCCCAGGTCTGCCGGGCAAAGGACGCCTCCGGGTAGATGAGGGTGCGGGTATCGGTGGCGTGGGTATTGATAAAGTCCGTGGCCTCGTGCCAATAGGAAGGCACCTCTTTATAAGCCCCCAGTGGCAGCAAGCGCTGCGACCATGCCGGGGAGATGACCGCGATGCACAGCAGTAGCGTGAGCGCGCCTACTGTCTGCTTTTTGGTAGGCCGCAAGCTTTGCGGTAGTGGCAGATGCGTACAGGCGCGCGCGAGGCCCAATAGCAGCGGGATACGTACCAGCGGATCGAATTTATGCAGGTTGCGCAACGCGGCCAGCGGGCCATCGAGAGCATTGAGGTACCACCCCGCCTGGCAGCCCAGCACCGCGATGCCCACCACCAGCATGACGGACCACACGCGCGGCAGCTTGCTAAGACCGTAGATACCCACGGCCGCGATACCCATGGTGACCAGCACAAAGAAGGACTCGGTGGCTAGCTCATAGCCGGCCACGCGCTCGGTATCGACAAACGGCGTCCAACTCGTGGTGCCTCGCAGAATCTCTGGCAGGTTGAGCCAGCGCGTGGTCACGCGGGCGGATTCGATGAATTCCGTAAATGGCGGGGCATAACGCCCAAGCACGATAAGGGGACCGATCCACCACGCCGATACCGCCAGGCAGCCCAGGAGCCAGGCCGCGCCGGGTCTGAAGGCGCGGCGGTAGAGCAGGATTACTGCGGCCGGAATACACGCCGCGATGGTCGCGGTGGCATTGACCGCACCCATCAGTGCTACGGGGATGGTGGCCGCGGCGGCATCGCGCCAGGTGAGCTTGGCGTTGAGGAAGGGCAGGATAACCCAGGGGGCCAGCATGACCGGCCAGGTCTCAGAAGAAATGGCGGTCAGAGTAGAAAGAGTGCGCGGCGAGAGCGCGTAGAGCATCGCCGCTACCCAGACCCACCTTCCGCGCAGGCCTACCTTGCAGGCGAGCTTATGGAAGCCGATGAAGCCGACGCTTAAGACCAGCAGCCACCATAGGCGCTGGGCCACCCAATCGGGCAGGGGCTGGGTTAAAACGAAGAAAGGTCCCTGGGGAAAGAGATAGCCATAGGCCTGATTTTGCAGCTGTCCCAGGGTAAAGGTGTCCGTATAGGCGCTGAGCGCCCCGCGGAGAAAATGCAGCGGTTCGGCCGCCAGATCATGTTTGGTATCGGCGGCCGTCAATCCCCATGGCTGCACGAGCAGGATGAGCGCTAGTGAAAGGATCCCCAGCGGGTAGGGGCGGGCAAGCCGCCCGCGGAGGGTACGCACACCTAGTTGCGGGATCCGTACTCAGGGCCGCCCAAAACCGCATCGGAAGCAGAAACCGCATTGCCTTCTGGCACAGTATCGGTGCCGGAGAATTGTGCGATGCCGATGATGGTGATGACGCCGAGCGCGATGCCCACAACAGCGCTACCGATGGCAGGGCCAAGGGTGCGCTTGTTCAAAGAATCGGTTTCCAGAGCCATGGCTAAAGATACTAGCAGCTATTTAGAAGTATTCTGCCTCATCATTGTCCGCGTCATCCTCGTTTTCCTGCGGCACGATAAAGACGGGAAGGCCGGCATTGCGCACAATCTGGTCGGCGGTGGAGTTGGTCCACCACGCGCGGAAGCCGGTCAGGGCGCGGGTGCCGGTCACGATGACGTCCACATCCAGCTCATGCGCGGCATCAATGATGGCGGAGGAAATAGTGGTGGCGGATTCCACCAGGTGGGCGCGGCCGGCTAGGCCCAGGCTTTCGGCCAGCTCGATGCCCTGGCGGCAAATCTTTAGCGCCTCTTCATAGGCCGGATCCTCTTCGACGCCATCCGGGGAGACGGTGGACTGGTGCATTCCGGTGCGGCTGACGGCGCGGGCGGTTTGCCGGGCTACCGGCTCCCAGGCGGTGAGGATTTCTACCGTGGTGGGCCGCAGCAGCTGGGACGCGTACTCGAGGGCGCGTCCGGCTCGTTCGGTGCCATCGTAGGCAATTAGCAATGTCTCGCCGTTACTCATGTCACTAGTCTACCCACCGCTTGCGACAGAACGCGAGGAATATTGCACACTAGAAGGCATGAAAACTCCGCGCATCCTTGCCAGCCTCGCCCTCGTGACGGCCCTAGGCGCCTGCTCTACCTCCACCCCGGAGGACAACGAGAGCCAGGACCCCACCACACCGGCTGCGTCAAGCTCGCCTGCCGCGACGCACGAAGCGCCCGAAGAGACTTCGCAGGAGGCCGCCCCGCAGCAGGACATCCGCGCCATGGCCGCCTCGGTGCTGATGCCGCCGGTCACCAACTACGACGACGCTAAGACCAAGTTGGAGGCCGGTGTGGGCGGAATCTTTATCCCCAGCTGGGCAGATCCCAACCTGCTGCAGGAAGAAGGCCGCGATATTAATGCCCTGCGCCAGGAGGTGGGCCGCGACTTTGAGGTCTCCATCGATTTTGAGGGCGGGCGCGTGCAACGTTTCTCGGAGATCCTGGGCGAGTATCCCGCGCCGCAACAGATGGCGGCCGAGCGTTCCCCACAAGAGGTGGAGCAGCTCGCGCACGAGATTGGCACCACCCTCAAGGCGCACGGCATCAACGTGGACTTTGCGCCGGTACTCGACGTCGATGGCAATGGCCTAGAGGTGGTGGGCGATCGATCCTTTTCTACCGATCCGGTCCAAGCAGGCGAGTATGGCGCGGCCTTTGCCCGCGGGCTGGATTCCGCCGGGGTCAAGGCCGTATTCAAGCATTTCCCGGGCCACGGCCGCGCCTCTGGCGATACCCACCTGGCCGAGGCCGTTACCCCGCCGCTAGAAGAACTAGAAGGCCACGAGTTTATTCCCTTTAAGGCTGCCCTTCCCCAAGCGCCCAATGCCGCTCTCATGATGGGCCACCTCGCCGTGCCCGGCCTGGGCGATGGTCAGACTCCCGCTTCCATCCTGCCGGAAGCCTATGGCCTAGCCCGCGAGACCCTGCAGTACGACGGGCCCATCTATACCGATGACATCGGCGGCATGAAGGCGATCGCGGATTCGCTCCCGCTTGCCGACGCCGTCGTGACCTCCCTCAATGCCGGAGCCGATATGCCCCTGTGGTCCACCGAAGGCGACATTAATGCGGTGATCGACGCCGTCGTCGGCGCCGTCAACGACGGCCGCCTGCCACTCGAACGCCTTGCGGACGCAGCCCGCCATGTCAGCGCTCCCCCGGCCGGCGCTGCACCCGAGCCCGCACAGGACTAGGAAAAATGCCACTAAAACCGTTAACCTTTAAGGCGTGAAAAAGGCAGAAGGAAAAAACGGTGCTAAAGGCTGGCTCATCGCGCTCGGCGTATTGGTCGGCCTTGTCCTGATCGCGGGCATTGCTTATGCCTGGGATGTCGCAGCAAACCAGGACAAGATTCCGCGCGCCGTTTCCGTCAACGGCGTGGATATCTCCGCCATGGATCGCACCGCCGCCGTGGAGAAGCTCGAAGACGAGCTTGCGGGCGTAGAAACCGAGCCCGTGAGCGTTACTTCCGGCGACCTGCACACCGATTTCGTTCCCTCCGAGTCGGGCCTCGCCCTGGATAACCAGCGCGCCGTGGACAATATTGAGGAGCCTTCCCTCAATCCTTTTACCCGCCTGTATAGCTTTTTCCGCTCCACCCGGGATATTCCGGTAGAGACCAACGTGGATGAGGCCCAGCTGCAACCGGCTCTGGACCGCGTGAAGAAGGATCTCTCCACCGATCCAGTCGATGGCATGTTGGAGCTCAACAATGGTGAGCTCAAGGTCACCGACCCCAAGCTCGGCCAAACCGTAGATGCCGGCACCCTGCACAATGCGGTTACGGATAATTGGCTCGATTCCGAGGGCGTAAACGTGGACCCAGAAGAAGTAGAGCCAGCCATCAATGATGCGGCTATCGAGGCCATGCGCACTGGCGATGCCGCCAAGGCGCTGGATAATCCCATTACCTTGAAGGCCAAGAATAATGTCAGCGCTACCCTGAATAAACCGGAAATCTCCCAGTTCACCAGCATTGAAAAGAAGGACGGCAAGCTTAAGCTCGCCGTGGATACTAACCGCGCGCAAGAGCTGCTGGCCGAGCGCTCCGAGGGCGCCGATGTCCCCGGCGTAAATGCCAAGATTTCCTTCAACGGCAACGACAAGCAGATCACCCCGTCCGAAGATGGCGAGATCATCGACTGGGAGCCGACCATGAAGGACTTTGAAAAGCGCGTGACCGGTGATGACCGCGAGTGGGATGCTACCTACAAGCCGGACCCAGCTGAGTTCACCACCGACGATGCCAAGAAGGCGACCTTCAACGACACCGTGGGCGAGTTCACCACCGAGGGCTACTCCGCTGCCTCTGGCAAGAATATCGAGCTGGTGGCCCAACAGGTCAACGGTGCCGTGGTCAACCCGGGCGAGACCTTCTCCCTCAACGGCCACACCGGCCCTCGCGGCACTGCCCAGGGCTACGTGGAATCCGGCATCATTATCGATGGCCACTCCGGTTCCGCTGTCGGCGGCGGCATTTCCCAGTTCGCCACTACCTTGTACAACGCTGCCTACTTTGCGGGCATGGAAGACACCGCCCACACCCCGCACTCGTACTACATTTCCCGCTACCCCGCCGGCCGCGAGGCCACCGTGTACGAAGGCGCTATCGACCTGCAGTTCACTAATACCTTCAATACCCCGGTCCGCATCGAGACCGACTTTGGTGGCGGCAAGATCACCGTGCGCCTGAAGGGCACTAAGACCGTCGACGTTGAGTCTGTGAACAACGGCCGCTGGGCCAAGACGGAGCCGCAGCGCAAGTCGGTGAGCGAGGATTGCTCGCCGTCGTCTGGCGCGCCGGGCTTCACCACCTCGGATACCCGCGTGATCAAGGACCTCTCCGGCAAGGAGATCTCCCGGGAGACCACCACCACGGTCTACGACCCGCAGCCCATCGTTACCTGCGGTTAAGCCATGACCCGGCCGATGTACACCGCGGTGAAGGACCCGGCGGACATCGATCAGCTGGCCCAGCACCCGGTTGCCTTCCGCCGCGTCGCCGGCCTGTTTCGCCCGCACCGCGGCACGCTGTTGCTGGTGGTGGCACTCATCATCGCCACCTCCGGGCTGACGGTGGTGCAGCCTTTCCTGGTGCGCCGCACCGTGGATGAGGCCATTCCTGAACACGACACCGCGCTGCTGCTGTGGCTCGTCGGCGGCATGCTGGCCATCACCGTGGTCTCCCAGGCCATCGGCGTTATCCAGTCCTTTCTGTCGGCGCGGGTGGGGCACACCATCATGCACGAGCTGCGCACGCAGGTCTTTGCCAACCTGCAGCGCCAGTCGCTGCAGTTCTTTACCAATAACCGCGGCGGTGAGATTCAGTCGCGCCTGACCAATGACATCGCGGCGATGCGCGGCATGGTGACCACAACCGCGACATCCGTGGCCAGCAACCTCACCATGACTGTGGCTACGTTGGTGGCGATGGTGGCGCTTTCGCCTACCCTCTCGCTTTTGTCCCTGGTGGTACTGCCGCCTGCAGTGTGGCTGACCCGCCGCGCCGCCGTTCTGCGCCGCAGCCTCATGGAGAAAAACAGCCGCGCGCAGGCGACGCTGCAGCAGACCATTTCGGAGAACCTGTCCGTGTCCGGCATGCGCCTGGCGGCCACGCTGGGTGCGCAGGAGCGCGTCTATGACGGCTTTGAGAAAACCTCCCGCTCCCTCATCCGTTTGGAGCTGGAATCGCAGTTGGCCGGGCGCTGGCGCATGGCGCTGACGCAAATCATCTTCGGCGTGATGCCGGCCCTGATTTACCTGGCGGCCGGCTTGCGCCCGGGCATTACGATTGGCACGCTCATCGCCTTTTCCACCCTGCAGACCCAGATCTTCCGTCCCATTACCGGCCTGCTCAACGTGGGCGCGCAGTGGGTGGCGTCGATGGCGCTGTTTAGCCGCATCTTCGAGTACCTGGACCTGGAGCCCGAACTCACCGAGGCCACCCAGCCCGCCCAGCTTGCCGACGCCTCCCTCACCCTCCAGCACGTCTCCTACCGCTACCCCGGCACCGACACCGACGCGCTTTCCGACGTCTCCCTTTCCATCCCCGCCCACACCACCACCGCGCTAGTGGGGCATACCGGGTCCGGCAAGTCCACGGTGGCCGCGCTCCTGGCGCGCTTGGCCGACCCAACGGAAGGCTCCGTGCTCTTGGGTGGAGTCGACTTGCGCGACATTCCTGCCGATCAACGTTCGGCTGTCATCGGCGTGGTTTCCCAGGAAACCTACCTGATTCACGGCACCGTGCGGGAGAACCTCCTCTTTGCGCAGCCTGATGCGTCGGAGGAACACATGTGGCTGGCGCTGCAGGCCGCCCGCGTGGATAAGGTCATTGCCGCGCTTCCTGAGGGACTCGATACTCTCGTGGGCTCGCGTGGTTATCGTTTCTCCGGCGGTGAGCAGCAGCGCCTCTCGCTCGCGCGCACGCTGCTGCGCGAACCCCAGGTGCTCATCCTGGATGAGGCCACCTCAGCCCTCGATAACGAAACCGAACGCGCTATCCAGGAAGCAGTCCTTGGCGCGGATGCGACCCGCCTGGTCATTGCGCACCGTCTGTCCACCATCCGCGATGCAGAGCAGATCGTCGTCCTCGATGCCGGCCGCGTGGCCGAGCGCGGCACCCACGCTGAGCTGCTGGCTCGCGGCGGTGCTTATGCGGCGCTGCTTCGTGCCGCGTCCGCTTTGGGTGAAGATTCCTAATTGTTCGGGGCTTCCTGCCGTTATTTGGCGAATTTATGGTTTTCGGACGTCGCCGTGACAGGTGTGGCACTCGACCTTCGCTCTAAGGGATGGCTGTTTCCTGTGTGACGGGTGTAAAGATTGGCTTAAAATACCCCCGCGCTGGACGGTGTGGCGCGTTTCATAGAAGTGCACCTAAGCCTGGCAGGTTACCCGCAAAACTCATGTGACCTGCTATATTGACAGCTTCTCCAAGGTGAGGATGGCCGGATTCTGGGAATTTCTCGCAGACTGGTGTGAGAGGTTGTGGCGGCGATGCCTTCTTTATGCTTTCAGTGTAGAATTCAGTTATGCAATCCACAGGCTATCGTCAGCTGAGTCTTGAGTCCTGTGCAGCTACTTTTTTCGATAGAACGTTGGCCTAGGCGGGGTGAAAGACTCTAAATACTGAGTCGGATCATGGTGCGTGAACCGTGGGGATTGGATTGCACGCAGCCAATGGGGCGCGGTGCCTCATTTCATAACTCGTGTAAAGGACCAGTTTTCGTGAACAAGATCTCTAGTACCGCTCGTTCGGTTACCTTCGCTGCAATCGTTGGCCTCTCCTTGGGTATCTCCGCTCCGGGTGCACTGGCCCAGGAGAACGCTGGCACTGAGCAGGGTGCCGTGAACAAGGCAAACATCGACTTTGCCAAGAAGGGCTCCATCACCCTCTACAAGAAGAAGGGTGCTGAGTCGACGACGCCTGCTACCGGTAAGGAAATGCAAGATGTTCCGGGCGAGGCGCTTCAGGATGTGACCTACAAGATCACCAAGCTGGATTATGACCTGCAGAAGGGTGATTGGACCAAGTTCCCGCAGAACGCTGCCGATGCCAAGGGCCACGAGACCGATACAACTTTCGAGCAGACCACCGGTCCCGACGGCAAGGTGGCTTTCGAGAACTTGGATTTGGGCATCTACTTGGTTGAGGAGACCAAAGCCCCCGCCGGCATCGTTTCTGGTGCTCCGTTCATCGTGTCGGTGCCGATGGTCAATGAGGCTTCCGATGCGTGGAACTACGACGTCATCGCATACCCAAAGAACACGGAAACCAAGACCGAGAAGACTGTCAAGGATGCAGATAAGAACATCCAGGACGCGTACTCCTACACCATCAATGCGGATGCCCCGACTTGGGGCGAAGGTAAGAGCCTGACTGCTTTCCGTTTCGAGGATCAGCTGGATCAGCGCCTTGACTTCCAGAAAGTCACTGAGGTTAAGGCTGGTGAGACGGTTCTCACTGCGGGTGACTACACGGTCAATGACCCGAAGGCTAACGGCAACAAGCTTGTTGTAACCCTCACCGAGCAGGGCCTTGCCAAGGTCAAGTCCGGTGACAAGTTGTCTCTGACCTTCGAGGTTAAGCGCAATAAGGTTGGCGACACCACCGAGCTGAAGAACCAGGCTGACGTCATCTTCAACAACCCGAACACCGGCAACGAGGTTAAGAACAAGACCAACGAGGTCGTCACCTACCACGGCAAGCTGAAGGTCGTGAAGAAGGACGGTAAGGAAGCCGGTAAAGTCCTGGAAGGTGCTGAGTTCGAGCTCTACCGATGTGTTTCCGCGCAGGATAAGCTCGAGAACCCGCTGACGGTAAACGGCGCGAACAAGTGGACCACTGGTGAGGACGGCACCATCACTATCGATGGCTTGCATGTCACCGATTTTGCGGACAACGCACAGGTCACCGACGTGAAGAAGTTCTGTCTGAAGGAGACCAAGGCTCCGGCCGGCTATGCGCTGCCGGAGAAAAACGTTACTGAGATTGACTTCACCCGCGACAACATCGCGAAGACTGGTGAACTGAACGGTGACGACAAGATTACCCTCGTGTCTGAGATCGACAACATTAAGCAGGACACCCCGAATCTGCCGATGACCGGTGGCGCCGGTGTGGGCATCCTGGCCGCCATTGGCGCAGCGATTGTTGCTGCTGGTGCCTGGTTTGCTCGTCGTACCGCGCGTAACTAATAGCCGGGCGTAGTTCCGGTGGTGCAGACTGTCCATGATGGTCTGCGCTGCGGGTCGGGTAACCAAAAGTAGGGCGCTCGATCCAGTAAGGGGACTGGACTAGATATAAACTTTGGTCCCCTTCTTTTTCTTTCGTTGTAATCCCGGTCGCGCTGTGCTAGCGCGTGGGGCATTGTTTTGGGTGGTGCGGGTCGTTGACTTCGGTGGTAGGCCAAGAAACTGGCCGACGACACAGGCGCCGTGGAGGCCTCGTTCTTCCGGCGGTGGTAGTTGTCGTCGGGTTGTTGGTGATGCTGTACCCAGTGGTCTCGACTGCATGGAGCAACTGGAATGCCTCAAGAGTGGCGCAGGAATATGCGCGACTGGATAAAGAGACGCCGGTGCAGGTTCAGGACTCCGTATGGGATGCTGCGCATGCGTACAACGAGGAACAGACTTCGGGTCCGATCTTGGATCCGTGGCTGAACCGTATCGGTGTGGATAATCCCGATTATGAGGCTTACCTGGAACAGTTGGGCGAGAACGAAGCGATGGCTCGCCTCGTGTTTCCAGCGGTAGACGTTGATTTACCGGTGTTTCACGGCACCGCGGATAAGACGCTGCAGCGTGGACTAGGACATTTATATGGCTCTGACTTGCCGGTCGGCGGACCAGGAACCCATTCCGTCATTACGGGCCATACGGGTCTGGCAAATTCGACGATGTTTGATCACCTTGATTCGGCTTCCAAGGGAAATGTTTTCTACATCCAGGTTGCTGGCCACAAATTGAAATACGTCGTAGACGATATTCAAGTGGTGTTGCCGAGCGAGGTAGACGGTCTGCGACCAGTCGCTGATCAGGACTATGTCACACTGATTACGTGCACCCCGTACGGGATCAACACGCATCGCTTGCTGGTGCGTGGCCATCAGGTTCCTTTGGAGCCGGGAGAGGAGTCGGTGTTCGACGCCTCCCACGGACCGGGCTGGCAGTGGTGGATGTACGCGCTGTTGGCTGCGGTGATTGTCATTGGGTGTTGGCTGGTGTGGTGGCTGCGTCGCCAGAAGGCGGCTACCGGGGCGCAAGAAGTTATTAATAAGGAAAGTAGCGTGCGGGAGTAAGGCGATGAAGAGGTTGACAAATGCATGGTCGGCCCGAGTGGCTGCCGTCGGAGTAGCGTGTGCGATTGCGTTCGCAGGGCCGGGCGTGGTTGCTGCAGAAGCGGTGCAGGTTGCCGGGCAGCAGTCCACTGGTGCGGAACGCACTTCGGCTACGGATACAGTGACAATCCGGCTGACACAAGGCAATCCCAACGACGATGGCCAGCCGCCCTCGGGAAAAATCCAAGGTGTCACAATTCATCTGGACCGGCTTGCCGGCTTGGACCCGACCAACGCTGACGACGCAGCCCGCGTACGGAACGCGAATCTCGACGAGGTTCGTGATTGGCGCACCGATGTGCACGTGGATCTGGTCACCAATGCCAATGGCGAGGTGACGTTTGATGGTCTAGCTCATGGCTTCTATGTGGTGACGTCTACAGCGCCGGATGATTCCTACCGAGAGATAAACCCGTTTGTGGTGGCGGTTCCATTCCACACGGTGGTAGATAACCCGAAACCAGTACCAGGAGTAATCGTGGCTAAGACCCACAAACCGGGTGAAACGCCGACGCCACCCACGTCGTCATCTGCTCCGAGCGCTCCGCCGTCACGCCCGGATACCCCGCAAACACCTCCGAACTATCCACCGACTAAACCAGGGAAGCCACCTCACCAACCCGAGACAACGCCGCCGGGTACTCCAAGTGCCGGTAAGACCTCAACCCCAGTAACGTCGTCGGGCAATGGTGGCTCATTGGCGATGACCGGTGCACAGGTAATCGGTGTAGTAGCCGCAGCGTTGGCATTGATTGCCACTGGTTTCGTGATGATTGCCTTTAGCCGTAGGAAGAATTCAGAAAGCGAGGGACGCTAATGTCCTGGACAGATTCTCATCCGGTCGAGCCGGTTGTGTACCGCTGGCGTGCTCTTGCGGCGTTCATTGCTGCACTGGCTCTCGTTGTTGGTGTTGCTGCACCGGCTGCTCTGCCCGGAATCGTTGGTGCCGTAGCCGAAGCACAAACCACAACCCTGCGCACCAAGCTCGATTCCGCAGACCAACTGAGCCTGACTGTTGGCGACTCCGCAACATTTGAAGGCCACTTTGTTGACGCCGGAACCGTGGAGGAGTTGGAATTCACTGTTGAGACTGCAGGACTGGAGTTCGACGGCTCGGCCTACACACTGACTATCGACGGCGAAGTGATCCCCGTCCGCGAAGGAGACAACCTCGTTGTAAAATCAACCAGTTCTTCAGTGACTTTCCGAATCGCTGGCCTTTCTACTGACGTGCCAGCAGGGGCAGCTTTCTCACTGAAGATCCCAGCGGTCGCAGAGGAATCCGAACTGAGCGGGATGTCCGTCGACGTGCGTGGAGTAGCCGAGGAGACTACCAGCACGTCATCACCTGAATCCAGCGAAGCCTTAGAAGCCCCTTCGGAGGTGACTGAGCCGCTTGATATTGCTGACGTTGACGCGGCCCCAGCCCGTCTGATGGCGGCGCCGAACATTACCCCGTACGCTGCAGGCGACCGCACCATCACGATGGTAAACGATGGATACGTGCTCAAGGGAAGCCGCTATATCCCGAACTTTAAGATTCCGGCCGGTGAGCTTTTTGGCGGCCAGCTGTCCATTCCGCAAGGCACGGTGGTTACCCTCAAATCCAGCGTTAACAGTTATTTATCGACTAACCCTGATGACCTGACGATCTATTACACCGGTGCCAACGGAGGTTGGTATGAGGCGAAGGTGACCTACAAAAGGATTAGCGCCAAGGAATACCAAGTCATCCTGCCGCAGATTACTATTGGTGGCACCGCACAGATTCAGTTTAAGGGTGTTCACCGCGGGCCAGCCGATACAGTGTTTACAGCTTCCTTCACCGTTCCTGCGAAAGAGGAGTGCCAAGATCCGGTTACAAGCAGACAGCCAAAGCGCGATCTCACCCCAGCTGAATTTGCCGACGGTAGCCCTGTCTACGTTGTAACCAGTGAACCTAAGGATCTTCGCCGAGACACTTCCATTCTGAGCCGTCAAGTCAACCAAGGCCGAGACTTTCGCCAGGTGGGAGAGTCCACTCCCTGGGTGTACAATGCTCTAGCCTTTGATTCGAGTGATAACTGGCTCTATGCGGTGAGCCAGAGTCGCGGCCGAAATGGTGATCCTTGCTACCCGGCAGGAAATCTCCTTCAGATCAATCCGGCAACCGGTGAAGTATATAATCTTGGGCCTATTTTAAAGGCCGGAAGTACCGGTACCCCGTTTGAAACGAGCGGCGACCGGGATGTCCTCAACGCTGGCGTGTACACCAGCGAGGGATTCTTTGTGGCCAACACGTCCACTTCTGGTAGCCGTCACCTTTATAAGGTCGACGTCGACAAAGTCACGGCTCAACGCGTGCTAGGAAGCCAGAAGTCCTACTCGGAGGACTGGGCGGTGCTCCCGCAAGCCCAGAAGTATATGTGGGGTTTCCAGAGTAAGGCTCAGGCAGGCGACAAGCTTATCCTTGAACGCATTGACACACAGACCGGCGACATCAGGACCTGGGATCTCACCGGCATCAAGACCTTGGATGGGCGCACGATCTCGAACCCCTCTGCTTCTTGGGGCAAGGCGTGGACCTACTCCAATGGAAACCTGGGTTTTGGCTCGGGTAGTGCGAATGCGAATCAGCTGGGCTTTGAGCTAAAGATCACCAACCCAGATGATGATAGCCCGAAGTTCGAGCTGGTCAACATAATGAACAACCTGCCTGCTTCATTTAACACGGACGCGGCCTCCGACCTAGTTCCGCCGCCGCCAGCGCTGCAATCAAACATTGCGGTGAAGAAGCAACGCTCCGAGACCAAGGTGGTGGACGGTGAGGTGCGGACTTTTTGGACTATCTCCGTGGAAAACACTACGGACAATGCCAGCTCGGGTGGTACGTTCTGGGAATACCTACCAACGGATACTCACTATGGTGTGAACGCTACCGACCCCACGGCAAAGTTTGAGGGCTTTGGTCCGGGATCTACCGTGGTCAACGGCCGTGGTCCGGGGCCCAATGAGATCAAACCTGAGAGCGGCATTTACGCCGGGATGGACGTGCCGTCAGCCACAAGTGGTGAGGTGGGGTACATGAAGGGTTACGTGGGTACCCTTCCCGGACACGCGAAGGTAGAGTATGTCGTCTCTGCGCCGGTGCGAAAAGATGAGAACGGCAACCTCAAGACGGTGTGTAGTCCCAACAAGGTGGCCTTCCAGGCCACGGACGGGGAGTCGAGCCCGGCTGAAGATGACAACGTTGCTACTGAAGCCTGCTTGAATAAGGTTGCTGTCGACAACACACCGCAACCTGTTCTTGGTGCAGTGAATGAATACACTGCGAAGTACAACGTCGTAGTTGAGGCACCGGACGCACCTGGCTTCGACACCAACGACGTGATCTACGGCAAGCTCACGGACACCCCGAAGTTCGTTGGTGCTGCCACGGTGACTGGAGCCACTGTGGTCTTCAAGGATGAGTTCAACAGGACCAGCCAGCCGCAGTCGTACCTGGGCGCCGGTCCGTACGAACTCAACAAGAATGACACTCCGAAGATCATTAAACCTAAATCCAAGGGTGTTGGCGGAAGTACAGGGCAGCATGTCTACGAGGTGACGGTGCGTTTCAAGCTGGATCGTTCAAAGCTGGACAGCACCTCTGTACCCGCCGGGTACCCGAGCCAACCTGCAGGAAACACCCGCTGCTACACCAAGGATGGCCTGCACGAGCCCAACTTTGGACTCATGAACGAGGCAGAAATAGGCGGCTGGAAGGATACTGACTGTATCCCGCTGGAGACCAAGGAAACTATGGACGTCCTGCTCGAAAAGGCGAGCTATAATCCGGACAACCCGGACGAGATCCAAACCGACGGGTTGCTTGGCGGCGCGCAGTTCACCGTCCACCGCGGTGATGCTAACGGCAACCTGAAGCTAAACGCGGATGGCAGCGTCAACGCTGATGCTAACCCCGTGGTGAAGCAGTCCACGACCACCACCACAGGCCGCGTCAAGCTCGAAGGCTTGGACGCCCCTGGCGTTTATTACCTCATCGAGACCAAGGCACCGAACGGCTATAATCTGCTGCCCGCGCCGATCAAGTTCTCGACGGAGTGGGATCAGAATGGCAATGCAGTCATCAAGGTGCTCTCCGGGGGGACCGCGATCACCAGTAATAGGTGCGCTGAATCTGACACCTCTGCCAACTGTGTGAAGAAAATCGGCGTCCTTCAGGTCGCTGACATCACCAAGGGTGCACTGCCCAAGACCGGTGGTGAGGGCGTAGGCCTGTGGGCGCTCGCTGGTGGCGCGATTGTCGCGGCAGGGTGCCTCGCTTTGCGACGCCGCTGGGCATAGAACCACCGCTTGCGGCAACTTTAGAAAAGGCCCGCTTTTCCAATAACCAGGGAAGGGCGGGCCTTATTGCATGCTCATTGTCGGTTAGGAGTCCTGCGGGTCGTCGTCAAGCGCGGCGCCCTTGCCGTTGCCCACATATTTGCGCCACCAGTAGATGAGAAGAAGCACGATGATGGCAGTGGCAGCCAGGATGGCCCACATCCACCACTGCCAGTGAATACCAGAGCTGTTGAATGCGGCCTCGTCTTCCGGATCCATTGGCACTCGGTGGCCGGTGACGAGCAAGCGGTGGGTATTTACACCGTAGGGGGTGCAGGTAATGAGCGTAACGAGGTCCTGGCCTGGCTCACGGTGGAGCAAGCTGGTGTCCGCAGGCTCGACGACCCGAATATCGTGCACCTCGTACTTGAGCTTCTCGCCGCCGGCGGCGATGTAGAAAGCATCGCCCTTCTTGACCTTGGTGAGGTTGTCCCACAGCGTGGCATTTTGTAGGCCTGTGTGGGCGGAAAGTGCTGCGTGCCGACCCTCGCCATCACCTACGCCGCCGACAGGTAGGTCCGTGCCGTAGAGGTGGCCAGCGCCGCGGGAGAGTGCTTTTTCTGAGGTGCCATGATAAATGGGCAGATCGGAATCGATGGAGGGGATAACAATGCGGCCCATGGCATCGGTCTCCGACAGCACAGACAGGTATTGGCGGTAGCGCTGGTACTTGGGGGAGTCTTCGTCATCGGTGGTGGTCCAAGCGTCTTCCACACTGATTTGGCCCAGCTGCGCGTTGTAAGACTGCGCCTCGTCCCACGCGGTGTGCAGTACCTCAGGCGGGGCTTGCTTTTCCAGCTTGGCGTATTCCTCCGCGGCGCGGGATTGGGTGTGGTTGTTCCACTGCGTGGCCACGACGGGGTAGAGCAAGACACCGAGGCCGACGAGGATCAGAATTAACGCAATGATGGCGTTGGGGTTGACGCGCTTCTTCTTGGGTGCGTCGATGATTTCCGCTGGTTCGTGCTTGCCCATTGTGTCCTGCCTGTGGGGTTTGTGACCGCACGCCCTGGTACTGACGTGGGGGTAGTTTTTGAATCTCAGGCTAGGGACGATGTAGCTCTGAGAGAAAACGTGTCTGTCTAGTCGCCGATAACAAAGCACAGGGCTTCATACCGATTCAGAGTTGCCTCGTCGATGACCAAGATTTGATCAACCGCGCGCTGTTCGTGGAGCTCATCGATTGTGCGGGGCGCAAGATCTTGAAGTACATGCTCACGCTCAGCGCGAAGATCCGCTGTGGTTTTAGGCGTGAAGATAGGGGCTGTCATGGTCCATCCTGTAGGTATGAAATTAGTCCATGAAATGGGAAAACAAGTGGAGCCGACGACGGGAATCGAACCCGCGCCAGCAGCTTGGGAAGCTGCAGTTCTACCATTAAACTACGTCGGCACTGCGCGCTTGCACGCTCCGGCCTACTATACACCGCGGCCTTCGGCATGAGTAGAATTGGGGCCGTGCTTCTTTCAGATCGTGATATCCGTGCCGCCATTGACGCCGAAGAACTGGGCATCGAGCCCTTCGACAGCGAACTTATCCAGCCCTCGTCCGTAGATGTGCGCCTGGATAAGTATTTCCGAGTCTTCAATAACTCGCGGTACACGCATATTGACCCCAAAGAGGAAATGCCGGATCTCACCACCTTGGTGGAGGTAGAAGAAGATCAGTCCTTCATCCTGCACCCAGGCGAGTTCGTGCTGGGTGCCACGCTGGAAAAATTCACCCTGCCGGCAGACTTGGCCGGTCGCTTGGAGGGCAAGTCTTCCCTCGGCCGCCTGGGATTGTTGACCCACTCCACCGCGGGCTTTATTGATCCAGGTTTTTCCGGCCACATCACGCTCGAGCTTTCTAATACCGCCAACCTGCCTATCGCCCTGTGGCCGGGCATGAAGGTGGGTCAGCTGGCAATCTTCAAGATGACTTCACCAGCGGAAAGCCCATATGGCACCGGCTCGCTGGGCTCGAAGTACCAGGGGCAGCGCGGCCCGACGCCATCGAAGTCTTACCTGAATTTTCGATAGGCTTAAACCGGCATTCACATAGAGCCTCTAATATGGGGCTTTATGCGTATGACTGTAATCGGCACCGGATACTTGGGTGCAACCCATGCTGCCTGCATGGCCGAGCTCGGCCATGAAGTACTAGGCGTGGACGTAGATGACAATAAAATTTCCGCTCTTAGATCGGGCAAGGTTCCGTTCTTTGAACCGGGCCTGCCGGAGGTTCTCGAGCGCAATATCGAGGCCGGCCGCCTCGACTTCAGCACGGACTATGAAGAAGCAGCCGCGTTCGGCAACCTGCACTTTTTGGGCGTAGGCACCCCGCAACGCCGCGGTTCCTATGCGGCCGATATGACCTACGTGAAGGCCGTGATCACGGATCTGGTGCCCAAGCTCAAGGGCGATCACATCATCTTTGGTAAGTCCACCGTTCCGGTAGGCACGGCCGCGGAGCTCCAGGAGCTAGCCAATGAGCTTGCCCCAGAAGGCACCACCGTGGAAATCGCATGGAACCCGGAGTTCCTGCGTGAGGGCTACGCCGTTAAGGACACCATCACCCCAGACCGCATCGTTCTCGGTGTGCGCGAGGGCGAAAGCCGTGCCGAAGAGGTAGCGCGCGAGGTTTATGCTCAGCCGCTAGCGCAGGACACCCCATTCATCGTGACGGATTGGCAGACCGCCGAGCTGGTCAAGGTCTCCGCTAATGCGTTCCTAGCCACCAAGATTTCCTTTATCAACGCCGTTTCTGAGATCTGCGAGATTGCAGGCGCGGACGTTACCGCTCTTGCCGACGCCATTGGGCTCGACGAGCGCATCGGCCGCAAGTTCCTTGGCGCTGGCCTCGGCTTTGGCGGCGGTTGCCTGCCCAAGGACATCCGCGCCTTCATGGCCCGCGCTGGCGAGCTTGGCGCCGACCAGGCGCTGACCTTCCTGCGTGAGGTGGACGCTATCAATATGCGCCGCCGCGACCGTGTGGTGGACCTGGCCAAGGAAGCCTTCAATGGCTCCCTGCTTGGCCACCGCGTGACTGTGTTGGGCTGTGCGTTTAAGCCGAATTCCGATGACGTGCGCGATTCGCCCGCCCTTGCCGTAGCCGGTTCCCTGTCGCTGGCTGGCGCGGCGGTAACCGTCTATGACCCAGAAGGCATGGACAACGCCAAGAAGGTATTCCCAACCTTGGATTACGCCGCGGACACTGACGATGCCCTGCGCGAGGCTGAACTGGTGATTTTGGCTACCGAGTGGAAGCAGTTCAAAGAATTGGATCCGCAGCAGGCGGGCCAGCTTGTGGACAATAAGCACATTATCGATGGCCGCAATGTGCTGCCTGTCGCAGACTGGCAGCAGGCGGGCTGGAAGGTCGAGGCCTTGGGGCGCACCCTCTAGGTCCTCTACTTCTGAGATACAAAGGCTGAGCAGCGTGATTATTGCGCTGCTCAGCCTTCTGCATAAGGGCCCTAAGATTGTGCGCGCTGTGGCACTGTGAAAGCTGCAATGGCTGTAGTGATGGGAACCGCGAGGGTCAATGCCATCGCACCTACTCCGGAACGCAGCAGCTCCGTTGCGACGAGATCGCTGCTTAAAATCTGGCCTGCGGGGCGCTCCGCTGCGGTGATCAACATGAGCAGTGGCAAGGTCGCACCGGTATAGGTCAGAATTAGCGTATAAACCATTGAGGCAATATGGTCGCGGCCCACCTTCATTGCGGAGAGGAAAAGCTGTGAAGGGCGAGCATCAGGGTCCGCTCCGTGGAGTTCGGTAATGGTGGATGCTTGGGCCACGGCGGCGTCGGCAAGGCTGCCCAAGGCACCGACCACAAAACCGCATAAGAGCACGCCCACGATGGACACGTTGGGCATATAAAGAAGTAGCTTCAGGTTGTCCTCGGAACTATAGCCTTGTAGCTGCGAACTATCGATAGCGGCCCACGCTAACGCTGCTGCAAGAATGAGAGCGATAAGGGAGCCGCCCACCGCCGATGCCGATTTCCAATTCAGTCCATGGACGAGAGGAACGGCGAACAGAATGATGGCGGAACAGGCAACAAGGGCGGACCAGAGGGGGTTATGGGCGTCGATAAGAGCGGGGACGAGGAACGCAAAGATCACGCCTAGGCTGAGCGTCAAGCCGATAAGGGCGCGCACGCCATGCCAGGCCGCAAAAGCGATAATGACGACGGCCACGATAACTGCCCACAGAGCTAGGCTTCTGGTGCGCTGATAATCAGCAAAAGCATAGGACGCAGCGCCGGAAGGGTCATCTGCTTTGGAAAGAACAATTTTGTCGCCCGGTTTAAGCTGCGGATCGCCGGCATTGCCGTAGGTGACCAATTGGGTCATGCGACCTTCGTCCTCGCCGGAGGTGATATTGACCAGGGCACGGTCGCACTGCACTTCCTCAGTCCCAGGAATAAGTGGCGGTGTATCGAAGGCCTGCCCAGTAAGTTCCGATTGGCAAGCCGAGTGGTCTGTCGTATCGACCGTGCCCTCGACCTGTGGGTGGTTGAGGGCATAGGTTTGCCGAAAATCGGTGGAGGTGTGCTCGGAGGCTGGACTCTGAGGCCACAGCACTGCCATGCCCGCAATGGTGGCAATAAGCGCTGTGACGAGCACACCGAGCAAAGTTAATCGCCATGGATGCTGAGTTATCGAAGCAGAGAGCCGACGCCATGAACTAGGGGTCGGCTGAGATTTAGGTCCCGCAGAATGTCTTCCCATGCACCATATTGTTATGGATTATCACTATCGTTAGCAACTGGTGGGAAACTACTGCTTGTAGCTCACTAGGAAGTTACCTAGGCGCTCGATGGCGTTTTCGATCTGGGATGCCCACGGCAGCGTGACTACGCGGAAGTGATCCGGGTTCGGCCAGTTGAAGCCGGTTCCCTGCACCATGAGGATCTTTTCCGCCTTCAAAATATCCAGCATGAGTTTGGCATCATCATGGATCTCATACACGTTCGGATCCAAGCGCGGGAAGAGGTAGAGCGAGCCCATAGGCTTTACCGCGGAAACGCCGGGAATCTCGTTGAGCTTTTCATAGGCGATATTGCGCTGGCGCAACAGGCGCCCGCCGGTACCGGTGAGCTCGTAGATAGACTGCCGGCCACCCAACGCCACCTGGATAGCGTGCTGCGCCGGTACGTTCGGGCACAGGCGTGTTCCGGCCAGAAGCTCAAGGCCTTCGATGAAGCCACGGGCGTGGTGCTTAGGGCCGGTAAGTACCATCCAGCCGGCACGGTAGCCACACACGCGATAGGCCTTGGATAAGCCATTAAACGTGATGGTGAGAAGGTCAGGGGCTAGCGAAGCGATGGAGATGTGCTGCGCGCCGTCATAAAGAATGCGGTCATAGATCTCATCGGCCAAGATGAGCAGGTTATGCTCGCGGGCGATATTGACGATCTTCTGCAGCACTTCGCGCGAGTAGACCGCACCCGTTGGGTTATTCGGGTTAATGACCACGATGGCCTTGGTTTTATCCGTAATCTTGGACTCGATGTCCTCGATGGATGGATTCCAATCATCGTCCTCATCACACAGGTAGTGCACGGGGGTGCCACCTGCCAGCGAAGTCGCTGCGGTCCACAATGGATAATCCGGTGCCGGGATGAGGACCTCATCGCCGTTATTGAGCAGCGCTTGGGTGGTCATGCTGATGAGCTCAGAGACGCCATTGCCCAAGAAGACATCGTTGATATCGAAGGGCGGGAAGTCCTCCAGCTCGTAGCGGGTAACGATGGATCGGCGGGCAGGAATGATTCCCTTGGAGGTGGAATAACCCTGGGAAGTAGGCAGGGCAGCGATCATATCGCGCATGATGACGTCGGGAGCCTCGAAGCCAAAGACGGCTGGGTTACCGGTGTTGAGTTTCAAGATGGTGTGCCCATCGAGCTCCATGCGTTCCGCTTCCGCAGAGACCTCGCCGCGGATGTCATACGC
The DNA here is from genome assembly GCF_032821655.1 of Corynebacterium sp. CTNIH16. Taxonomy (NCBI): domain Bacteria; kingdom Bacillati; phylum Actinomycetota; class Actinomycetes; order Mycobacteriales; family Corynebacteriaceae; genus Corynebacterium; species Corynebacterium sp. CTNIH16. The sequence goes on along the minus strand of NZ_JAVBIG010000010.1, from coordinate 2,806 downwards.
GACGCCCTTGAGTTTGTCGGATTGGTCAAAGATGCGGTGTTTGGGAGAAGTCATGGGAATATTGTGCCACGATTCACAGCGACACAAAATGCTTCAACACCGGCGATGACTATTTTTTATTCCACTCGCTGAACTTCCGCTTGGCCAGATCCATGGCTTGGCCGGTAATTTCGCCAGCTTGCATACGGCGCTCGGCCCACATCTTTTCTTCGATCATTTTTTGCTGCGCGCGCTCATGCGCCGTGAGAGCGCGAATCTCACGCAGCTGCTGCCGCTCAATCTGGCGTGCGGATGGTGCATGCCACGAGGAGGGGCCTACCTTGGCGATGTAGAGCATGATCCACAAAATTGGAATGAGGGCGGCTGCCGTGACGCCACCTAACAGTAGCCATGGGTTGCTCATGGTAGCGCTCAAGAAGATCAGCGTGGGGCTTGCTACTGCAAGCACCACAGAGCCGGAAAGGGCAGTCGCAAACTTCGGTTTCTTGCCTGCATTATGCGCACGGGTGACGTCTCCCCGGGAATAAATCTTGACCTCGTGGGAACCACGCGCCGGAATGTCTTGGAAGACGGGCACGAGGTCTTGGTGGGTGCTGGCGCGCATGACGTCGTCCGAGCGGTCCTCGAACTCCTCCATGGTTAACCGGCCTTCACCCACGGCGCGGGCGAGGTCATTGATGGCATCGTTGCGCTCGGAATCGGACAGGCGCAAAGTCCGATTGATGGGGGAAGAACCAAAGTTATTACTCACGTTTTCCAGTTTAGGAAAATTCTTCCCTTCCAGGGACGTGCTCTCAGCGAACGCAGCCTATAGGTCCTTGGATTCAGCGTCAGGGGTCTTCTCGTCCTTCTTTTCTTGCTGGTTTCCGCCCACCAGGCTGGCCAAGAAGGGGAAGATGGCGACGGTAAGCGCTCCACCGGAGACGAAGATCGAGGCATTCTCGGCCTCCATGATCCCGGAATTGACCGCCAGGGACGTTACCGCCACGATGATTGGCAGACCGGTGGCGGAATACAAACTTACTTGGAGGCGCTCGCGGAAGGTTTCAATATCAGATCCGGTATGCCCAACATTTTCGCGCAAGAAGACGGGCAGGCCACGGGTCACCAGGATGAGGGCCGGAATGCCCAGCACCTTCCACGGATTATTGGCGATGGTATCCCAGCTAATGCTCATGCCGGAGACCACAAAGAAGACCGGGATAAGCATCGAATAAAACACCACATCGAGGCGGTGCTCAAGACGGCGGTGGAATTCATCCGGGATAATGCGGTTCAAGATGATGCCGGCAGCAAAGGCACCGAGCACAATATCGAGTTCAAAGACTGCGGTAACGGCCATAAGAATGGCCAGAATAAGGATGATTAGACGCAGAATCGTTTGGTTGGTTGAGCCCGCACCAGAGATAAAAGCGGTCTTCACCCAAGGGATCGCTGATGCGATAGCCGCCGGCATGATGGCGACGGCAACGGCGATGATGATGAAGAACAACAAAATGATCATCGTCGTCAGCGTGGAACGAGTACCCAACAAGAGTGCCATTGCGGTAATGGGGGCGACCTCACCAATGGCACCGTGAATCATCACAGAGTTGCCCACCTTGGTGCCCAGAATGCGGTCCTGCTTCAGCATCGGCGTCAGCGTGCCCAGCGCCGTTGACGTCAGTGCCAAGGCGACGACGATGGCACCTGGCACATTATCTACCAGGAAGTAGGCGCCCACCCCACAGGCGAGGGCACAGATTGCCCAAGTGGATAATGCCGTTCCGGCTTCCTTGGTTTTGAGGGTGGAGATTTGAATTTCAAAGCCTGCGAGGAGAAATAACGCTCCCACGCCGAGCTCCTTGAGCATTTCGATGCCTTCATCCTCGGCCGCAAGGTCGAGGACGGAAGGACCAATAATCATGCCGAAAATCAGCAAGAGGGCTACCGATGGAAGACGGTAGCCCAGCATATAAGAGACCAGCGGCGCCAGCAGCGCCGCGGCCATAATCCAGGCGAAAGAGACGAGGGAATTTGTATTTTCGGTTGCGCCTGCCGCCAGCAGCAGGGCATCGGTGGGGAGTCCCGCATTAAAATGCATGGACTACAGCGTACGCACCAATGCCCCCGCGCGCCTACTCAGATTCAGGTGGCTTTGGCACGCTTTCCGACGCCGGTGGTGCCGGAGCCGCCGGCGGTGCTGGCGGGGTCGGTGCGGCTGGCGGCTCAGCCTTTGGCGGGATGGGCGCAGCAGGAGCCTGTGGAGGTTTCGGGGCCGCCGGCGGCGTTGGCGCTGCCGGAGCTGCTGGCGCTGCAGGCGGCGTCGGCGCGGCTGGTGCCTGTGGTGCAGGTGCCGCCGGTGCTTGGGGAGCTTGTGGCGCAGTTGGTGCCGCCGGTGCCGCGGGCGTTGTGGGTGCGCTTGGCGGTGTTGGAGCTGCTGGTGCCTTGGGCGCAGGTGCTGCTGGAGCACTTGGCGGGGTGGGTGCGCTCGGTGCAGCAGGAGCGGCTGGTGCCGCTGGTGGCTGGGGAGCTTGTGGCGTAGTTGGTGCCGCCGGTGCTTGGGGAGCTTGTGGCGCGGCTGGTGCCGCCGGGGCCGCAGGCGTTGCCGGTGCGTTTGGCGGGGTCGGCGCGGCTGGTGCCTTTGGCGCAGGTGCTGCCGGAGCACTAGGTGGGGTAGGAGCGCTCGGTGCCGCGGGAGTCTTCGGCGCTTGAGGAGCCTGCGGTGTAGCCGGCGCTGCGGGTGCGGCCGGTGCTGCAGGAGCGGCGGGGGCTGGTGCTGGTGCCGCCGGGGCCGGGGTGTGGGTGGTGTTTGGGGTGGTAGAAG
>NZ_JAVBIG010000009.1:0-104536 GCF_032821655.1 Corynebacterium sp. CTNIH16 | reverse complement strand
ACACCGAGGATTTCCCGTCGGGGGCTAGATATATGCTTCCGGAGCATATACTTTCCGGAAACCTACAGGTCAATCCGTGAAAATCCGCGATTCCGGACACACTTTTTGACCCTTAACCCTCTTTTCCGTAACAAAGGCAGGAGCGCCCTCGGCGGCCCACTTATCCACGTCGTAGCACGGGGCGGCTAGGCCCGAGGTTGTCTCGCCGATGGATTTAATGGCTACCCACTGGCCGCCCTCGTAGCGCGCCCAGGCAGTCCAGTCCGTGCTGTCTTTGCCAAAGTGGGCCCACTGGCCATCGCAGTTACTGACTCGGATATTGGTCATGGTGGGAGCTGCGGGCTGTAGCGCTTCTGGGGAGCAATCGCCGCGGCCGGTATCGGCGGGTGCGGCGGCTGGGGCTTCACTCTCTTCGTTGGCGGATTCCGCGGTGTTCTCGGTAAGACCTGCGGCCGCAGAGGTAGGCTCGGCCTCCGCGGTCTCGGTGGTGGTGTCTGGGGCTTCCGAGGTCGCGGGATCGCTCGTGGTTTCTTCGGACGAGGTCTCCGTGGCCGAGGAGCTTGCGGCGGTGGCGTCGGAGAACTCTGGTTCTGCGGCCGTATCGGCGTCGTTGGAGCAGGCAACAAGGCTGAAACACAGTGGCGCGATGGCCGCAGCGGCGAGGTAGCGGGAGGGGGCCAGGGAATAATTGTGGGACATGCCATATATCGTAGAGGAACGGTCATTGCGGGAGTGCTCGGCGCGCCTGCAACAGGGGAGTGACCTGCAAGGATAGGTTCATTATCATGACCTCACGCCTTGCTTCCCCAGACGCTGCGTCCCCCTCCCGGTGGCGCAGCGTCCTCTTGATCCTCCTGCTCGCCCTGCCGCTCATTATTGGCGCTGCGGTGGCGGGCCTTGCACAGTGGGAACCCGCCCATGCCTGGTCTAGCGCCGCGCAGCCGTTTGGTGCACCGCGGGAAAATTCTGCCTCCCCAGAAGTGAAGGAAGCCGCCGAGGCGGCCAGCCGCGCGCAAGCCCAGGCGAGCATGTTGAAGTCGGGTGCCACGCAGCTTGATGACGGCACGGGGGAGCTGAATAAGGGGGCGGATGAGCTCGGAGGGGGCGTCGACAAGCTGGCGACGGGCTCCCAAGAACTGGTAGCCGGCCTCAATCAGCTGCAGTCTGGAACCAATACGCTCGGTGGCGGTGCAACGGAGCTGGCCAATGGTGTCGGCGGTGCCGTGGACCAAGTGGTGGGCCTTGGTGCTGTCCAGGGGCAGATTCTGCAGGCCATCGATGGCACGATGCGCGACCTGGAGGGAAATAAATCTAAGGAAGCGAAGGAAATCCGCTCGCAGCTAAGCGATCTCCGCGCGCAGGTGAATAATTTCCGCTTGGATAATTCGGTGACCGACCAGCTTAAAAAGCTCAAGGACGGCTCGCGCGATCTATCCAATCAGTTGGCGGTCAACGGCTATGCCTATCACGATGGCGTGAACCAGGCCGTATCCGGTGCGCAGGAGCTTAATGAGGGCATCGCGGAGCTCAACAAACGCGTCGGTGAGGCGCAGGAGGGCGTGGACAAGCTTGACGAAGGTGCCAGCAGGCTTTCCACCATGGCAGCCCAAAACCAGACCAATGTGGGTGAAATTCAGCGTGCCCTGCCGCCGGCGCATACCGCGACCGACGGACCTGCACATCTGCTCAGCCCCATCGTGGCGATGTTAGTCTCCGCTTTGGTTCTGCTCGCAGGTGCCGCGGCCGGTGTGGCCTGGCAGGTGGGGCTCCGCCCATGGCTGACGGTCCTCGGCGGCACGCTGGCCGCGGTTGCCATCGGGGAAATCCTCCTTTTTGTGCTTGCCACCGGATTTACCCCTGTGGCGGCGGTTTGGGCCGGCGCGGCGCTCCTTCTGGGGGCGCTGTCTATAGCGGCCATCACCCGCGCTCTACTCGGGCTATGCGGTATTACCGCTGGGAGCATCCTCGCGGCGCTCTTTGTCATCGGCCAGACCGCGCTGGTGGGATGGCTGTGGAAATCTGCGGCAATTGCCGGTGTTTCTAAGGAATGGCAAGTTGTTTCTAATCTTTTGCCATTGAATTGGACTACCGCGGCCGTCACGGTGGCAGGTAACGAAGGCGAACAAGCCGTCTTGTGGGCCGGAATTGCGGTATTGCTGGCTGTCACTCTCGTTGGGTTAAGTGCAAAATGGTGGGCCTTGTCCACAGCAAAAACTAAAACTCTGCTTAATTAGGTCTGAAAAAGCAGACCTAACAATAAAAAACATTGGTGGAAACTGGGAATTTTGGCGTCCGTTACCGTTTGTATTGAGCGAGTGCTACAGTTGGTCTTGCTCACAAAGCCTACTTAGGGGGTAGGCGAACGGTTTCTCCAATCCGTTGTGAGTGATAGGGAATAGGGACGACGCGGCGCTGTAGGGGCACCGCGTCGTTTCCCATATGTGGGGTGCCTATCTGCAATGTTTGCGGAAAATCCGTGTAATTCCTTGAATGCTTTTGCTGGGGTGGAGGCTATTTCAAGCAGCGCGAACTGTTTTGTGGTGACGATTATCTATAGGTAATTCAATTTAAAGCGGTGTGGACTTTGGGGGGAGTAGTAGCGTTGTCGATAGTGGCGGTTTAATCTGAGTCACACTCGCCTGTTTTTATAGCGTAGGACAAGGTGAGTTGTCGACTTTTGAAGGAGCACTATGCAGACCCCGCTCGGGCTCACGGCCATGGGTCTCATCATCATTTTCGTGACGGTGGGAATTTTGATCCGCGGCCGAGTAAATCCCATCATCCCCATGACGCTGGTACCCGTGGTTGGTGCCTTTATATGTGGATTTGGTCTAGGTGAAATATCTGACTTTTTCAGCGAAGGCTTAAATTCTGTCATCAACGTCGTGGTGATGTTTATCTTCGCCATTATCTTCTTCGGCATTTTGCAAGACGTTGGCCTATTTACCCCAGTCATTCGCACGCTCATCAGGGCCACTCGGGGAAGGATTATGGCTGTAACGCTGGGCACTGCGGCGATTGGCGTAGTGGCGCACCTTGATGGATCGGGTTCTACTACCTTCCTTATCACCATCCCGGCCCTGTTGCCGCTTTACCGTGCGCTGAACATGTCGCGCTACGTGCTCATTACCATTGTGGCGATGGCCGCCTCGGTCATGAACATGGTTCCTTGGGGCGGCCCGCTGGGCCGCGCCGGTGCTGTGGTCGATCAGGAGCCCAATGCAATCTGGGTGCAACTCCTGCCTATTCAAGGCGTGGCGATTGTGCTGGTATTCCTTTTGGCTGCGTTTTTGGGGTGGCGGGAACAGCGCCGTGTTGCGGGGCTGCGCGAAAGCGGCGAATTTGCAGGCGGTACTGCAGTGGACGTTAACGCATTGGCCGATGAATTCGCTGCTACGCAGGTGCGTGAACAACATAAATTGGGCTACCACCTCCGCAAAGGGCGCTGGGTAACCGTGGTCAATATCGTCGTTGCCCTTGCAGTTCTGGTGGCCTTGCTCTCAGGCGTAGTCCCGCCCGCCCCAGCCTTTCTCATTGCCACGACCATCACTCTGGCTATTAACTTCAGCGGTCCCATGGAGCAGGGCGAGGCCCTGCGACGGCATGCGCCCAACGCCTTGGCCATGGCAGGCGTTATCCTTGCAGCCGCGATGTTCTTGGGTGTCCTCAATGAAACCAAAATGCTTGAGGAAATCGCACTGACACTAGTAAACGTTTTACCAGAGGGCGTCGCACCGCACCTTCATGTGATTGTGGGCTTCTTCGGTGTGCCGCTTGATTTGTTGACCTCGACGGATGCTTATTACTTCTCAGTACTTCCTATTGTTCAAGGAACTGTTGAAAGCTTTGGGGTCAGCGGCATGGGTGCGGCCTGCGCGCTCATTATCGGCAACGTGGTGGGCACCTTTGTCTCGCCTTTCTCTCCTGCATTGTGGCTGGCGCTAGGCCTTGCGGAAGGGCAGATGGGTAAATACCTCAAGCTGGCTTTTCCCATTGCGTGGATTTTCTCCGCTATCTTGGTTGCAGTGGCACTTTTTGCAGGAATGCTGGCATAACAACGAGAAAGGCCCGCAGCAAAGCTGCGGGCTGTTGGTCGGGATAACAGGATTTGAACCTGCGACCTCTTCGTCCCGAACGAAGCGCGCTACCAACCTGCGCCATATCCCGGCGTTCCGCCTTGAAAAGCGGTACCTGGATACTTTAACGCAAGCTGAGCATAATCAACAAAACGGCAGGTGGCTGGGTTTAGTCCACCTCGGTGATTTTCAGCAGCGTGGCGGAAGGGCGGCAGAAGATACGCACTGGGGCGAATTTGGAGGTGCCCAGGCCATTGGAGACATGCATCTTCATCGGGCCGAAGTCGTGGAGGCCCTGCACGCGCTCGCGGTCGATGCCGCAATTGGTCACCAGCGCACGGGAGCCGGGCAGGCAGATCTGGCCGCCGTGAGTGTGGCCGGATAGGGAAAGTTGGTAGCCATCGGCTGCGAACTTTTCCAGCACGCGGGGCTCGGGGGCGTGGAGGAGTGCCAGGGACAAGTCGGCGTCCTCGTTGGGCGGGCCGGCGATTTCGGAGTAGTCATCTAGATCGTGGTGTGGATCGTCCACGCCGGCGGCGGCAAGGCGGACATTGCCTACCTTGAATTCATGCCGTGCCTGGTTGGCATCGCGCCAACCGTGCTCCATAAATGCGGCGCGCATACCTCGCCACGGCAAATCCACGTAGGAAGGTTCGCGCTTTTTGCCCAGCAGGTACTTGAAGGGATTGACCGGCTGCGGTGCCCAGTAGTCATTGGTGCCGAAGACGAAGAGGCCGGGGCGGGCCAGCAACGGGCCGAGAGCGCGCAGTGTATCGGGAACGGCCTGTTGATCGGAGAGATTATCGCCGGTGTTGACCACGAGGTCCGGCTCCAGGGCATCGAGGGCAGAAACCCAGGCAATCTTGGTCTCCTGGCCGGGGATCATATGCAGATCTGACAGATGCAGCAGCCGAAATTCCGGCTTGCCGCGCAGCGTGCCCTTGGGCAGGAGGGGGAGCGTATATTCCTTGAGCTCGAATTTGGTCAGTTCGCTATAGCCCCATGCCGCGGCGCCCAGGCCGGCAGCGGTGAGGCCGCCAAGAATACGTAAAAGTTTCACGGCTACCACACTACCTGGCGTACATTGATAGGCATGAGCGAGCTAAAGCAAACCATCCGTGCAGATCTGAAAACCGCAATGAAGGCGAAAGAGAAGCAGCGCACCAGCGCCATCCGCGCCTTGCTGGCTGCCATCCAGGCCGAGGAGACCAATGGCTCCCGGCATGAGCTGGAGGACGCCGATATCCTCAAGGTGATTGCGCGCGAGATTAAAAAGCGCCGCGAGTCCGCCGAGGTCTATGAGGACAACGGCCGTCCGGAGCTGGCGGAAGCCGAGCTTGCCGAGGTCCCCTTTTTCGAGGCCTACCAACCCCGCCAGCTGGACGAGTCCGAGCTTAAGGCCCTAGTGAAGGAATCTATCGCGGAGGTTGAGGCCGAAAACGGCGAAGCACCCACCATGAAGCAGATGGGTGCAGTAATGAAGGTGGCCAATGCCAAGGCCGCCGGCCAGGCGGATGGCAAGCGCCTGTCCGCCGAGGTCAAGTCCCAGCTGAGCTAAAGCGGGCCAGACCGCAACGGGCGAGGCTTAGCGGCCGAGCAGACTGCGGACGTCGTTGGCAAAGTTATCGATGTCCTCTTGGCGGATGCCAAAGTCTTCCGGCGAGAACCCGCCGCCGGTACCGGTACCGCCACCGCCGTTGCCCGTTCCGCCGCCTGTGCCGCCAGTCGAGCGGCCAGGGCTCGTAGCACCGTCGGCATTATCGCCGCCGGTGCTATTTTGCGCGCCGGTGGAGTCAGCGTTGGCCACGCCGGAGGAGGGGGATTGGGAGGCCCCGGCGCCGTCGGAAAGCTGCAGCGTAATCTCCGCACCCTTCTTCTTGCCGTCCTTGCCGGTAATCGCGCGAACCACGCGGCCATAAGGAACATTGCCGCCGATGACCCGGGAGGTCTTGACCACGTAGCCCTTGGACTCCAAGGTCTGGCGGGCCTCGGCCTCGGACTTGCCGCGCAGGCTATCAAGGGTCTTATCGGCCGTGGTGCCGTTGTCGTACTTCTTGTTGTAATTCGGCAGTCCGGCCTTGGTGGCTATCGGCAGCTGCGTAGCCATGCTGAAGAAGGTCTGCGCCGGCTCCAAGCCGCCGTAGAGGTTGCCCCAACCCGCGCACTGGCGCACCGGCCCGGTACACAGCGGGACGGTGGAGGTGCCATCGTTATAGATATACGGCGCGGCGGAAATGCCCTTGTTGAATCCTAAGAATGCGGAGGACTGGTTGGACTCGGTGGTACCGGTCTTGGCCGCGATCGGGCTGGAGTAACCTGCCGCCTGGGCGGCATTCTTGGCCGTGCCTTGCTTGGCGTCCTCGGACAAGGCATTGCTCATCGCGCGGGCTACGTCCTTATCAACGGCCTGCTCACACGGGGTTTCCTTGAGGTAGACCTCGTTGCCTTCCTTATCCGTGACCTGGGAGATGGGGTTGGGCTCGCACCACCTGCCATCTGCGGCCAGCGTGGCGCCGACATTGGAAAGCTCTAGCGGGTTGACCTGGTCCGGGCCCAAGGTGAAGGAGCCGGAGTTGGCGTCCTTGGTGTGCTGGGCAATCGAGGTGTCCTTATCAAAGCTGCCCTTGTCGTCGTAGGAGCGCAGTCCCAAACGCACCGCCATATCGACGATGGGTGCCACGCCTACTTGCTCCGTGAGCTTGATAAACGGCGTATTGGGGGAGTGTGCCAGCGCTTCCTGCAGCGTCATCGTGGCCTTATAGGCACCAGCGTTTTCCACGCAGTAGCGGTCCGCCGGGCAGCCGGCGGCGCCACCATGGCCTAGGCCCTCCGCCTCGTAGCGGGTCGGCACATCCACGGTGTTTTTGATGCCATAGCCCGCTTCGAGCGCGGCCGCGGCGGTAAAGACCTTAAAGACGGAACCTGCACCGTTGCCCACCAAGGAGTAGGGCTGTGGCAGGATGGTCTCATTTTTATCTAGGTCCAGGCCGTAATCGCGCGAGGAGACCATGGCCAGCACCTTGCGGTCCGACCTGTCGGGCTTGATGACGTTCATGACTTCAGCCACGCCCTGGGCATCCGGATTGGTGTGGCTTTGTACGGACTCGAGGGCCTTGTCCTGCACCGTTGGGTCCAGCGTGGTTTTGATGGTGTAGCCACCGCGCGCCAGCTGCTCCTCGCTAATGCCCTTCTTATCCAGGTATTTCAGCACATAATCACAGAAGAAACCACGGTCACCGGCGCCGATGCAGCCATTGGCTAGCGTTTTGGGCTTCTTTCCGACGCCCAGCTTCTCCCCCTTATACTTATCCGCTTCCTGCTGCTTGATATGGCCGTTATCCGCCATGGATTGCAGAACCAGGTTGCGCCGGTCGGTTACTTCCTCAGCGTTGGTATAGGGATTGAGGCGCTCAGAGGATTGGACCATACCGGCCAACATCGCTGCCTGCGGCACCGTGAGTTCAGAAGCGTGCGTGCCGAAGTAAGTGCGGGCCGCCGCTTCGACGCCATAGGCATGGTTACCAAAAGACACCAGGTTGAGATAGTTGGTGAGGATGTCATCCTTATCCAATTCCGCATCCATCTTGGTGGCCATGCGCATTTCGCGCAGCTTGCGGGCCACGGATTGCTCGGTGGCCGCGGCGCGTTCTTCATCGGTGGTGGCAGAGACCAGCAATAGGTAGTTCTTGACGTACTGCTGATCGATGGTGGAGGCGCCCTGGGAGACGCCGCCCGAGGTTAAGTTGGTCCACAGCGCGCGGAAATTGCCCTGGAAGTCCACGCCCTCGTGATCATAAAAGCGCTCGTCCTCAATGGAGACGATGGCGTTTTTCATGGCTTTAGAAATCTTCTTGCTCTCCACCGGGTGGCGGCGCTGGCTGAAGATGTAGGCCATGTCCTTGCCCTTGGCGTCTTTGATCGTGGTGACGCCTGGGATATTGCCGGCAGTCAGATCTTGCAGGTCAGATTGCATGGTTTCGTTAGTGCGGGCAATCGCCACGCCGGAAATGCCCGCGAAGGGGGCAAGAGCCAGGGCGATGAGCGCGCCTACCAAGACCGTAGACAGGGCTATCTTGGCCAAAGATTTGATGACAGTCACGCCCCATACACTACGTGGTCGCCCTTGGTGGGTGGAAGATCACTCGCACCCCCTAAAGTGTGACGTGTTAGACAATCTCCTACCTGGGTGAATAGGCTTAGATGCGTTACATAGTATTCCGTCTGGGAAGGAGCACACTCACCCATGACCGTTCGTGTGAAGACTGCTGGAATGTCTAATACAGCCCGAAATCCCGAGCGTGGTGAGTGGGTCACCCAGGCCAAATGCCGCAAGGGCGACCCGGATGCTCTATTCGTTCGCGGTGCTGAACAGCGCAAGGCGGCCGTCATTTGCCGCCACTGCCCGGTGCTGACCGAATGCCGCGCCGACGCCCTGGATAATCGCGTCGAGTTCGGTGTTTGGGGCGGGCTGACCGAGCGCCAGCGTCGTGCCCTGCTGCGCAAGAACCCCCACATCACGGATTGGGCTCACTACTTGGCCCAAGGCGGCGAGCTCGTCGGGATTTAAGAATTTAGACGGCGTGGGGCGTATTTAATAGTTAGAATGGGCCCCATGACTAAATGGGAATATGCAACCGCACCTGTCCTCACCCACGCCACCAAGCAGATCCTCGATTCTTGGGGTGAAGATGGCTGGGAACTGGTCACCGTCACCCCGGGTCCTAACCCGGAAAACGTCGTGGCCTACTTCAAGCGCGAGGTGGCAGAGTAAATGGGCTTTCATGCTCGCTTGCGGGAGCTGGGGTATGAGCTTCCGGGCGTCGCCAAGCCGCTAGCGTCCTATGTGCCGGCCGTGCGCGTGGGTGATCAGGTCTGGACCTCTGGTCAGCTTCCCCTCGTGGAAGGCGCCTTGCCGCTGACTGGCAAGGTTGGCGCCGAAGTCACCACGGAACAAGCCCAGGAACAGGCACGCATCGCGGCGCTGAATGCGCTCGCCGCTATCGATGCCGAAGTTGGCTTGGACAATGTCTCCCGCGTGGTAAAAATCGTGGGGTTTGTGGCCTCCGATCCGGTCTATGCAGACCAGCCGGTAGTTATCAATGGTGCCTCCGATTTCATCGGTGAGGTCTTCGGGGATGCTGGAAAGCATGCTCGCTCCGCCGTGGGCGTAGCTGCGTTGCCTAAAAACGCCCCGGTAGAGATCGAACTAATCGTAGAAATTGCTGCTTGATCGGATAGGCTAGTAACTATGGAGCACCCCGCATATAGTCAATTGCGTCCCGTCAGCCAATCCGTTGGCGTAGTCCTTTGTGATAACCCCAGCTACACCGCCCTGGAGGGTACGAATACGTGGATTATTCGCGCCGTTGAAGACTCTCGGGCGATCGTCGTGGATCCGGGTCCTGAGGATGAAGGCCATCTCAACGTTGTGCACCGCAACGCAGGTGAGGTGGCTTTGATTTTGGTTACCCACCGCCATGATGACCACGCTTCGGGCGCACAACGCTTGCGGCAGATGACCGGCGCCCCCATCCGCGCCTTCGATCCGAGCTATTGCAATGGTGCTGAGGCTCTCCAGGATGGTGAGCACATCTCCCTCGATGGCATTACCCCAAGTCTCGAGGTCGTGCACTCCCCAGGTCATACCGCGGATTCCACCTGCTTCTTTGTGTGGAGCGGGGAGGTGGGAAATTCCCGCCTCGAGGGCATTGTCTCTGGTGACACCATCGCCGGCCGCCACACCGTTCTCCTTTCGGAGACGGACGGTAACTTAGCCGATTACCTGCACACCCTCGACACCTTGGAAGAGCGCGGTAAGGATATTGCGCTGTTTCCAGGACACGGTCCGGACTTGGATGACACCTCTCAGGTGGCCCGCAAGTACATTGACCGCCGCCACTACCGTCTTGACCAGATTAAAGAGATCCGCTCCCGCCTAGGCGATGATGTGGATTTGAATACCCTGGTCAACGAGATGTATGACGATGTGGACCCGGTGCTGCGCCACGCTGCGGAGCAGTCCACGCGCACCGCGCTGAAGTACTTGGACGGCGAGGCTAAATAAGCCTATCTTCATTCGCCCCTCTTCCTCTTTGGTGGGAAGAGGGGCTTAATTGTGCTGTGGGCCTGAGGCAGGAGGCGCGCAGGGTCAACGTACGGCCGCGGTACGGCCCCCAAGCGATGCAGTGTGGAGCCTACCGTGGCCACAAGTGCGGTGCGGAACTGGTTAAAGGGGGCAAAACCAACGAGACCCCGCCGAAGCGGGGTAGCGGGCTGGCGCGGTCTTAGCGAGCGCGGCGGGCGAGGTGCTCGGTGTCGACGATGAGCACGGACTTGCCCTCGAGGCGGATCCAACCGCGGTGCGCGAAGGTGGCCAGCGCCTTGTTGACGGTCTCACGGGAAGCGCCCACCAGCTGGGCAATCTCTTCCTGGGTGAGGTCATGGTTCACGCGCAGGGCGCTGCCTTCCTGAACACCGAAGCGGTTAGCCAGCTGCAGCAAGGTCTTTGCCACGCGGCCCGGAACGTCTGTAAAGATGAGGTCAGCCAGGTTGGCGTTGGTGCGGCGCAGGCGGCGAGCCAGCACGCGCAGCAGCTGCTGGGCGATTTCGGGGTGGTCACCAACCCACTTCTTGAGCAGCTCGGAGTTCATGGTGGCGGCCTGAACCTCGGTCACGCAGACTGCGGAGGAGGTGCGCGGGCCCGGATCGAAGATGGACAGCTCGCCAAACATATCGGATGGGCCCATGACCGTCAGCAGGTTTTCGCGGCCATCCGGGGCGTGGCGGGCGAGCTTAATCTTGCCCGAGGTGATGATGTACAAGCGATCACCAGGCTCGCCTTCGTCGAAGATGGTGGTTCCGCGCGGGTAGCGCACGGTCTCCATCTGCTCGATTAGGTGCTGCACTGCAACGGGATCAACGCCTTGGAAGATTCCGGCGCGGGAGAGGATGTCCTGTACGCCTTCCACGTTTTACTCCTTGGATGTCGACTACGAAAGTCCATAGATGAGCCTGCGCCACATCTGGGTGCGGTCTTTCATGCACTCGACAATGCGGAACAAGCGGGGTCACTGTGTAACGCGTTTCATCTTACAGTGTAATTGGTCACTTTTGGTACTTCAGTGAAATTTTGTCACACTATAGAAACTCTACTCGTGCTAGTGCACGGTTCAGGCCAGCAGTTTTGCGGCCTAGTCAGCAAAAACGACTGCCTCGAGCTTTTCCATCAGGAGGGCGAAAAGGGCGATGGCAAGTGGTACCAGAATGACGAGTGAAATCATGTTTTCCTAGTCTACTAAGCTAAACCCCATGAATTCAGCACTGTCAGCGGCCAGCGCGCCGGAGCTGCGCGCACCGGAGGTAAATCGGCGTTTGGCGCAGGAGTATCCGGATGCACGGTGTGCCTTGGATTATGAATCCCCGCTGCAGCTGCTCATTGCCACCGTTCTTTCCGCGCAATGCACGGATGAGCGGGTGAATTCGGTGACTCCTGAACTCTTTGCCCGCTACCCAGAGGCGGCGGATTATGCGGCCGCGCAGCGCTCGGATTTGGAGAGCATACTGCGGCCGTTGGGCTTTCAGCGCGCTAAGGCGGGGCACCTTTTGGGCATTGGGGAGAAGCTGGTGGCAGATTTTCAAGGCGAGGTCCCGCGCACGGTCAAGGAACTGACCAGCCTGCCCGGTGTTGGTCGCAAGACCGCGCTGGTGGTGCTCGGAAACGCCTTCGGGATCCCCGGACTGACCGTGGATACGCACTTCGGGCGCCTCATGCAGCGGCTTGGGCTGACGGGGGAGTCGACGCCGGTCAAGATTGAGCGGGACATCGCTAAGCTCGTGCCGGAAGAAGAGTGGACGATGTTTTCACACCGTGTCATCTTCCACGGGCGCCAGGTATGTCATGCGCGCACGCCGGAGTGCGATGCATGCGTTCTGTGGGATATGTGTCCAGCTGCTCGTGGGCGCTAGGCTAACGGTATGAAGAACTACGTCCTTGGCACGGTGATTGCCGCGATCCTCATTGCCGTTATCGCGGTCGTGGGGGTCTCGCAGTTGCGGGGTGGGGACGGATCCGAGGAGGCGTCGCCAAGCGAGGCTTCCCAGCAAGAAGTCCCGCAGCGCCCGGACTGCCCGGCCGGCACCGTGGCAGGAGTAAGGCTGGAGTGCCTAGGCGGTGCGGCCGCCGGAAAGCCCGCCGATGAAGGCGTCAGCGTGGTCAATGTGTGGGCGTGGTGGTGCGAGCCGTGCCGCGCGGAACTTCCCTACCTGCAGGATGTGGCAGACGCGCATCCGGACTGGCAGGTCGTGGGTGTGCACGCGGATAAGAACGCAGGAAATGGCGCGGCCTTTTTGAATGACTTGGGCGTGGAACTGCCCAGCTTCCAGGATTCGGATAATAGGTTTGCCGGTGAGCTGGGCCTGCCGGGCGTGGTGCCGGTGACGGTGGTTCTCAAGAACGGTGAGGTGCGCAAGCAATTTGCGCAGCCGTTTAGCTCCGCAGCGGAGATTGAAAAGGCCGTGGAGGAGGCGATTGCGGCATGAGTCAACTCCTTCCCGAGCGCACGCCAGAATGGCTCCAGCCGGCGCTAGGCGTAGACCCCAGCCAGGTGCAAGAGCTCATTGGCAACCGCCAGGCTTCGTCCCTTAACGGCACCAATGCGCAGGTGCCGGTCAAGCGGGAGGCGGCCGTGCTTATGCTGCTGAGCGGTGAGAGTGCGGAGGAGGCCAGCATTTTGCTCACGCATCGCTCGCCGTCCATGCGCTCGCACTCGGGCCAGATAGCCTTTCCCGGCGGCCGCCGGGATCCCGCCGATATCTCCCTGGTGGATACCGCGCTGCGGGAAGCCTGGGAGGAAACGGACCTGCAGCGCAATTCCGTGACCCCGCTGGAGCAGTGGGAGCAGCTGCACATCCGCGCCACCGGCAATCCGGTGAGCCCCATTTTGGCGCATTGGGCCCAGCCGGGGGAGGTCTATCCCGCCAGCCCCGATGAAACCGATGACGTGTTTCTCGTGCCTATCCGGGAGTTGGTCGATCCGCGCAACCGCTTCATGGTGGGCTTTAGAAAGTGGCAAGGACCAGCATTTCACGCCAATGGCTACGTCATTTGGGGCTTTACCGCCGGCGTGCTCTCGGCACTATTGCAGCACGCCGGGTGGAGCGTTCCATGGGATAACAATTCAGTCATGGACCTGCGTGACTCCCTCACAAACTCCCGCAATAATGAGAAGATGTCCTAACCGCTGGTACCGCGGTATGTATACGTCTTAAACCCCAGATAGAAAGAACCCATAGCCATGACTCCTGCGCTCATCGTTGACGGCCTGATTGTGGTCGCCGTCCTCATAGCGCTCCTGAGTGGGTGGCGCAATGGCGCCCTCGCGGCGGTATTGGCCTCCATTGGTGTGGGCGCGGGGGTAGTGCTAGGCATTGCCGTGGCTCCGGCCGCTTTGCGCTTGGTGGATCAGCCATCGTTGCGCTTGCTGCTATTGGTGGGAGTCTTGGTGCTTTTTGTGGGCATCGGCCAGCTCATCGGATCCTCGTTGGGCGGCAGCGTGCGCGATCGCATGAAGGCGCGCAAGACGCAGCGCCTCGATTCCGCCGTGGGCGCGGTTTTTCAAGCCTTTGCCGCCTTGGTGGTTATATGGCTCATTTCTATCCCCGTGGCCACCAACCTAGGCGGTGCAGCTGGTGAGGGCCTGCGCGATTCTCGCATCTTGGGCAACCTGAATTCGGCCGCGCCAGCGCAGGTAGCGGCGCTGCCCAATGGCGTGGCGGCGATGCTCAATGAATCCGGCCTGCCGCCGCTAGTCTCGCCGTGGCAAAACTCGATGAGCACCGAGGAAGTAGAAGAGCCGGATCCGGACGTACAGGATCCAGAGCTGGTGCGGCGCATGCGGCCGTCCATCATTCACGTGCTTGGCGACGCCGAAGAGTGCTCCCGCCGCCTCATGGGCTCCGGCTTCGTGGCGGCCGAGGACTACGTGATCACCAATGCCCACGTAGTAGCCGGCACACAGACCGTGCGCCTTGATACAAAGCTGGGGCTTAAGGACGCGACCGTGGTCTACTACAACCCGGATGTGGATGTGGCGGTGCTGCACTCGCGCGACCTAGGTATCGATCCGCTGCCGTGGGCCCAGACCCCAGCTCAAACGGGCGATGATGCCATGGTCATGGGCTTCCCGCACTCCGGGCCTTTCGACGCCGAGATGGCCCGCGTGCGCGATCGCATCACCATTTCCGGCCCGGATATCTATTCGCATGGGAATGTAGAGCGCGATTCCTACACCGTGCGCGGCAAGATTCAACAAGGAAATTCCGGCGGGCCGCTAGTCAACACGGCCGGCGAGGTTCTCGGCGTGGTCTTCGGTGCCTCGGTGGATGATTCCGAGACGGGCTATGCCTTAACCGCTGATGAGGTCAATGCCCAGATCGGGGACATCACGCAGCTTACCCACCCGGTAGATACCGGCGAGTGCGTGGCGCACTAGCTGTGTTCTTGTAGCCACGCCGCCAGCGTGGCAACGAAATCCGCTGGTACTTCCAGGTGCGGAAGGTTCTTCGCGCCGGGGACGGTCGTGGCGGTAAATCCGCGGCGGGCGCGCAGGGCGGCGCGGCGGACCACGGGGTTCCACAGTCGCTGCTGGGCGTGGATGAAAAGTACGGGACGCTCTACTACCAGTTCTACCCAGTTCAAGGGGACCACGGCGGTGCGCATGCGGTGGTTCCACAAGATTCCGCGGCGGACGCTGCCGATGCGGGAGGCGCGCAGGCGGAGATCGAGGATGCGGTCTAGGGGGGCGTCGGCAAGCGAAGGCCCCGTATCCAGATCCAGCTCCTTGCGGTAGGCGCGCGGGCTAAGCAGTAGGTTGTGGGCGCGGGTGACGCGCGGCAGGCGGCATAGCAGTGAGCGCAGGTTAATCCACCCAAAATCCCACGGCCGGGCGGCAATCGCGCGGCGCAGATCCACCGGGTGGGCGGCGGAAATGGAAGCCAAGCCGCGCACCCGCTCGGGGCGCTCCGCGGCCAAGCACCAGGCCACCGCGCCGCCGGTATCCGCGCCTACTACAAAGGCGTCGTCGTGACCCAAGGCTTGGATAAGACCGCTGATATCGCCCACCAAGGTACGGATATCCTGTCCCGGATCAATGGGTGGCTTATCGGACATACCAAAGCCCCGCATGTCCACGGCCGCGACATGGAATCCGCGCTGCGCAAGCGGCGCAATGACTTCTTGATAGTCGAACCACCCACCAAAGGCGCCGTGGATAAGCACCACGAGTGGCTGCGTGCTATCGCCCGCCGTGGCGATGTGCAGGCGGATGCCGCGGGTGTGGACGAACTCATGCGCATAAGGTCCATCCAGCTCCACCGTTGAGGGAGGCAGGGGTGCGAAGGCCATGGTGCCGCCTTTCTATAGTTGGGGCAGAAACGGTAGAGAAAAGGGGAGGAAGTACACAAAATCCGCCCCAGGCTAGCTAGGGCGGATAGAGGGGTGCACGTACGCGTGGCGCCTGCCGGTTTAGGTGTAGAGGCCGTGGGTGTTCTTACGGTCCAGGGACTTCTGTGCCTTGCCCGGAACCAGGTTCTTGAGCTCCTTGGTGGAGTCAATGGTCTTCTGCGGGGCCTTGACCTGCTTGACATTCTTCAGGCCAACGAAGGCCAGGATGCCAGCGAGGACGATCATGATCAGGAAGACGATCAGGAACGCTGCCCAGCGGTCCAGCCAGACGGCGAGAAGCTCGGCCAGGAAGAAGAAAAAGAAGAAGGAGCTATACAGTGCGATGGTGCCTGCGCCGCCGAAGAGGCCTGCACCGATGCCGCCCTTCTTAGCGGACTCTGCCAGCTCGGTTTTGGCTAGCTCCACCTCGGAGCGCACGAGCTGGGACATCTGCTCGGTAGCGTTGGAGACCAGCTGGCCTACCGAGGTCTCGGACGAGGACGTATCCACGTCACTCAAAGGGATCGAGTTCACCTTCGGTGCAAATTGATCAGTACCGTCGGTAAAAAGTCCGTCGTTGCTCACGATTAATTCTCCTCGCGTTTATCTAAACCTTGTAATGTCCCCAATAATAATGGAATCACTATTATCCCATGGTGCCACGCATACTTAGGGACTTCCACGGCTATCCTAATGGATATGTCAGAAAATGACGCGTTATCCCCGCTGTTTCGCCTGCCGGGGGTGAAAGAAAGTGCAGAAAAGGCCGCCGCTGCCATCGCCCGCGCACACCGCCGACCTGCAGGATTGCGCAAGTTTGAGGTTATCTCTGCGGAGTCCCTCATGCGCGGCGCCCGAGCCAGCGTGGCGCTGGACGGCCACGCCATCCCCCCACATCCGGGACCGGAAGATATGAAAGAAGGGCCGCTGGCCAGCGCTGTCAGCGTCTATTCCGTGGCCGCCCCGGAACTCTTAGATGCAACGGTGCGCTCCTTTGCCCGAGCACCGCTGCAGGTACTGGCGCGCATCGACGTCGCGGCCGGCGGTACCGGCATTCCGGCCGGCGAGAGTGCGCGCTTGCAAAGGCTGGGCCGGCTCATCGCGCAGGGTGGCGGTCCCGCCTTCGATCTCTTGCTGCCGAGTGTGGTCCATGCCGAGATTGCCGCCGGCGAGTTCTTTGGCCCGCGCAGTGGCCTCGTCGCCCGCGTTGCCTCCCGCCTCGCCGCGGTGCATACGGGCTTTGACCCGCGCGGTTTCGCCGTGCCCGAGGTCTACTATACCCGCCGCCGTGCCGACTATGCCGCCGCGGTGGGCAATTATCGCACCGCGCTTGCCGACGCCCTCTTAACCCACCTCGCCGCCTGGACCGCCGGTGGCAAAGAAGCCGACGCGATTGCCCGCGCGGCCTAAGAGGCGCGCCGTGAGCCCCGCTTGGACGGGCCAGGGCGGCCCGGATGCTGTGTTAGCCACAGTCCGGCGCCAATAACTGCTGCTGTACCTGCTAGCACGGAGGCGCCGATTCCAATTTCCTTGGCAGTCGGAGCAGCAAGGAGCGGCACCGGGTCCTTAAAGGAGCGGATATTCCACTCGTGGGCGAGGGCATGGCGCTTTAGTTGCTTGTCTGGGTTGACGGCGACGGGGTGGCCTACCTTTTCCAGCATCGGGATATCCGTAGCGGAATCCGAGTAGGCGTAGCTGGCATTAAGGTCGAGGTTTTCTGCCGCTGCGGTCTGCTCTAGGGCCGCCGCTTTATTGGGGCCCTTGCAATAGAAGAGCACCTCCCCGGTAAAACGGCCGTTTTCCTCTGCCAATTCGGTGGCGATGACGTGCTCGACGCCGAGTTCCTCTGCGATGATGTCCACCAGCACGGCCGCGGAGGCAGAGACGATGACCACGTGGTGGCCAGCAGCGCGGTGGGCGCAGATGAGTTCGCGGGCCTCGGCATAAATGGAGGGCGTGACCACGTGGTGCATGGTCTCGCGGGCGATGGCGCGCACCTCGTCCACGGACCAGCCCGTAACCATTGCGGTGAGCTGGTCGCGGGTGGAATCCATGCCTTCGCTGGTCAGGCCGGAGAACATATAGCTGGCCTTAGCAAGTGATAGCTGCAGTGCTTCGGCCGGCGAGATGAGCCCGTTGTGGAGGAATTCGCGGCCAAACGCATAGGCCGAGGAGGTGGCGATGATGGTCTTATCCAGATCGAAAAACGCCGCGGTGCGTGCGGGGTCGCCGCCGGCGCGGGTGGTGGCGGTGCGGCGGGGATGACGGGGCTCGCGGGAAGTAGTCATGATGTGCTGCCGAGTGTAGCTGCCCTAAGCGCATGATGATGTAGAAGTGGCTGACGTTAACGGTGATTTATATGCCACTGATGTGGGATTAGGAACCCGCGTGGGGGTGGTACTGAGTGAACATGCATTCGGTGCAGGTCAGCGTCATGACCGTGGAAATCTCCTGTTAGCTGTTGTGATTGGGTGGCGAACATGTCATAATAATCCGTGCAAGGCCCCGATATACCGTGCGGCCTGCCCCGGCTCACCCCCCGAGGCCGGGTTACTGACGGCCCGCGCGCACACCCCCCCCGATGCGCGGGCCGTCACCTATATCTACCGCCGTGCGGAGCGGGTTATCCACAGATTTTTGGTTGAAACGGCAACCAAACTAGGTCCACATGGTGACTTCTGGCGAGTTATCAACAGCACTGCCGCCAAAGCCTCGCTGCGGTTGCGCGAATGCTTCAGGCTATGAGGCATGAACGCACTACACCCTGATTCCGCCGTCATCGTCGTCGCCATTGGTGACGAAGCGCTGCGCGCCGAGGCCGTTCACGCCGCGGCTGCGACCAGCCACGATGTGCTGACCGTAACCGATCCCCGCGATATCCCACGCAGCCTGCCCGGCGCCTATGCGGTGCTGGTTGATTCCTTGATGGCCCGCGTGGTGGCAGCAGCGCGGCGCACCCACACCGCGCCTGCGCCGGTGCTTTTCTTGGCCGCGGACCCCGGACCGATTGATTACGAGGCGGCGCTCGCCTGCCACGCAGAGAGCGCCTTTATCATCCCCGCCCAGGTTAAGGAGCTGCTGGCGAGCATTGCCGCGGCGGGCGCGCCGCAGGAAGCGCGGCTGGGCAGTGCGACCATCGCTGTGCTTGGCGCGAGCGGTGGGGTGGGCGCTTCTACCTTTGCGGCCGCGTTGGCCCGCACCCAGAGCGCAGTCGACGGTCGCGCCCTGCTTGTTGACGCCCACCCATGCTCCGGCGGCCTCGACCTCTTGCTCGGCGTAGAAGCGGAACCGGGGGCGCGCTGGCCGGAGCTTACCGTGGGCGATGGCAGCATCGATGCCGCTGATCTCTACCGCGCGCTGCCATCCACGCCTGATGGGGTAGCGGTGCTCTCCGCCGCGCGCAGCACCGTCGCGGATCCCTTTCGCCTAGAAAAGGATCTGCTCGCGCGGGTGGTAGGTGCGGCCCATGCGGGCGAGGGAGTATGCGTGGTGGATTGCACCCCGGAGACCATCCCAGATGCCTGTACCCACGTGGTTATCGTGGTGGCCGCGGAGGTGCGCTCGGCCGCGTCGGCCGCGCAGCTTCTGGTGCGTCTCGATGCCGCGCGGCGCAGGTGCGTGGTGGTGCTGCGGCAACGCCAGTGGGCGTCGTTAAGCGCGGCGGAAGTAGAACGCATCGTCCACAGCACGGTGCTGGCAGAATTGCCAACGCTCCGGGGTCTCACCCGCACGGTAGAAATCGGCGGCTTACCGCAGCGCCTCCCCGCACCCTTGCGTAAGGCCGCCCGCGCGGTCCTCGAGGAGGTCGGTGCATGAGCGAGCATAAAGCAGCACAAGAAACGCTGGAAAAGATGCAGCGCATCATTGCCGCTGAGCCTAACTTGGTACAGGATGCTGCAGCCCTGGCCCGGCGCATTCGCGCAGAAGCCGGCGTGATTAGTGACGTTGCAGTGCTTGATTTGCTGCGCCGCCTGCGCCAAGACGCCACCGGGATGGGGCCTCTCGATGCGGTGCTGGGGCGCGAGGGCGTCACAGACGTCGTAGTCAACGGGCCAGACGCGGTATTCATGGACCGCGGCGAAGGCCTCGAGCGCACCGATATCACCTTCCGCGATGATGCCGAGGTCCGCCAGCTGGCCAGCCGGCTTGCGGCAGCTTCAGGCACGCGCCTCGATGATGCGCAGCCCTTTGCCGATGGCCGCGTCACTCGCCCCGATGGTGTCGTGTTGCGCGTCCACGCACTGCTGAGCCCACCCGCAGTGGCCGGGACTTGCCTGAGCCTGCGCGTATTGCGCCAAGCGCAGACAACCCTGCCCCAGCTTGTAGACAATGGCACGCTGCCAGAAGACATCGCGGCACTGCTGCGCGCCGTGGTAGACAAGCGGCTTTCCTTCCTAGTCATCGGCGGCACTGGTTCCGGCAAAACCACCCTGCTCTCCGCGCTTTTGGGAACCGTCTCCGAGCGTGAACGCATCCTCGTTATCGAGGACACCGCCGAGCTCTCCCCACATCACCCGCACTGCGTCAGTGTGGTCTCGCGCCGGGCCAACGCGGAGGGGAGCGGCGAGGTCACGATGTCACAACTGCTGCGCCAAGCGCTGCGCATGCGGCCGGACCGCATCGTGGTGGGCGAAATCCGCGGCCGCGAGGTGGTGGATCTCCTCGCCGCGCTCAACACCGGCCACGATGGCGGCGCCGGCACGCTGCACGCCAATTCTCTCTTTGAAGTACCAGCCCGCATGGAGGCTCTCGCCGCCCTCGGCGGCTTGGACCGCGCGGCGCTGCACTCGCAGTTGGCGGCGGCTGTGCACATGGTGCTGACCATGGAGCGCACCCCGCAGGGCCGCCGCCTCGCCCATATCGGCCTGCTCGAGGGAAACCCAGTGACCCCGCGCATCATCTGGAGCGCCGAAGATGGCCCGGCAGAAGGCTTCGCGGAATTCTCCGCGCAGCTGCTGGGAGAGCATGCCGGGGAGGTCAGCCATGCTTAGCTACCTCATCCTTGCTGCTGCGCTGCTAATACCCGCGCCCTCGAGTGCCGGTCGCTTGGCCTCCGCCCCGCGCCGGGCACAGACCAGCTCCGTGGTGATCCTAGGCGCAGTCTTTTGCGGCAGCCTGGTCTTCTACTCGGTGGGACGCATTAGCATTGCCATCGCTGCCGCCATTATCGCGTGGTGCGTGTCCTGGTACGTCAAAGACTTAGTGGCTGCGCGGGCAGAGCGGCGCGGCCGCGAGGGGCTGGCCGCTTACCTGGGCGTGGTCACCGCGGACCTGCGTGCGGGGGCGACCCTGGCTGGCGCGCTCGCCCGCGGCGTGGAGTCCCTTCCAGCCACTACCCCGTGCGAGGTATCCGCAGCACTAGAATCCACGGCCACCCTCGCCGCGCGCGGTGCGCCGCCGCACATGGCGCTGATAGATGCGCAAGGCGGCAAGGCCCTGCCAGAGCTTCACCGCTTAGGCCACCTATTAGAGCTTTCCACCTACCACGGCATTGCGGTGGCCAGCTTGCTCGACCAAGCGCAAAGCCGCCTCGACGCTTCCCGACGCCACCAGCAATCCACCTCCGCTAGTCTGCAAGGCCCCCAAGCAACCGCCACGGTGCTCGCGTGTCTGCCCATAGCCGGCATCGCCATGGGAGGGGCCATGGGCGCCAACTCGCTCGGCTTCCTTTTAGGCGGCGGATTAGGCGGCATTCTCCTTGTGGTGGGCGTGGCGCTGGCCTGCGGCGGGTTCGCCTGGTCGCGCGTCATTATCCGGAAGGCGGCCGCATGATCCCGCTCATCTTTATCGCCCTCGCCACCCTCGTTGGCCTGCCGCCGCACACCGCCCGCTTGGCACCTGCCAGCGCAACCAAGACCACCGCCAAGACCCCGCGCGATGGCCCGACCGAGCGCGGGGGACTGATAAGCAAGCTCAAGCCCGCCGCACCGCTGGATCCACTGGTAGTAGCTGGCGACGTCGAACTTTTCGCAGCGTGCCTGGCCGCAGGGCTCTCCGTGCACGGCGCCACCACCGCGGTGGCCCGCACCGCGGATGCCCAGACTAAGGAGCTGTGGGGAGCCGTCGCCGCGCTACTCGGGGTGGGGGTTCCCGCGCAGTCCGCGTGGGGCCACATGAAGGGCCATGCGGGGCTGGAGGACTTAGCGCAGCTTGTCATCATGTCGGGCCAATCCGGCGCCACAATCGCGGCCGGATGCCACCGAATCTGTACTTCTTTGCGCGCGGAAGCATCCGCCCACGCCACAGCACAGGCGGAGCGCGCAGGAGTATTTATCGCCCTCCCGCTGGCGGTGTGCTTCCTGCCAGCATTCATCGTTCTAGGCCTTGCGCCCGTAGTAATCAGCCTGGGCGCGCAACTTCTCTAAACATCATCAGAAAGGACAAGTAACATGCACGCACTTCAGAAGTATTCCCAGCTCATCCGCAATGACGAGGGGATGAGCACCATTGAATACTCAATTGTCAAACTTTTATACCCTAGAAGATGCGAGACTGCTCAGGCTGTGCGAACATACAGGTGCCACAATCCCCCCTGTGGAAGTGGTGTCGGTTGGAGATTGGCGGGGAGCTCCCGGTGCTCACTGCCCCCACCGAGGCCCACATAGCTTACGGTCGGAATCGTTGGGTTAACTATAATTAAGAGGAATCCCTATAGGGGGATTCCCTAGAAGCATATACATGCCTTGTATCCAATAATTCTTATGGAAGGCACCCAAGGGTGAGTGGATTGCTTGAAACCTTAGGGCACCTAACCACTCTGGTAGCTGATTCAACGGTTGATAGCATCGGGCTATGCAAACAGCACTTACCGCAGTAATAGCCTTATTGTCATTATCCCTTGTTTCTTGCTTCCTTGATAAAGAAACCTTCGAGCACAACTTTCAAGGAAAAGGGCTAAGGGGAGTAATGACGGCATACATGGCCTTAGCTGTGCTGCTATTGGTCTTGGCCCTAATCGCGCTTCCTAACACTGCACAGACCGAGAGTTTCAGCGACGCTGGGGCAGGGACTCAGGTCGTTTACGGTTGCTCTGTCATTAATGCAGTTGGTGGCTTCCTTCTTCAGGCCATTTCTCGGTATCAAATAATGAAAAAGCCGGAATAAGAAAACCTGTGCAAAGAGGATTAGATAGACTGGAGAACTGGGTAACTAGACGCTCCACACCAAAATCGTAACCAGGGCTCCCTACGGCTACCTTCCAGGCCCTCTAAAACGCATTCTAAGGGTCTCAAAATGCTTCCCCGGGCAATTAGTCCAGGAAAATATCAAAACACCTTAGAAGGCAATACAGCGAATCGACAAAACTAAACACGCAGGTCATAACGGGTGGAAAATCCGCCTAAATCAGCCCGAGGAGCCCGCATCCCCAACAGGCCTATTAGGCCCGTAGGGCATGGAAACAGCTTATTCTTCTCGAGGAGCTATCCACTGCACCCCAGCCGGGGCAGAACCAAGGTCTGTACGGAACACCGCTCGGAACCAATCTGCTAAGGAGACCTCGGCAATCTCACCAGCTTCGCAAATAAACCCGTGGTCTGTGTTGCCAGCAACGAGGTAGCAATAGGTCTTAGTCTCCTCAGCCCACTCACTGAATGGCACTTCCACCGGGTACGTATGAGCCCGAATCTGAGTAGCAACATCGGCAGGAGACACACCCCGCTGTGAACCCTTGCGGATAGTCATCGGTTCCCCCACCTCGTTTGAGCTGCCTTCTTAGCCTGCCGTCGCCTTTGCTCTGCCCTTGCTGCGGTCTCCTCATCGGATTCTGGAAGACCTAGGGACTTGAGTAGTTTATCCAGAAGGCTCGTTTGAGCTCGAGCCTCTGCAACCAATGGATTGATAACCGCTTGGCCCATCGAACCTTTGGCTGTGAGAGACTGAGTAGCCGCCTCAGCCTCCAACGCTGCTATGGTGTCCGCAGTACGAGCAGCACGCTCAAGAATAGCCAGCTTTCCAGGCTCCTCCGAGAAGTCGAACGTGGCTGTGATACTCTCAACCAGCCTAGCCCCGGCAGGGCCAAAATCAGCATCCAAATTAATCACTTCCTAAAAAATCCATAAATAAAACAGCATGCAAAAGCGTAGGCGCAATACCGTCCGGTCTTCCTTTTGGGGGCGAGGGTATACCCGGTGGGGTTCCCCATGATGGGGTACCGCCAACTAACAGGACATATTGCCTGCTCAGAGGGCATTTTAGGGAGCCTTAACACTCAGGCTCCCCAACGGCCCTTAGGGGCTTAGAGCTTTAAGTTACGGCGTAGGGTTAGCCAAGCCTCGTTACTCATATTCTGGCGCTCTGCCTCTAATTTTTCTGCCTCAGAACGCGCCTGTGCAGGCGTAGCCACGCGTAGCTCTGCACCCTCACGCAGGGCGCGTAGGAGTGGTGGTAGGAGGGCATCATACCCCTTCTCCCCAGTGTGCTCCTCCTCAAGGAACAGACAGGTAAGCCCAGCCACAGACTCAGGGGCACAGACCAGGAACCACTTACCCCAGTTACCCAGGCTCTGCCCAGGAAGGTCTAGCAAGTCGTGCAACCAGCCTGCCGTCCAGCTGATAACCCCAGCTGCTTCTCGGGCGGTATGATATGCCTCCCTCTGCGATTCCGAGAAGGCTAGGACATCCTCAGCGGTGAACTTAGAGGAAGGCAACTGCTCTACAGCCTCTGCATAAGCTTCAGCAGCAGGGTTAAAGATTGCCTCAACCTGCTTCACATAATTATCAAGGTTGTTATTTACTTCAGCCTTTAACTGACGTTCAATAGTGGATTGTGCCAGGTTGATAGCTTGGCGACGATGGTCGCCGTTATACAGGGCGAACCGGGTGTGTTCATCAATCGCTGCTTCAAGAGTCTCGGCACTAAGGAAACCATCATTGCTCGGGGCGGGTGCATGCACCGCTTCCTCGAGCTTAGCTTGGGCTTCTAGCAGGTCTTTGACCTTTTTCGGGTGCTTCAGATTCCAATTCGAGACATTAAGCATAATCATAAACTCCTTCTAATTCTTAATAAACAGCCTTCAAAACAGCGTCCAAAAGCGGGTCTGGGCGCTTTGCTTTACCGGGATAGCCCCGGCCTTGTGACGGGTCTACAGCTTTCTTGACAGGCTCTGATTTCGTGGCTCCGTTGGAACCATCTGGAGCATCATTGTTAACCCCAGCCAAAGCTTCTCGTAACACGGTGGCGGGTGTTTGACGACGCTCGAGCGCGCCATTGGCCTTCTCAATGACTTTCTCCCCGTTCAATGGGATATAACTCATAACTATTCATTCCTTCCGTAAAACATCGATTGCCGATCCTCGGGCGTGGTTGGGTAAAATAAAAGCCCGCCATACTCTGAGGCGGGGCGGGCTAAATCACCAGGACAAAACGGAAGCCTCGAGGGCGGCGGGTCTTCCAACCTAGGGGTGTATGGATTATTCGAAATCCGCTTCTTCACTCTTCTTCTCCTCTTCGTGCAGGGCTAATAACGCTAAAAGACGGAATGGCAACACCCGACGGTTAAATTTTCGCTTATTCTCCAGCTGAGTACAGGGAGCTAAATTCCAAGCCACATGCCCCGGGGTATCAGGTGCGCTTAGCGGAATGATGTGGTCTAGCCCGTAATTGTCTGGACTTAAGGGCTGGCCAGAGTACGCAGAAACCCAAGGGTCCAAGCCCACAGAGCCCCAGTACTCGTAAACATCCTTCGCCCTGAACTCCTCAACGGGCGCTCCTAGCTTCTCAGCCCTACGGCGACCATCGACGATACGTCCAGGGAGCGGATTAAGCTCCCTGTATAGCTTGCATTGTGCTGCAATCTGCTCGGTATGCTCAGCCTTATATTTCCGCATACGAGCTAACTCGCGCTCGTGATTAGCGTAATGGTACGAATGCTGACAGTCCCTGCATTGACTACGATAACCAGCGCCTTTGCGGTTGTAATCAGCTAGCGGCTTAACAGTTTTGCAGTAATAGCAGTACTTTAAGCCCTCTGAATCCAGCTCTTCCCTAAGCGCTTTAGATAACTTCTTGTGCTTTGGATTAGATAAGTACTCTCTAATCCGAGCTTCTAGGCCGTTCACTCTTTTCGAATCCTTCCCTTATCAGCGCGGCAACACGTACCGCGTCCATCTTCACAACAGCTTCTTTCGGCTCCCCTAGAGCCGCTGCTATATCCGCAATCCAGGTTCGAGCTTGCTTCTGCTTGCGTCGATAATTTTGGTTATGACGGGCCTGCTCTTCCCGGGTCTTCCCATTCGCATAACGTTTCATTTAATAAAACCTTTCTTAAACCAGAAGTAACGTTACTTTTAAAGACAAAAAGAAAAAGGCCCCGGAATTACCCGGGGCCCTAGTCCTTCAGAAGGAACGACCTAGAGTTAAAGCACGGCCAAGGACTCAACCTAGAGAAACAGAAGCACCGTCTATGAGTGCCGACGGCAGAGTGCGAGAGTAGAAAAATAGACACCCTGTTCTAAAAACACTCTCACTATATACATAGGTGAGAAAATGACAGTTTATGTCACTATGAGCCCCCTATGTTATCAAATTGTTACAATAACAGGGGTTAGGCTACCTCAGTTAGCCGTTGGTAATTAGAGAACAACAACTCGAGCCGCTGCCTCTCATTCGATAATTTCCGAGAAGCACCAAACGCCTTATCTACCTCCCGGTCCAAAGCATCGTGTGCCTTAACGAGCTCAGGTGCCATGCTCAGAGGTGCGTAGTGTTCAGCCAAAGACCGCTCAGGGTGAAGCTCACGAGCTTCCAGTACCTTCTTACCAGCCTTAATAATGCTCTCTCGCTGCTTATCGGATAGCTCTGGAACCGGGAACGTGTTCCACACAATAGTATTTGAAAAGTTGTAATCGCTTTTCAGACGGCCTCCAACCGTCTTTTGCCAAGTAATAAACATGGAGGAAGAAATAAGCCCAAATAAGAGCCCATCAGGGTCTACGGCTGTATAAACCTTGTCGCCCGCAATTATCTCTGGAGAAAGATGCTGAGCCGTGTAGTATCTACGAGCCTCTGAGACTACCCTCGGTATGCCTACATAAGAAGTACTTGGCTGGTGAAGCTCTCCAAACAGGTACGGGGTAGCTGCTCTCTTTTGCGTAGCTGCTCTCTTGCTCTTGAGCCGGTGAGTTCTCACAGCTTCAACCCTAGAGCGAAGAATCTCGCTCTTCTCAACGTCCCCCGGCTCCAGGTTCTCCATCCATAGGCACCAGCGCTCCAGGCCTCTTACGAGTTCCTTCCCCATCCGGAACGGGCGAAGATACTTAGCCGCTACGGGGTCCGAAGAAACCTCCTCGTACTCCTCAACCTCAACAATCAGGTTCCCACCATCATTGGGCATGCTCCCAAAACGAGCTGGAGCCACATCAGAAAGCGGCTTAGAGTGCTTCTCTATCAAAACGTTTGGACCATCAACGAGGTACGCATTAATAGATCTCGTAACCGGAACCAATTCAGGTTCAGCATTAACTCTTGGGTAATCCCATAACCGAGGCGTTGGAGAATCCTGCCTATCAAATCCAATAATCACACAGTGAACGGCTGCCTTACCAGGGGCCTCCGAATCCCAAGAAAACGTGCGATGAGCAAACCGAATACGCCACCCCGCATCGAAAATAGGGCCAAATAAACGCGGTACTTGGTCACCTTGGGTAATTGAATTGGTGGTGACGAAACCAAACCTCCCCCGGCGCTTCTGGAACATCTTCAGTGCCTGAGCGTGCCAGCCCGTAACGTAATCCAGCTGATTAACACCCTTAGCCCCATTCCAAACGCGATTAAGTTCCTGCTTCTGCTCTTTGTCCATCATTCGAGCACCAATAAACGGCGGGTTACCAAAGACGAAAGTTTCGCCCTTAGGTTCTGGCACAATCAGGGACCAATCAACAGCAAGCGCATTAGCGTGGTGGATATGGGCGGTTATCCGGATAGGCAACCTCTCGGGTGCTGCTCCGATACGCTGTGCAAGCTCTTTGTTGCATTGATGGTCCACAAGGAACATCGCAGTTTCTGCAATACGAGCAGGCCACCAGTTCAACTCGATACCATAGAACTGGCCGATACTTAATTTCTGCTCGAATGACACGTCAAGCGCCATATCATCCAGCGTGCCCTCTTTACGGCGAATAGCAACGATAAGGTCTGTCTCTATCTTCCTGAGCTCCCGATAGGCGACGATAAGGAAGTTACCGGAGCCACAAGCGGGGTCCAGAAACGCATACTCAGCTAACGAATCTCTGAACTCTCGTAGCGCCTTAACCGTGGTGGACCTAGAGGTAATCAGCCGCTCTGCCTTCTCTCGAAGCTCTGTCAGAAAAAGTGGTTGCAGCGTCTTCAGAATGTTGGTTTCCGAAGTGTAGTGCTCGCCGTCTGAGCGGCGGGCTTCTTTGGACTTCACCAACTGGAACAATGAGCCAAAAATAGCCGGGCTAATCTCACTCCAGTTAAACCGACAAGCGTGCAGAAGCGCGGTACGCATAGCTGGGGTGAAATACTGAGTCCGCATCGGCTCAGCAAAAATAGCACCGTTCACATAAGGAAACGCGGCCATAGAATCCGGTACATGGCGGCGACGATTGTCAGGCGTATTCAGCACTTCGAACAGCGCATTAAGCTGGGGCCCGAGGTTGTCAGCGGTGGTGTTCTCCTCTACAAAACGAGTAAACAGGTCTGCTTCCCACAACCCCGCATCGTCTCCGAAGAGCAGGAACAACAACCGGGTTAGGTACATCGAAGTCTCGTGTACCCGAAGCTCCTCATCGTGAAAATTCGTAGGAGCCTCATCACCAACAGCCTCGTCAACGTCGTCACCCGCCATAGCGGTAAACAACTCAGCCATAAGCCGGGAAGCTTGAATACTCGCACGAGCTTCTTCCGCCCGAGTTACAGTGTCATACCCCGCAAGAAACTTGAGAGAATCCAGGTAGTCCACTACTTCGGATAGCCCGAAGCTCACATCAAAGCTCGTATCACCGAGGCGAATTAATCTGAACTCTTCGAAATTCGAGCACAGAATATATCTCGGATATTCAAAATCCCGGATACTACCGCCATTGAGGTAATCCAGAACCTGTTGATAAGCAACCTCGAGGTCTACGCCCGGCTTTTTTGCTTCACCAATGACCACACCGGGATAAAACAAGTCGATACGGCCAGTGTTGCCGGTATCGCTACGGCGTGCATTCCTTTCAAACAGGTTCATGCGTTGGGCGGTGATACCAAAGCAAGAGAATAGGTCAATCCAGAAACGCTGTGCTGCTTTTTGCTCCTGACCAGTCAGGCCCTCAGCCTTCCACTCCTCGAGCTCTCTCAGCCAATGACTCCGGAAAGAATCTAGATTGCGGTGGATTTCATCACGAGAAAGCTGGGAACTAGGCATACGGTTCAGAGTATCG
Source organism: Corynebacterium sp. CTNIH16 (assembly GCF_032821655.1). Classification (NCBI taxonomy): domain Bacteria; kingdom Bacillati; phylum Actinomycetota; class Actinomycetes; order Mycobacteriales; family Corynebacteriaceae; genus Corynebacterium; species Corynebacterium sp. CTNIH16. Next base: position 75,635 of record NZ_JAVBIG010000009.1, on the reverse strand, counting down.
TATACACCTCTGGCAAGAGGCTCACACAGGGCGGATTAGCACCCCTTCAACAGTGCATACCCCTAACGCGTCGTTTAAGGCCTCTAACCCCACAGAGCAGAGCTCGAGGAGTGTTACAAGCGGCCCATAGAGGCCCCTAGCGTCCATTCTGAGAGCCTCCCAGACGTTCCAAGGGTAAATACACCAGAGAAGAGATTAAAACGCTTAGAATGGATTCTGGGGACTTAACCAGAGACTAACTCCCTTTGATACGCCCTGTGGGTTAGAGCGTTACAGCACCGCAGGCACGAGGAGTGCTCCTATCAGCTCGGAGGATTATCTAAACCTCCCCAATGGAGTATAAATAATTATTAATGCAAGGTAGTCTACCTTGCTCTTAGGAGAGTAATTAACACCGGCCACTTTGGCCGGGTAATAGCGGCGATTTTGCCTCCAGGATAAACAGACTCAAACATAATTTTCCCGGCAAAGTGAGGAAACATGACTCATCTAAACCCTGTGTAGGGGTGTAATTATTAGGTGAGTCACAATTCCCCACTTCCGATACCCGGAAACCATAAGACGCAAACAGCGTCACTTAGGGAGCAGCACCCCTTTTAAACCAGCCCTAGATGTTCCAAGAGCTCTTGCTCAGCAGGATTACCCATACTGGAAACAGCAGTGGCCTCAGCAAACCGCTGCCTGTGGTACCGGCTCCGGCGTTGGTAATCTTCAGCAATCTTCTCACGAATACGCTGGTACACCTCAGAGACCTCACCTTGATTGCATAGGTCTTGAGCAACACTAGCCGCATCTTCACAGATACTAAGCCCTTCTGGAGCATCAACCACTAGCCCGAGCTCAATCAACCGAGAAACCGAATTCTTAACAGTGGTGCCACCAGCACCAGACAAAGAAACTAGTTCTCTTCTCGAAGAAACACCAGAGTCGATTAGGTCAAACACCTGAGCACAACGGCCACCGAGTTCCTTGTGCCTCCACACAGGGGACAATGCAGGCAACATACTCTTACTACGGTAGGGGTACTTGTACCTAGCTTTAAACCCTAGATAATCAAGATAATTACTATTAGATAACCCTGTAGGGGTTATCTCCCTTAATACTATTAAACCTAACGATTCCGACCACCCTGCAAGACTAATCTTCGAATAGTCACCTTTGCTAGGGAAACCGATATATCCAAGCTTCACTAGACGCTTATACGCTTCGGAAACCTTGGAAGGATAGAAACCAGTATCACAAGCGACAGAATCCAGAGAGTAATCAATAACAACCTGATTATCTGTTACGGCTTTAAGGGCTAGTGCCAGCATCACACGGCGGTCAGTAGCAGCGGTACGCCCCTTCCAGGGGCCATACCGGACACTGTTTAGAACGTCTACCAGATAATCATTCCGATGACGCGAATACAGCACTTCCCGAGGAGCTTTACTAGTATCACTGCCTGAGTAAGCGGCCACCGTGGACTTAACCTTTGCCTCCAGCTCCTCCTCAGATTCATCTCCCGGCCACGCGAGAATAAGCCGGTGCAAGAATTCATCGGCCCCGAGGATTCCGAGCAGAGGAAACGCCACCTTGAGATAAGCAGCATTTCGTTCACCCGGAGCAGCATTAGAAATAACCTCTAAAAGTCGCTCAGCGTTGCCACTAGTACCAGCGTAAGGTTGGTGCTCCTCGATAATCTGAGCCGGTGCGTTAGGCCTAAGCAGCGTTAGCGCTAGGGAATCTGGGATAACAGCGGGCTCAAGACCATTGTCTGTGTATTCACGGCCCTGAACAACAGACCCCGGCAACGTGTAATACGTTGGCACCTCTACACCCCGCCCGAGCAGAGTTCCCGGCGCTACCGACTTCATAGGAAGCGGATAATCCTCCGGCCACGTATAGACCAAGTGGAAAGCCCCAGTAGTCTTAGAAGAAACCCGCATTGTAGGAGTGTCAGCAACTCCAGGAAACGCTGCACAGAACGCCTCGAAATTAGCGGACTTCTCCGGACTATCCGGGCGAATATCAATATCTATAACAATTCGCTCACCAGTAGCGTTTCTAGCGGCCCTGTTACCTTCACCCGTAGGGGAAGTTCGTGGTTTACCTTTAACAAACTCTTTTGAACCCGGCTTAAGCTCAAAACACTCAGCGTCACCGTAAACGCTTTCGAGTCGGCCCTTATCAGGACTATTCATAAAACAATTCTCTTTCTAAATTCTAAAATCTATCAACACTAAGCAGGCTATTTCCCTGCTCTGTAAGAGCCTGAAGCTCCCTCGCATCGAGATAAAGCTTCATGCTCGTACCGGGCTTAGTCAGAACAAACAGGTCTCCCTGAGGGGTAGTCTTATGCTCTAACCGAGGTAGTCTTTCCATCGAATCCATTAACAAACATCCTTTCTAATCTAAATAAGTAAATAAGGGCCCGTTTAAGGGGTTTAGCGGGCCCATAGAGCGCCCAACAGCGCTCCAGAGGGGTAAACATACCGAAACTATATTCCAACGCCTTAAAACGGCTCACAGCGCTTAATATCAGGGTGTGGGCTTGGCACCAGTTCCCCATCAACCTCGAGCACTAGACCGTCCTGAACCAACTGCTCCAGCATCTCCTCAACACTCCAGCCCAGCTCAGCCGCTGCATCCTTAATACTGACTAGTTCATTCGCTTCTTCATTCCAGGCCTCAACAGCTTCACTAGCCGATTCGTAAAGACGCTTTTGTATCTCGAGCTGTACCTCTGGGGTACGAGGCAATGCAGCAAGTTGTTCATCGGTTAGGCAGTGCAGTTTCTCCATCGTTACTTCTCCTCTGCTCCTGCCTTAACCACAAGCCTTTGGCCCTCAGGCACCTTCTCCAGCACCTGCACAGCCCGAGAAGCGCCTTCTCCAGGCTCCAACTCCGAGACAACACCGGGGATATTCTCGTAAGAAATCTGCACATCCGGAGCCTCACCACGTTTACGATTTTCCCGGTGTTCGAATGTGACCTTTACCCCGCATTCCCTGAGGTAAGCGTTTCTCTCAACAACCGAGGAGGCCTCCCACCACTCACGGATTGTTTGGCCGGTAGGCTCCCACACCCAACCAGCGGGCCTAACGCCCTCAGCCTCCAACTGGTCTAGTCGCTCTTGCATCGTCTCGATATTCGCTGTAATCGCATCAAACGCGGTAGTGCCAGCACGGTAGCGAGGCAACTCGTTTGCAAGCTCACGAATACCAGCCTCGAGCTCTGCAAGCTCCTCAGAGTGGTCTAGGCCTTCATCCCAGACCTTTACGGCCCTCACACTGTCACCGAGCAGCCCCAGGAATGAGCTGGTAACCGTATCTTCGATGAACTCTTCATCTACCTGAAGCGTCTTAGTAGAGCACTTGCCATGCTTACCTAACTGAGCAGTGGAACAACGGTAACTAGGTCTACGTCCATTATTCGGACTCATTTTATAAGCAGGGTTGCCGCAAACACCGCAAAACAGGACATTGAGCAACAGGGAATGCGAGCGGGCCGAAACATCAACTTCTCGAGAAGCAAGCTCCTTGCACACCCGCTCCCAGGTATCTCGGTCTAGGATTGCCTCAGCCCGCTTTACTGGGGCACCATCTTTCACCACAACCTTGGCTTCGGGCTCGTAAATCTTCTGGCCGCTTTTATTGCGCTTTGGCTTACCATTCTTATCCAGAACAGGCTCACGAATCATCGCATACCCCAGCATGGCCTTCGAGGTAATCATGCTTTTGAGGCGGTTACCGCGCCACTGACTCTTACGAGGCTCACGACCTTGACGAACATCGTTTAAGGCCCTAGGCGTTAGCTCACCCGCTGTATTAAACTGCCTCGCAATCTCATTCATGCTCACGCCTTGGAGCACAAGCCCCGCTGCCTTATGTACCTGCTTAACTTGAACAGGGTCCGGTTCAACCTTCCATCCACCGGAACTATCTTGCACTGGCCTATAACCCCAGGAGGGTACAGCGCCACGGTATTTACCGCTGATAATCCTGTGGTGTTGGTCTGCTCCGGTACGCTCCCTAATCGCAGCAAGTTCTACCTCTGCAAAGGAGCCTACGAGCATCGCCATAATCCGGCCCATATCGGTAGTGGTGTCAATATGGCTTTCGGTAGCCGACTTTAGGTAAACGTCTCTCTGTTCACACCAGCCCATCAAGGTCGAAAGCTGAGTCATACTACGAACAAGGCGGTCTAATCTCCAGAAGACAATTACGTCGAACTCGTGGGAGCGGCCAGGGTCATTATCTTTGCCAGAGCCTAACCAGGAGCCAAGCTCCGGGCGCTCGAATGGCGTAGTAGCACCAGCGCTTACGTTAAGGTCACTAGCAACACCTACTACTTCCCAGCCCATCCGCTGGCATAGCTCCCTGCACTCTTGTTCCTGCCTCTCAGGAGAAGAAGAGGCCTCCATTAGGCGGGAAATACGCACTACGACCAGTGCTTTTAGCTTATTATCCATCATGGTATAAATCTTAGACTACAGAGTATGCCATGGGTTCTCTGGCGGCCGCCGCGCTTGCCGGGGTGCTCTACATGGTCATCAACGGCGGCGGGGTGGTCGATGCCATCGAGGGCATCATTACCGACGCCCTCTCGAATACCCCGAGCTAGCGCCGCTTTCTAACCACGGCCGGCGGGCCCAACCCGCCGGCAGAAAGGAGGAATGATGCACAGGGTATTTGATGACGATGGCTCCGTGACCATCGAGGCCGCTTTGGCTTTAAGCTCCCTGGTCTTGGTCGCGGCGGGAATCGTGGGTGCCATTGCCACGCTGGCATCCTATATCGCCGCGGTGGACATGGCGGGCGCGGCCGCGCGTTCGCACGCCATCGGCGTCGAATACCATCCCCCGCGCGAGGATGCCCAGGTCAGCGTGGAAGAAAGCGGTGGGTTGGTGAGGGCGTCGGTAAGCGTTGATGCCCCCATCGGCACCATGCGCTCCGAGGCGGTATTTCCAGCCGAGGTGGGCGGAAATGAGTAAGCCGAAGCGCTGCGGCGAGGAAGGCTATGCCACCATTGCCGCAGCCGGCATCATCGTCGCCATCGTGAGCCTGCTGTTTATCGTGGCGGCAGTGGGCTCGCGCGTGGCCGCGCGACACGAGGCCCAGGTGGCGGCCGACCTCGCGGCGGTTGCCGGTGCCTGGGCCCTCGCTACGGGTGAAGATGCTTGTGCCGCCGCGCGCGATACCGCCGCGCTCAATGACGCCGCCTTAGAAACCTGTACCGAATCCGGCCGCGACGTCATCGTCACCGCCACGGTCCGTGGCCGGTCCACTCAAGCGAAGGCGGGGCCGGTATGAGCTGGCAGGAGGCAATGGTGCGGCTTATTCCTACCGTTGTGGCGGCTGTGGCGGGCTTCATTGCTTGGCGGGAATATCGCCGAAAGGTACGGGAAGAAATCAAATCGGATCGTAGGCGGGAACAAGATAGATGGTGGGGAATTGTGCAGTGGTGTATCGATAAGACTGACTCGGCGGAAAGCGCCGAAAGAATTACTGGATGGTATTTTCTACCTACAATTCTGGGATTATTATCGGATGTAGAAGGAGATTCCACCTTTATCAACACACTGTGGGATTTTGCCCAAGAGTTTAAAGAGGGCGAGCTCGACAAATCTGCCCCGAAAGAAGAAAGAGGCGATGCTTCATGAGGCATCCGCAAGGCTCGCCTTTTTATGAGCCGAATCCGGAAGTGCGGCGTACTCGCGCCCGAGCAGCGGCAGAAATTCAGCGCATAATATTGGAGCGGTTTCCTCATCGGCGTGAGGAGCTGTTGCAGCGCAGCGCGGATTATGAATACGCGCGGGCGCAGCGAGTAAATGAAGAAAAAGGCAGAACCGCTTAAGTCGCGGCTAGCCCTGCGTCATGGTGACCAGCGCACCCAGTAGCTTGATGGCGCCATCTTTGCTCAGCGGGTTATTTCCGTTACCGCACTTGGGCGATTGCACGCACGACGGGCACCCGGATTCGCACGGACAAGAGCGCACCGCCTCGAAGGTGGCCGCGATCCATTCGGGGAAGCGGCGAAAGCCCTCCTCAGCAAAACCGGCGCCGCCGGGGTGGCCGTCGTAGACAAAGACGGTAGGCAATTGCGTATCGGGGTGCAATGCGGTGGACACGCCTCCAATGTCCCAGCGGTCGCAGGTGGCGATAAGCGGTAGCAGGCCGATCGCGGCGTGCTCAGCCGCGTGCAAGGTGCCGGGCGTATCGGCGGCGGTAACCCCCATCGCGGCAAGCGCCATTGGATCGATGGTATAGGCCACCGCCCGGGTGACTAGGCGCTGTTCGGGGAGATCGAGGGGGATATCGTCGCCAATGGTGCCGTCGGCAAGCCGCACCTGGTAGCCGGTGACGCGGTCGGTGACCTCCACCTCCACGTCCGCTACCCACAGTCCTGGGGAGTAATTGACCAAGTTATCGGCCTCGCGCAGGATGCGGATATCCGTGGTGGAGCGCGGAGTCGTGGAATAATCCGGGGCCTCGGGCCGGGCCAGCGCCAGGTAATCGCTGAGGATGAGCTCCTCGATGACAAAACTTTCGCCCTGGTGCAGGTACACCGCGCCGGGGTGGACTTGGCTGGTAGCGCGGGCGGCATCGATGGTGCCGAGCAGGCGGCCGTCGGAGGAATCTACGATCATGACTTCCTCGCCCGCCCCGCCGCGCAGCGAAACCGCGGTATGGGCCGTTTCGGGCGAGAGTTCCTCCGGTGAATGGGCGGGGATGGGCACGGCGAACCAGCCGCGCTCGCGGCGGCGCAGCAGGCCAGATTCGGCCAGCTGGTGAACCACGTCCTGCGCGCCCCAGGCGGCAATCGTGGCATCATTCAGCGGTTTTTCCACCGCGGCGCAATAGACGTGGCCGAAGAGGATATACGGATTGGCCGGGTTGAAAACGCTGGCCTCCACCGGTCGGCCCAGCAGGGCCTCGGGGTGGTGGACCAGGTAGGTATCCATCGGCTCATCGCGGGCGATGAGTACTACGAGCGAGCCTTGCCCGCGGCGGCCGGCGCGCCCGGCCTGCTGCCAAAAGCTCGCGACGGTCCCCGGGAAACCGGCCGTGACCACGGCATCGAGCCCACCGACATCGATACCCAGCTCGAGGGCGGAGGTGGTGGCGACGCCGAGCAAGGAGGCATCGTCAAGCGCGCGCTCCAACTTGCGGCGGTCCTCGGCCAAGTAACCGGCGCGGTAGGCGGCGATGCGCTGGGCAAAATCGGGCCGGCCGAGGCTACCGGAGAGCACCTCGGCCGCGCGCATGGCCACCACCTCGGCCGAGCGGCGCGAACGCACAAAGGTCATGGTGCGCGCGCCCTCGGCGATGAAGGAGGCCATCATCTCGGCCGCCTCGGTGGTGGCGGCGCGGCGCACCGGCGCCCCGTGCTCGCCCTCGGCCCCCTCGATAAAACCCGGTTCCCATAGCGCCACGGTGCGCGCGCCGGTGGGGGCGGTGTCCTCCGTAATCGCGCGGGCGGGCCGGCCGGTAAGGCGCTGCGCATGCCGGCCCGGGTCCTTCATAGTGGCCGAGGCATAAATTACTGTCGGCCGCGAGCCATAGTGCGCGCACAAGCGCAGCAGGCGCCGCAGCACCAGCGCCACGTTCGCGCCAAATACGCCCCGGTAGGAATGGCATTCATCGATGACGATGAACTCCAGGTGCCGCAGCAGCCGCGCCCACCGGGCATGCGCCGCTAGCAGCGACATATGCACCATATCCGGGTTGGAGAAAATGAACCGCGAATGATCGCGCACGCCCGCGCGGGATTCTTGCGGCGTATCGCCGTCATAGGGCGAGGGCACCACGCCCTTGAGCGCCGGAATGCCCCGGCACAGCTCGAGCACTGCCTGCAGCTGGTCCGATCCCAGCGCCTTGGTGGGGGTGAGATACAGCGCGCAGGCGCTCGGCTCCTGCGCCAGTCGGCTCAAAATGGGCAGCTGGTAGCCCAGGGACTTTCCCGAGGACGTACCGGTAGAAATCACCGCATCCTCGCCGGCCCAGGCTGCCTGCGCCAGCTCCGCTTGGTGGCTATACAGCTTGCCGACGCCCCCTTCGACCAGCTTCTCCTTCAACTCCGGCAGCACCCATTCGGGCCACTCGGCATACTGCGCACGCTGCGGCGGCAGAGTGGTGTGAAATGTGAGAGTGGACTCATCGAGGCGGCGCTGGATGAACTCGAGCAGCTCTTCTCCCAGGGGATTATCCGTTTCCGGGTGAGCCAATTTCTACCCCCTCGTGGGTTAGGCCTATCGCTTTGGCGTGGAACGTGTCACACTGATATGAGGCCAATGATGTCTTGGTGCGGTGTTTACACTTTAAGGTACTGCTAAAGGACGCATTTACCGAAACCTCCCTTGGTGCGGAATCGCCGCACCGCTAATCAAGAAAAGGACTGCACACCATGGCACAAGGAACCGTTAAGTGGTTTAACTCTGAAAAGGGCTACGGCTTCATCGAGCGCGAGGACGGCGAAGGCGATATCTTCGTCCACTACTCCGAGATTCAGGGCAGTGGCTTCCGTACTCTGGAAGAAAACCAGCAGGTCACCTTCGAGGTAGGCTCCGGACCGAAGGGCGAGCAGGCCCAGTCCGTGTCCGTAATCTAGGCGGTCGGCTCCCTCGCTACGGCGTTTCTGCGTAGCCGCGGCGGGTATCCCACCATTCGGTGAACTTATTCTGCAGCTTTTGCAGCCCCACGCCGATAATGACCGCGGCGATGATGCTGACCACCACAGCCAGCACGGGCGAATTGGAAAAGGCCATGCCGCCGAGGTAGCCAATGGCCAACGCCTCGCTGGCCCAGAGCGCAACACCAATGGTGTCGAAGAAGACAAAGACGATCCACGGGAAGCGCATCGATCCCAGCAGGATGGTCATAAACAAGCGCGCTGAAGGGATGAAGCGGGCAATAATAATGGCCGCACCGCCGCCGCGGCGCATATTGCGCTTGACCCAGTTCAACCCCTCGTAGGCCTTAGAACCTTTAGGCACGCGCTGGAGTAGGGGCATAAACCGTGTGCCTAGCAGGAAGCAGAGATTATCGCCCATCATGGCGGCAATCAGCGCCACGAAAAACATGGTGGGCAGGTGCGGAAAGCCCTGGGAGCCGGACCAGGCGCCGGCCATATTGAGCGGGATTTCAGAAGGCAGGACGGGGAAGAAGCAGTCACCAAAGATCAGCACGCCGACCAGCGGGTAGATCCACTCTGTGGACATGACGGTTTCGATCCACATAGTGATGGTGTCAACCATGAATCCTCCGCGGGCGTCGTCTTGGGTGTGCTATTGTGCCCCACAATGCTTTCGCAGCTACGGGGCGTTCTAAGTAGGCCAGTATAGACCCGTTCTGTGGGGGTACATAGTGCCCCTGAAAACGGCCTTTTGGCAGTACCGCGTATATGGTGCGAGACAGGAAATGCAGATCAACTGTGTACGCTAGGGGCGATTGCTGAAAGCGTGCATACCTTATTGTTCGCATCATCGAAAGGGATGAAGTCGAAGTGGCAGAAGCAGCCGGGCCGGGAAAGACCTTGGTGATCGTCGAGTCGGCGACGAAGGCGAAGAAGATTCAGCCTTACCTCGGAGATAACTACATCGTGGAGGCCTCTGTGGGCCATATCCGCGATCTTCCCCGCGGCGCTGCGGACGTGCCGGCTAAGTATAAGAAGGAATCCTGGGCGCGCCTCGGCGTGAACCCGGAAGATGACTTCGCCCCGCTGTATGTGGTGAGCCCCGATAAAAAGAAGAAGGTCGCGGACCTCAAGTCCAAGTTGAAGCAGTGCGATCAGCTCTACCTCGCAACAGACCCCGACCGTGAGGGCGAGGCCATCGCCTGGCACCTGCTGGAGGTTTTAAAACCCAAGGTGCCGGTGCGCCGCATGGTCTTTAACGAGATCACCAAGTCCGCGATCCTGGAGGCCGCGGACAATACCCGCGATCTGGATTACAACCTTATCGACGCCCAAGAAACCCGCCGCATCCTCGACCGCCTCTACGGCTATGAGGTCTCCCCGGTGCTGTGGAAGAAGGTTATGCCGCGGCTTTCTGCCGGCCGCGTGCAGTCGGTGGCCACCCGCGTCATCGTCGAGCGTGAGCGCGAGCGCATGGCGTTCATCCCCGCGGACTACTGGGATCTGGCCGCCACGCTAGATACCGGCGCTGCGGACGGGGACAACCCAGCCACTTTCGACGCCCGCCTTACCGCCGTCGATAGCAAACGCGTGGCCTTGGGCCGCGACTTTGATGACCGCGGAAACGTCAAGAGCAAAGACGTCATCGTCATCACCGAGCCACAGGCCAAGGCGCTAGAAACCGCGCTGCGCGGTGCGGATATGCAGGTCGCTGGGGTCGAACACAAGCCCTATACGCGCAAGCCCTATGCGCCGTTTATGACGTCGACGCTGCAGCAGGAGGCCGGTCGCCGCCTGCACTTTACTTCTGAGCGCACCATGCGCATTGCGCAGCGCCTGTACGAAAACGGCCACATTACTTATATGCGTACGGACTCCACCTCGCTCTCTAAGCAGGGCCTGTCGGCTGCGCGCAATTCCGCTACCAGCATCTATGGTGCAGAATACGTCTCTGATTCCCCGCGCGTATATGACCGCAAGGTGAAAAATTCCCAGGAGGCCCACGAGGCCATCCGCCCGGCCGGCGAGTCCTTCGCCACCCCGGGCCAGCTCTCTGGCCAGTTGGATGCGGAGGAGTTTAAGCTCTATGACCTGATTTGGAAGCGCACCGTCGCCTCCCAGATGGCCGATGCCAAGGGAACCTCCATGAAGGTCACCGTAGCCGGCACCGCCGCCACCGATAAGGGCAGCCACGACGTGGAATTTTCCGCCACCGGTCGCACCATTACCTTCCCCGGCTTCTTGAAGGCCTACGGCGCTGACGACGCCAAGGGTGATAAGAAGGGCGAGACCCGCCTGCCGCACTTGGAGGAGGGCCGCGCCCTGACCGCCAAGGAGGTTACCGCCGAGGGCCACTCCACCAACCCGCCGGCGCGCTATACCGAAGCCAGCCTGGTCAAGAAGATGGAGGACCTGGGCATCGGCCGCCCGTCTACTTACGCGTCCATCATCAAGACCATCCAGGACCGCGGTTATGTGGTCTCGCGCGGCAATGCGCTGGTGCCTTCGTGGGTTGCCTTCGCCGTCGTGGGCCTGTTGGAGGAGAACTTCACCGAGTTGGTGGACTATGATTTCACCTCTTCCATGGAAGACGAGCTAGACCAGATTGCCACCGGTATCGAGGATGGCACCGCCTGGCTAAACGGCTTTTACTTCGGCAACGCCGAGGCCAACGAGCAGAAGGCGGCCTCCATTGCCCGTCACGGCGGCTTGAAGTCGCTTATCGACGTCAACCTGGAAGCCATCGACGCGCGCAAGGTTAACTCGCTACTGCTTTATACCGACGCCGAAGGTCGCGATGTCTTCGTCCGCGTGGGCCGCTACGGCCCGTACATCGAGCGCGCCGTTGGCACTAACGACGACGGCAGCATCGAGTATCAGCGCGCTAACCTGTCCGAAACCGTCACCCCGGATGGCCTCAACGAGGAGCTGGCGGAAAAGCTTTTCGCCACCCCGCAAGGCGGCCGCGAGCTGGGCGAGAACCCGGAAAACGGCCGCATGATCGTGGCCAAGGAGGGTCGCTTCGGCCCGTATGTCACCGAAGTCGTCCGCGAGGATGAGCGGGAGAAGGCCGAGGGGGAGGCCGAGGAGGTCGTCGCCAAGGAGCGCGCCGAGGAAGACAAGCAACGCGCCGAAGAAGGCAAGCGCGCCAAGAATTGGGAAACCAAGACGGCCGCGAAACAGAAGGAAAAGCGCGTCAAGGAGTACATCGAGAACAAGCTCAAGCCGGGTACGGCTTCGCTGTTTAGCTCCATGGAACCCTCCACCGTGACTTTGGAGGAGGCCCTCAAGCTGCTTTCCCTGCCGCGCGAGGTGGGCGAGGACGACGGCGTGATGATCACTGCGCAAAATGGCCGCTACGGCCCGTACCTGAAGAAGGGTACGGATTCGCGCTCCTTGGCCAAGGAAGAGCAGATTTTCACCATCACCTTGGATGAGGCCCGCCGCATCTATGCCGAGCCGAAGCGTCGCGGCCGCGCCGCCGCTCAGCCGCCGATCAAGCAGCTGGGCGATAATGACGTCTCCGGCAAGCCGATGACCGTGAAGGACGGCCGCTTCGGTCCGTACGTCACCGACGGCACCACCAATGCCTCCCTGCGCCGCGGCGATGACCCAGAGCAGCTTACCGACGCCCGCGCGAACGAGCTCCTTTCCGAGCGCCGCGCCAAGGAAGCTTCCGGCGAGACCAAGAAGAAGTCCACCAAGAAGTCCTCTAAGAAGACGACGAAGAAGAAGGCAACCAAGAAGGCCACCAAAAAGTCCACGAAGAAGGCTGGCAAGAAGGCAACTAAGAAGCCTTCGCCCGGCACGAAGAACGTGGTAAAGGCCGGCTCGCGCAAGAAGTAACCGCGTAAGGTGGCGGGCATGAATGATTTTCTTGCCCGCACTCAAGAAGGCGCTGCGGCCCTGCGGCGCGCCGTCACCATCAAAACGCGGCCGCAGCTTTTGGCCTCGGTACGCGAAGAGCCCGCCGTTGGCGCCGGAGTTATAGCCGGAGCTATTGGCCAGGTGGAAAAGGCCCGCACCCTGACCCGTCCTTCGGTGCTCGGCGTGGCGGCCGTAACGGCGAGCCATGCCGCCTATGCGTGGAGCCTATATCGCCGCGGCGCGCGCAACGACGCCTTGGGCTGGGGTTTGCGCGCGGCCGTATGGGGTGCGGGCGTTGCCGCGACTCGCAAGGAGCCGACTGCCGCAGCCGTGGCGGTGGGCGGCGCGGCGGTACTCACGACCTCGGCAGTGGCGGGGGATCTAGCGCTGCGCACTGACGCCGGCAAGGGCATCAGCCACGGCGCCAACCTGCTCGTTGCGGCCGAGGGGCTGACGGCCCTGCGCGCGGCGCTCGCGCAGCAATATCGCGGTAAGCGGAAGCAGGGGGCGCGCCTAGTGGGCGCGGCCGAGGCGGGTGCCCTAGCGGTCGGCCATCTGCTGCTTCTCGATGGCCTGCGCCGCACCCGGTAACTGCGGCTGCATCGTCGGGCCGTAGGACAGGCGGCGGTGCACGGCCTCAAAAGGTCCGCGGCGGTCGAAGGCCTCCAGAACGCAGGCGAAGATTAGCGTGACCAGCCACACCGCGAAGGCCAGCTCGGCTTGGCCAAAGGCGCCCAGTTCGTGGCCGAAGTTCAGCGTAAACGGGTGCACGAGGCAGAAAAAGAGAATGGACTGCCCTACGTAGCCGCTCATAGAGCGCTTGCCCAGCGCCGCAAAGGGCCACAGCACTGCGGGCAGTGGCGCGCCGGCCGAGAGCCGCTCCTGTACCGGCTGCAACACCAGCGCGAGCCCGGCCAGGATGCCAGGCCCGGTAAAGACGCCGATGAAGGAGTTGGCATTATTGGCCGCATTGGCCCAGCGCTGCTCGATGACCCCGAGCGTGCTCAAAGACCACAAGCTGCCGATAACCACGGTGATGGCCGCTGCAATGGCGACCCAGCGCAGGAGGGTGGGGCGGTGAGAGGGGACGTCGGCAAGCACGCCCTGGCGCGCCCACACAAAGCCCACCAGCATCACGGGCAGGTACATCAGCAAAATGATCGGCGTGGCCAAGGCCTGGCTGCCTAAAGTAATAAGCTGGCTGAGCAGCAGATCGGGGTAGGACTCGATGGTGCCAATGCCCTCCGTGGCTACCACGCCGAGGGGATCCAAGGCGCCGGAAATAAAGGCTACAACCCCGCCCAGTGCGCACAGCGCAAAAAGAATATAGGCAATGAGCAGGAGGGTAGAATCCCGCTTGCGCAGTAGGAATGCAATTACGATCCCGGCCACACCGTAGAAAAACATAATGTCGCCCCAAAACAGCAGCACCATGTGCACTGCGCCCATGAGCGCCAAGAAGGTATAGCGCTTGGCGATGACCCAGCGCGCCGCCCGCACCGGAAACCCGCGCCGCCACAGGCTGAGGGCAATGAGCCCCACGCCAAAGCCGAGCAGGGTAGAAAACATGGGAAGGCCGCGGTTGTGGACAAAGAAGGCGCTGAAGACGACGGCCGCCTTATCCCACGCGCTGCCATCAATGATGCCGCCGAAATAGCTGCCCGGCCGGTCGGTGGTGATGATCCATGCCGTGGTCATATTGGCCATGGCGATGCCTAGGAGGGCCATGCCGCGCGCCACATCGGGCACGATCATGCGGGGCCGGGAAGCTGAGCTCACTTAAAAACCTCGTTATACCTCGGAACGTTCTGCCAGGGTAGCGCGGATAGGGCGAGCCAGCTGGGTCATGCGGTGACGCCCACGCAGCTCAATGGATTTCATCATAGTCCAGCGGGCCTGCTCGGCCTCATTGGCGGTCTTGAGTGTGGCGGCATTGGTGAGCACCTGGCCCGGGGTGTCCTTAGCGAGCTCGGTCAGGCGCGCAGCCTCGTTCACGGCGTCACCAATGACGGTATATTCGAAGCGATCCGCGCCGCCGATGTGCCCGGCGACGACGTGCCCCGCCGCCACGCCGATGCCCGCTTGCAGCTCCAGCCCGCGCAACTCGCCGCGCAGCTCGCGAGCGGCCTGCAGCGCCACGGAGGTGGAATCATAAACATTGAGCGGTGCGCCAAAGACAGCCAGCGCGGCATCGCCCTGGAACTTATTAATGATGCCTTTATTGCGGTGCACCACCTCGACGACGTGCTCGAAGAACTTATTGAGCTCCTCCACTACCTCCTCGGGGGAGTGATTGACGGCGAAGGTAGTAGAACCGATGACGTCAATAAAAAGCACCGCTACCTTGCGGTCCTCGCCGCCCAACTCGGGGCGCTCCTCTAGGGCGCGCTGCGCCACCTCGGCGCCGACGTAGCGGCTGAAAATATCGCGCACGCGATTGCGCTCGCGCAGGCCGCGCATCATCTCGTTGAAACCGGCCTGCAGTACGCCCAGCTCGGACCCGTCATAGATATCGACCTCGGCATTGTTCTCGCCGCGGCGCACCCGGTTAATGGCGTCCTGCAGCTCCACGATCGGGTCCACTACGCTCATCACCGCGAAGCTAGTACCGATAAACCCGGTGGCCAGAGCGGTAAGGGCCAGGGCCGTGATGGCGGGAACCAGGTCTCCTGCGGTGCCGGAGAAGAGCCCGGTGCGCTGGGCGATGAGCACGAGCAAGATGCCCGCCAGCGGCACGCCGGAGGTCATCAGCCAGGTTGAAATGAGGCGGTACTTGATGGGCGGCTCCAGGGTGGCATCCTCAAAGCGGCGCGCCACGGCTTGGGCGGCCACCGGGCGCACCAGGCGCTCTGCCTGCAGGTAGGTCAAGATGACCACCACGAGGCCGGCCAGGGTGGCGGACACGCCTACAACGAGCCCGAGGCTGGCAGATTCTCGGCCGGAAATCACCACGGCCAGGATGATGCCGATGAGCCACACCGCGGCCGCCACCACGGATTGGTAGACGGGGATGCGCAGCACTAAGTTGCGTACCATATTCGGATCGTGCTCGTCCGGGTGGCGCTGCCAGTCCAGCACCGGGCGGAAAAGCAGCAGGGTGACGGCGATGCCGATGACCACGGCAAAGATGAGGTACACCGCGGCAACGCCCATCAGGCTGGGCAGTTCGGAGGCAAAGTCCTTGATCTCCGGCATCGGCAGGAAATAAAGGACAAAGGTCATGATCGCTATGGCGCCGATGAGGTTCGCGCCGAGGACTAAGGCGGCGTAGACCGGCCATTGGGTGCCCATGAGCCATCGTGCGCCGCGCAGTAGTCTGTTCATGCCTTCATACTTTAGTAAGACCAGTAGGCTAGGGCGAGTGAATACCGGAAGCGTTGCGCAAAGATTGGCAGATACCCCAGGTGTGGCCCGCACCATCTTGGGCGCCGCTCGGGCGGCCCGGGGGATGCCGGGGGCAGACCCGCGGGCGATGAGCCATTCCTGGCTATTTACCGGCCCGCCGGGCTCCGGCCGTTCCTTGGCCGCGATCGATTTTGCGGCCGCGCTCATGTGCACGGATCCGGAGGAACCAGGCTGCGGCCGCTGCGAGGCTTGCCGCGCGGTGCTGGAGACAAAACAACACACCGATCTGGTCCTCGTGGATCCGCAGGAGGTCATCATTCCCGTGGATACGGTGCGCGAGGTCATCGGCCGTGCCGCGAGCCTGCCCACGGTGGCCCCTTGGCGCGTGGTGATCTTCAACAACGCCGACCGCCTCAACAATAACGGCGCGAATGCCCTGCTCAAGACGGTAGAGGAGCCGCCGGCGCGCACTGTGATCATCATGTGCGCGCCTTCCGACGCCCCCGAGGACTTCTCCCAGACCCTTCGCTCGCGTTGCCGCCACCTCTACATTCCTTCCCCGTCGGTGGAGAGCATTACCGCCCAGCTGGTCAGCGAGGGCGCCTCGGATCACGACGCCTACTTGGCCGCCCTCACCTCCCTCCGTCACGTCGGCAGAGCGCGGCGCCTGGTCAACGATCCGGCGGTGCAAAAACGCCGCGCGGTGGCCATCAACCTGGCAGAGGAGGTCTTCCACGGCTCCCAGGGCTTCCAGGCGGTGACCTCGCTGCTGAAATTGGTGGACTCGGAGGCGAAGGAGTCGCATAAGGACCAGGAAGAGGGCGAGCTGGCGAAGCTGGAGCAGACCCTTGGCGTAGGTGCGAAGGGCAAAGGTGCGGCTAAGGCGCAGCGCGACGCCCGCTCCGCCATCAAGGAACTGCAGGACCAGCACAAAAAGCGGGCGAAGCGCCGGGTTATCGACAATCTGGACCTCGTGCTTGTTGATCTCTCCTGCGTCTACCGCGATGCGCTCATGCAGAAAGTGGGCGCGCAGGTGGATCTCACCCACCCGGACTTCGCTGGACTTTCTGGTGAGCTCGCGCAGCGCGTGAGCGAGGAAGGCTTGCTGGACTGCCAGGCGGCCATCACGTTGTGCCGCGAGCAGCTGACCCAAAACGTCGGCACGCAGATTGCCTTTGACGGGCTAGTGGGCCGGCTGCGCCGCGCGTGTCTGTAAATGGGTGAATAGTTGGGGCCGATTTCTATTCCGCGGCGCCCCTAGGTTAAACTTTCTCTTGCTGCACTGGCGTATGCTAAGCAGCGCGCCGCCTTAGCTCAGTCGGTAGAGCATTTCACTCGTAATGAAAAGGTCGCGAGTTCGATTCTCGCAGGCGGCTCCACAGTGGCCGCAGGTGTATAGCCTGCGGCCTTTCGTGTATTCGGGGGAGGTGCGCGCTAAGCCTCGCCGTGGTTATTGAGCAGGCGCGGGACCACCTTGCCGGTAGCGTTGCGCGGGAGTTTGGCCAGGAAGTGCACGTCGCGCGGCACGGAGTGATCGGCGAGCTTGGTGCGGACCCAGTCGCGGATGGCGTCGGCGGTGAGGGCCTTTCCGGCGGCGTCGGCAGTAGGCACCGCCCACACGGCGATGCGTTGGAAGGTTTCGTTATCCTCTACGCCGCCAGCATGAACCTCGTGGATGCCGGGCATGGCCTCGAGGACCTCGGTGACAGACTGCGGGTGGACGTTTTCGCCGCCGACGATGATCATGTCATCGGCGCGGCCGACCACGTGCAGGAAGTCGTGCTCGTCGATGTAGCCCAAATCGCCGATGGAAATGAGCCCGTCCACCTTATTGAGCCGCAGGTTCGGGTTGGTATAGCCGGTCATCGCGGTGGAGTTGGTCAGGTAGATCTCTCCCACCTCGCCGCGCGGAACCGGGTGGCCCTCCTTATCGAGGATGCGCAGCTTCGTGCCCGAGGCCACGCGCCCGGCGATGGTGGGGTTGGCGGCCACCTGATCCATGGTGGCGGTCGTCGCGAGCGCGAGCTCGGTGGATCCGTACACGTTGCACAGGATGGCGCCGAAGCGTTCATTGGTTTCCTTGACCACCTCCGGGGTCAGCGCATTGCCGGCCGAGGCGATGAATTTCAGGCTCGAGGTATCGAACTCACCGGCCGGGTCCCGCTCTACCAAGCGCTTAAAGAAGATGGGGGAGGAGATCATGCCATCGAGGCGGTAGCGCTGGACATCATCAAGCACCTGCTCCGCGTCGAATACGCGGTGGGTGACGATGGTATTGCGCAGGCCGAGCGCGATATTGATGCAGGCCCAGCCCCACGTGTGAAAAATGGAGGCGGTGAGCTGCAGGCGCTGGTCGGCGCGCCACGGAATCGTATCCACGATGGAGGCCAGCACCACCGGCAGGGTCGGCTCCGGCCGCACAATGCCCTTCGGAATGCCGGTGGTGCCGGAGGACATGAGCACAATCGGGCCGTGCTTGGGGAAGCGCGGCAGCTCCACGGCCGGTGGATTCTTCACAATCTTGTCTAACTTCGGCAGCTCGCTTGCTCCGGTATCGTGCGCGATGATGACCGGGATATCGGTGTCCACGCGGTCGATGAATTCATCATCCACGACAAGCACATTGATGCCGTTTTCCTCAATGCAGCCGGCCAGCTGCTCCGGGGAGGAGCCCACGTTGAGCAGGTAAATAGAAGCGCCCACGTAGCCCTTGGCGCCGAGAGGAATGATGATGCCGCGGCCGTTGCGCGCCATGACGCCGAGGCGGATTTCGGGCAGGTCCAGCGAGCGGAGGTAGCGGGCAAAGCCCTGGGTGTGCGTGCGCAGCTGGCGGTAGGTGAGGGTGCCGTCGTCGTCGATAAGCGCCAAACGCTCCGGGCAGGCAAGGTAGCCCTGTTCGATCTCGCGTGCGGTGGTAAAGCGGTAGCGGGCCAGGTTCGGCAGCAGGTTGAGCTGGGCCTTCGCGCCGCCTTGGTGGCTGATGAGTCCGGCGTTAAGAAGCGCCGGCACGAACCGGCCGAGGGCTGCAGCGTGGAATGTGAAATCAGAAAAATTCACGATCGGGAAAGCTCCAAATTAGCGAAGATAACGAAAAGATAACCATGGACGATATCGTGAGAGAGGCGGGCGGTGTTGCCGCCAACTCGAAATATGTTACAGAAGTGACTACAGTTACCTGAAGTTACTGGTGTTTCTAGAAAAGGATCTCATGAAATCTCTGCAGCTCAAAGTCCTCTCCGTGGTGGCGTCCGCGCTGGCCGTCGTAGGCGTGGCTGTCGCGCCGCAAGCCACCGCCGCGGAGCGCAACCTAGTAGCCTTCGGCGATTCCGTCCTTGCGGATCCAGATGCCGGCTCCTACTTCGCCCACCGCTACGATCCCTCTAAAGGTGTGGGCGTAGATTGCCCTACCTCCAATAACTACGCCAAGCGCGCCGGCGCCAAGCTGCGCCTTCCGGTGCGGGATTTCTCTTGCTCCGGTGCCGTGTCCATGTCTCGCGGTCCGCAGGTTTCCCAGCAGGTGGATGCGGCCATCCGCAGCGGTGCGCTGACTCCGGCTACCAACCGCGTGGTTATTACTACCGGTTTCAATGACACCTATAACCACCGCGAGCTCAACCTGCCGCAGATTCGTAAGCAGTTCGCGGACCGCACCGCCCCGCAGATCGAGCGCATCAAGCGCGCGGCCCCGAACGCCCGCGTCCAGATCGTTGGCTACCCCACCATCGGTTCTGGCCCGTACTACTGCCTCTTCCATTTCGGCCCGCGCCCGGCCGATTCCACCTTCCTGCCGCCAATCCAGGACTTTGAGAATAAGGCGCAGTGGATGCAGGTGGACTTGGCGGCGCGCACCGGCGTGCAGTTCCTGGATATGAAGCCTTCCACCCGCAATAACGGCATGTGTGCCGATGCAAACCAGCGCATGTGGGCTGGTCTGGTGGACTTTACTGGTGGTGACGGCAACCTGCCCATCCACATGAACCAGCGTGGCCATGAGCATGCGGCCAACGTCATCGCCCGATCCTAAAAAGGTTTTCAGTAATGCGCCGGTTTTGAAAATATCGGTACGCTCGGGCGCATGACTGTAAAAGCTGTTATTGCCCGCTCCAAGGGTGCAGAAGTCGAAACCGTCAACATTGTCGTTCCTGATCCCGGCCCTAACGACGTCATCGTGCGCGTCCAGGCCTGCGGTGTGTGCCACACCGACCTTGCCTATCGCGATGGCGATATTGAAGACGCCTTCCCCTTCCTGCTCGGCCACGAGGCCGCAGGCGTAGTAGAGACCGTAGGTTCTGCGGTCACCCACGTGGAGGAAGGCGACTTCGTCATTTTGAACTGGCGCGCCGTGTGCGGCGAGTGCCGCGCCTGCAAGAAGGGCGAGCCAAAGTACTGCTTCAATACCCACAACGCCTCCAAGAAGATGACCCTCGAGGATGGCACCGAACTTACCCCTGCGCTGGGCATCGGTTCCTTCGCGGAGAAGACCTTGGTCCACGAGGGCCAGTGCACCAAGGTGGAAGACACCGACCCGGCTGCCGCTGGCCTGCTGGGTTGCGGCATCATGGCGGGCCTCGGCGCTGCCGTGAATACCGGCGATATCCAGCTCGGCGAGTCCGTTGCCGTCTTTGGCTGCGGCGGCGTTGGCATGGCGGCCATTGCGGGCGCCAAGCTGGCGAGCGCGGCGAAAATCATCGCCGTGGATATCGACGAGTCCAAGCTGGAGACCGCCCGCGAATTCGGCGCGACCGATACCATCTGCTCCAAGGACCTTTCGGAGCAGGAGGTTATTGACGCCGTCCGCGAGCTCACCGGCGGCTTCGGCACCGATGTCTCCATCGACGCCGTGGGCATCCAGCCCACCTGGCGCCAGGCCTTCTACTCTCGCGACCACGCCGGCCGCATGGTCATGGTGGGCGTGCCGAACCTCACCGACCACGTGGACATTCCGGCCATCGACCTCTACGGCCGCGGTGGTTCCATCAAGCCTGCGTGGTACGGCGATTGCCTCCCAGAGCGCGATTTCCCCGCTTACGTAGCGCTGTCCAAGGCCGGCAACTTCCCGCTGGACAAGTTCGTCACCGAGCGCATTGCGCTTGACGACGTCGAGCAGGCCTTCGCTACCATGAAGTCCGGCAAGGTTCTGCGTTCTGTGGTGGAGTTCTAATGCGTATCGATAGCACGGTTACTTCTGGCAAGTTCCGCCTCGATGGCGGCGAATGGGATGTGGACAATAATGTCTACGTCGTGGGCGATGACTCCAGCGTCTACGTGGTGGACCCCTCCCACGACCTCGATGCGGTAGCAGAGCTCGTGGGCGACCGTCGCGTAGAAGGCATCTTGCTCACCCACGCGCACAATGACCATTGCGAGCTCGCCCCCGAGGCCGCAAAGCGCTTTGATACCGAGGTCTACCTGCACCCGGACGATGACATGCTGTGGCAGGAGTCCAATGGCGATGCTCCGTACACGCCATTGGCGGACCGCGGTCAGTTCGATATTGGCGGCGAGAAGATTACGGTCTACCACACCCCGGGTCACTCGCCGGGCTGCGTGGTGCTGCATGTGGGCGAGACGCTGCTGTCGGGCGATACGCTCTTCAACGGCGGCCCTGGTGCCACTGGCCGCAAGTACTCCGACTTCGATGTGATCATCGAGTCGCTGAAGAACGTCGTCTTCACCCTGCCGGAGGACACTAAGGTCCTGCCAGGGCATGGCGACGCCACCACGGTGGGCGCGGAGGCCGCGCGCATCGACGAATACATCGAGCGCGGCTACTAGCCTCTAAAACGCCCGCAGGTACTCGCCGTAGCCGGACTTGAGTAACGGCTCGGCGAGTTTTTCTAGCTGGGCGCGGTCGATAAAGCCCGCCTCATATGCGGCGACCTCGGGCGATCCGATAACGATCCCGGTGCGTTTTTGCATCACCTCGACGTAGGCGGAGGCCTCGCTCATCGAGTCCACCGTTCCCGTATCGAGCCATACGCTCCCGCGGTGCAGGCGCTGAACATTGAGCTCGCCGCGGCGCAGGTACTCTTCGTTCACAGCCGTGATTTCCAGTTCGCCGCGGCCGCTGGGCTTGATGCCCCTGGCTATCTCCACCACCGAGTTGTCGTAGAAGTACAAGCCCACCACCGCGTGGTTCGATCGCGGTACCTCCGGCTTTTCCTCGATGCTCAGCGCATGGCCCGCGGCGTCGAATTCCACGACACCATAGCGCTGCGGATCCGAGACCTCGTAGGCGAAGATGATGCCGCCCTCCGGATCTTGGCAGTGGGCGAGCTCGCCGCCGAAGCCGTGGAAGATATTATCGCCGAGCACGAGTGCGACGCTGTCATCGCCAATGAAATCCTCGCCAATCAAGAAGGCCTGTGCGAGTCCCTCCGGCCGCGGCTGGACCGCGTAATCGATCATCAGCCCAAGCTGCGATCCATCACCAAAGAGCCGCTGGAAGGCCTCCGCATCCTCCGGGGTGGTAATGATGAGGATCTCCCGAATACCCGCTTGAATGAGCGTGGTTAGCGGGTAATAAATCATCGGCTTGTCATAAATGGGCATGAGCTGCTTCGAGATGCCCTTGGTAATCGGGTAGAGCCGCGTGCCGGAACCGCCGGCCAGGATGATGCCTTTCATTTAATCCTCCGGGTACAGCGCCAAATACAGGGCAAGGGCCGCACGCCAATTCTGCGGCTTGAAGCCGGTAGCCTCGATTTTATCTAGCGCAAGCGTCGACTCCTTAGGGCGCGGCGCCTCGGGGCCCGCGATCTCGCGGTACTGCTCGGTGCTTACCGGAGTGACCTCGGCCGGGTCGTGGCCGATCCCGATGAACACGGCCATGGCAATCTCATCGCGGCCGACGGTATCGCCCGAGTTGGAGAGGTTATACACGCCGTAGTCCGCGTTGGAGCTGAGCAGGTGGACGATGCCCTTGGCAAGATCCTCGGCAAACGTGGGCCGCCCGCGCTGGTCGTGGATGACCTTCGGCTCCACTCCCTTATTGGCCAGCCGGCGCATGGTGGACATGAAATTTTCGCCCTCGCCAAACACCCACGAGGTGCGGATGACGTAGTGCTGCGGCGCGGTTTGCGCGGCGGTATCACCCGCGGCTTTCGACGCCCCGTATACACTGAGCGGCGACGGTAGCTCCTCCTCGGAGTGGACCTCGTTCGCCCCATCGAAGATATAGTCGCTCGAGACTTGCACCAGTGTGATCTGGTTTTCTGCGGCGATGCGTGCCAGCTTTGCAGGTCCCTCCGCGTTGACGGCCCAAGCGGCGGCGCGGTCGTTTTCGGCGCCGTTGACGTCGTTATACGCCGCGCAATTAATGATGGCCGAGTACTGCTTCCAATTCCGTTCCGGCGGATTGGTGATGTCGAAGTCGGCGTGGGTGCAAAATTCGGCGTCGGCAAGCAGGCGCTTCAACGCCCGCCCCAACTGCCCATTCGCGCCTGTGACGAGGATACGGCGGGCGGGCATCGGGCTTACGCCTTTAAGGCCTGGGTGCTGCTTGTCCTTGTCCGAAATCTCGGTGGGTTCTTGCGGCCAGTCCACGATGTCGAGGTTCACCGCGGCATAGCGCGCCTCGGCAGACCAATGCTCATTGACCAGGTAGCAGTAGGAGGTTTCCTCCAGCGCCTGAAAGCCATTAGCGACGCCCCGCGGCACAAACACCGCTGTCTCCGGCCCCACCTCGTGGGTGACGACCTCGCCAAAGCTCTCCGATCCCTCGCGTAAATCGCACCACGCGCCGAAGATCTTGCCGTGCGCCACCGAGACGAGTTTGTCCCACGGCTCGGCGTGCAGGCCGCGGGTGGCTCCGGGGTGGTTATAAGAAATATTGTTCTGCACTGGCTGGAAGCTTGCGAGCTCGGGCGCGAGGCCGGTGAATTTTTCGCGTTGCCAATTCTCCTTAAACCAGCCGCGGTTATCGCCGTGCACGTCGAGGTCGATGATGAGCAGCCCCGGGATGGCGGTTTCGGTAATACGCATATCTACTGTCCTTGCTGCTTGTAGCGGGCTTCCACGTTTTCTTTCTCGGGCTTCCACCAGCCTTCGTTATCGCGATACCACGCGATGGTGGCTTCGAGACCGGCGCGGATATCCGTGAACCGCGGGGCCCAGCCTAGCTCGCGACGCAGCTTGGCGGCGTTCATGGCATAGCGCTGGTCATGGCCGGGGCGGTCCGCCACGTGCTCATAGAGTGCGCGTCCATTGCGGGTGTGGCCCATGATTTCGCAAATCAGCTCAATGACCTGCTTATTATTAATATCCTCTTGGTCCGCGCCGATATTGTAGGTCTCGCCGATGCGGCCCCGCTCGAGGATGGCGAGCACCGCTTTGTTGTGGTCATCGACGTGAATCCAATCGCGCACCTGCTCGCCCGTGCCGTAGAGCTTGGGCGTGTGTCCGGAGAGGATATTGGTGATTTGGCGGGGGATGAACTTCTCAATGTGCTGGTACGGCCCGTAATTATTGGAGCAGTTTGAGATGGTCGCGCGCAGCCCGAAGGAACGCACCCATGCTCGCACGAGGTGGTCAGACCCCGCCTTGGTGGCTGAGTATGGGCTGGAGGGAGCGTAGGCGGTGTGCTCGATAAATTTGGTCGCTGCTCCTATCTCGAGGTCGCCGAAAACCTCGTCGGTGGAGACATGGTGGAGGCGGGTATCGTGCTTGCGGCAGGCTTCCAGAAGGGTGAATGTGCCTACGAGGTTCGTGTGGATGAAGGGCGAGGGGTCGCGCAAAGAATTGTCGTTATGGGACTCGGCGGCAAAATGAACCACTACATCCGCAGCGGCGACGAGCGGTTCTACGGTGGCGGGATCGGCGATATCCCCCTCCACGAGGTCGATATCGAGGCCGGCGAGGTTGGCGCGGTTTCCGGCGTAGGTGAGCTTATCGAGCACCGTAATGCGGGTATCGGGGCGCGCCTGGCATATTAGGCGCACGAAATTGGCGCCGATAAAACCGGCGCCGCCAGTGACGAGCATCGTTTGCATGGTTATCCAGTGTAGGGCAGTCGGGCGCGTGGCTGTGGCAGGCCGTGGGCCCCGGTCAGGCCGCACCCGGTGGTGACGGAGGTGGCGAGGGCGGATCCGTGAGCCTGCGGGCTGGGGCTTGTTCCGCAGCGGGGTGTTCGTTGACCTCCACGGTGGGCGATAGGCCGCTGGTGTGGGCGGCGCGGTAGCCCACCCGGCCAGTGACGGGATCCCGTTCGGCGTGTCCCATTCCGTTGCGGCCATCGCGGTAGTCGTTATTGTCCACGTGGTGCCGGCGGCACAGCAGCGTGAGGTTCTTGAGATCGGTGGCACCGCCGTGTGACCAGGCTTGGAGGTGGTGGACATCGCAGTCCTGCCAGGGGCGGTGGCACTCGGGGTGGGTGCAGACAAGCTCGGAGGCCGCTAGGGCTAGCTTCTGCCAGAGGGACGCGGTGCGCTTGGTGCGACCAAGCTCGAGGGGGAGGCCCTTGTCGTCCACGGCACAGAAGAAATCGTGCTGCGCGCCGCCGAGGCGGAGGAGATCGAGCGGGGAGAGTTCGATGCCGGTGCTGGTGGCGAAGCGGGTATCGCCGCCCATTGCCTCCAGTTCCTCCAAGGTGGTGGCGACGAAGAAGGAGCCGAGACCGTCGGAGTTCTTTTGGGTGGCGGAAAGATAGCTCGATAGCGCAGCGGTCAATTGGTCCGCCATGCGTTGGGCATAGGTGCGGGTATCGTCCTCGGGACTGAGATCCGCGCTGCCCTTATTCTTCGCGGGAGCAAAGGCGCTGGCGAGGATGGCGGCCGCAGAGGCGTCTAGGTAGCCGGAGATGTGCACACCGCCGTCGGCATCTTGGCGGGAGATGCTAAAGCGGCGCTTGCGGGTAGCGGCGTGTGGGTCGGGCTCGCCTGCTGGGGTGAGAGCGTGCTTATTCGCTTTGCGGATGGCCTTGCGTAGCCACTCTCGCAGGGAATCGAAGGGGCGGCGCTTGGCCTGTTCGAGGGCCTGGTTGCGCAGTTCGCTTGGGCCGGGGATGGCGTACTTGCTGAGGCTACGTAGCTCATTCTCGATGAGGTTAAGGATGCGCTCGGGGATAGGCTCTTCCTCAAAGAGCTTCTTGCGGCGCTTCTCTTCCTCGCGGCGCTCGCGGTCAGCGTGGCGGCGAGCTTCTTCTTCGGCTTGGGCGCGTGCGGCTTCGTCGGCATCGGGGCCCGCAGGGGGAGCCGGCTCCGGATCGGGGATGGGTGCGAAGAGGTTGCGTCCATTGCGGAGGCGGGCGGCGGCCTCGGCATCGGTAAGGCCTAGGCGCGTGGTCAGGTAGTCCTTGGTCTTGGAAGAGCCTACGCGGCGGCCGGCGTCATCGCGGTCTGCAATGAAAGCAAAGGCGGCGTCGATGGTGGACTTATTTCCTAGCGCCCGCTCCAAGTGTTCGAAATGTGGATGAAGAAGCTCGAAAGACAGATCGGAGGGATCTTGCATGAGGCCGCGCAGCTGGGTGAGCCCAGTGGCAACCTGCGCGATGGCGGAGTCTATCTCCGCGTGCTTGGTGGTTTGCATGATCTCTCCCTTCCTGTTCGTTTACATGTTCTATTTTGCCCAGATAAAACACCCCGTCAACAGGAAAGAAGGAATTGGTCAATAGATTAGACATTCCCCAAGAAAACGCAGCCAAAACCCCGCAAAGCGGGGCCAAAACCACTAATTCGGGAAGGGGGGAAGGGCCTTCTGGTTGAGCCAGGCGTCTACGGTGGCGTCGAAAAGCGCGGCATCAGGAGCGGCGGCGCGGAAGGTATCCAGCAACATGGAAGCTTCTACCACCGAATGCCGGTGCTCGGTGAGGTAGCTGCGGAGGGTGCTAAAGAAGGCGTCGCCAAGCAGGCGGTGAATGGCATGCACAGCCAACGCGCCGCGCTTATACACGCGGTCATCGAACATATCGCGCGCACCCGGATCAGAAACGGTGAGGTCCTGTGCCTTGCGTCCCAAGACGTGGTAGTGGGCACGCGCCGCCTCGTGCGCGGTGGTCTCGCCCTTATGCTCGGCCCATAGCCACTCGCTGTAGCAGGCAAAGCCCTCGTTGAGCCAGATATCCTTCCACTCGCTCAGGCCCACGGAATTGCCAAACCATTGGTGGGAAAGCTCGTGCGCGATAAGGCGTTCGAAGGCGTGGTCGCCCTTAATATGATTGGAGCCAAAGATGGACAGGCCCTGCGCCTCCAGCGGGATTTCTAGCTCATCTTCCGTGATGACCACCTGGTAATCCGCAAATGGGTATGGGCCATAAATGGAGGCGAAGAAGTCCACCATTTCCTGCTGCTGGGCAAACTCATCCAGCACGCGCTCGCGCAGCGCGGCCGGCGCCCAAGCGCGCGTGGAAGGTCCCAAATCAAAATTAGAGAACTCTCCTACCTGCACCGTCGCCAGATAGGTGGCCATGGGCTCGCGGGTGCGGTAGTGCCAGCGCGTGGTGGAACCGCCCGCCCGGCGGGAGACAAGGTCACCATTAGAAACCACGATAAAGGGATCATCGGCCGTAATGATGATGTCATAGAGTGCCTTGGCAGAAGGCGTATCGTCGCAG
Source organism: Corynebacterium sp. CTNIH16 (assembly GCF_032821655.1). Lineage (NCBI taxonomy): Bacteria > Bacillati > Actinomycetota > Actinomycetes > Mycobacteriales > Corynebacteriaceae > Corynebacterium > Corynebacterium sp. CTNIH16. The sequence goes on along the minus strand of NZ_JAVBIG010000009.1, from coordinate 48,259 downwards.
GGGAACCAGCTCGGCGCGCCATTGGGCTGGCTGGCCACCAGCGAACCGGACTCGGTTTCTTCCCAGCCGATCTCTCCCCAGGTGGTGCGGATCGGCCGCGGGCTGCCGCCGTAGCGGATCACCAGCTCAAACTCCGTGCCGGCTGCAATCTCTTCTGCGAAACGCAGGCGCAGCTTGCCGGAGGATTGGCGGAATTTAGCCACCCGCGGCGCACCCTTTGCGGTCACGCGCCGGGCCACCATCGCCCCGCCTAGATCCAGGGTCAGGGACGCCAAACCTTCATCGGCCCGGATGGCCAAAATAGCCTCGCCGTGGAGCAGGTTGGGCTCCACGCGGTAGGTCAGATCCAGCGTGTAGTGGGAAACCTCGAAACCGAGATTAAAATCTACGCCGGTATAAGGATCAGTGTGGGCACGCGAAAGGGCGGTAGGAAGCAACTTCATAATGCTGCAAGCCTACCGCCCTTTCAGTCGCGGAAAGAAACGAGCTTATTTATTGAAAGCGCGCTCGAAGACCGGCCAGGAGTCCTTAAGGTCCGCAATCCAGTGCGGCCAGGAGTGGGTGCCGGTATTGCGGAAGTTATAGGTTGCCGGGATGCCAGCCTGGTCCAGCTTGGCCTTGAAGTTGTGGGTGCAGTAGTTCACGCCAGCCTCGATGGCACCGCCTTCACCCTGCAGAATAGCGGAGCCTGCAGCGGCTGCCATAGGGTTCGTGCCCTTAGCCACGTGGTAGGAGAAGGTATCCTCCTTGCCTGCCAACCCAGAACCGGAAGAGATGTACAGCTCCGTGCCGCGCAGCTTCTCGTGGTTCATCATCGCGTCGTTATAGCGGTTTGTGGGGGAGCCGAACGGGCCCCACATCTGCTCCGTGGTCGCACCACCGCGGTTAACGGTGAGCTCAACGGCCTTGTGCTCTACCGGGTAAGCGGTGGCCGCGCAGCCGGCATAGGAGCCGACGGCATCATAGAAGCCCTGGTTGTGCTCCGCCAGTAGCAGGGAGGAGGTCGCGGACATGGACATGCCCGCAATAGCGCGGTGGTTATCGGCCTTGATGTGGCCCTCGATGGCGCCCGGCAGTTCCTTGGTAAGGAAGGTTTCCCACTTCTGCGGGCCCTTGAGGTACTTGGAGTTCGGCTCGGATACCCAGTCGGTGTAGTAGGAGAAAGCACCGGCCTGCGGGATAACCACGTTGACGTTCCTGGAGTGGTAGAAATCAACGGCATCGGAAAGCTTCAGCCAGTCCATGTCCTGCTCCGCGCCGCCTGCGCCATTGAGCAGGTAGATGGTCGGGCGGTTCTCATCCTTCGCGCGAATGACGGCCAGCGGAATCTTGCGGCCGTTCATGGCAGGGGAGGTGGCCTGCAGCTTTTCGACGCGCGGATCGTCCTTGTACTTCTGGTACCAAGTCTGCTGCTCCAGCTCCGGGGTGACCTCCAACGGGGCCAAGGTGGACTGGGCAGCGTTGCCTGCTACCTGCTGCGGGGTGAGCTGTGCGGCCCCCGCCAGCGGGGCGGATGCTAGGCCGGCGCACACGGCGGTGGCGGCCAGGATGGAGCTAAGGCGCTTCATAGTGCTTCTTTCCTGTAGTTAATGAATTCCTGATTATTCGGCAGCGACAGCAGCCTCGGCGGCCGCTGCAGCCTCCGCAGCGTTCGGAGCCGCTGCGCCCTCTGCGTCCTTGCCCTCGACAAAGTCCTTGTCCGGGGACTGGTCAGCGGCGCTCGGGGCGTCCTTAACCTGCGCATTTTCCTCGGCCTGCGGTGCCTCGATGGAAAGCTCATTAGCCTCTACCGCCGGTGCGGCCGGTCCTTCTGCAGCGTCCTTGTTAAAGCCGCGCTCGAAGGTGGCCCAGGAGGTGAAGAGGTCATCGCGCCAGCCCGGCCAGGAGTGGGTGCCGGTATTGCGGAAGTTCCAGTCTGCGTCCATGCCCTGGGAGTCCATTTTGGCCTTGAGGTCATGGGTGCAGGAGTTCATCGCGGCCTCGATGACGCCGCCCTCAACGATGAGGGTGGACGAGCCCTTAGCGCCCCAGTCATTGGCGCCGCCCAGACCGGAGTTGACCGAAACGTAGGTCTCGGATTGGCCCAGGTTATTCGGGTTAGCGTTCACCAGGGCATCGTTGTACACGTTGTAATCGCTGCCCATAGCCCCCCACATCTGGTCGGCCGAGCCACCGCCGCGGTTGACGGTCAGCTGGGTGTATAGGCGCGGCAGTGGGCGGGAGGTTGCGGCGCAGCCGGAGAAGGAGCCCACAGCGTTGTAGAAGCCCGGGTTATGCTCCGCCAGCAGCAGGGAAGAGGTAGCGGACATGGACATGCCGGCAATCGCGCGCTTGCCATTGCCGCCGATGTGCTCCTCCAGTTTGTTCGGCAGCTCCTTGGTGAGGAAGGTCTCCCACTTCTGCGGGCCCTTGAGGTAGCCGCTATTCGGGGAAGATACCCAGTCGGTGTAATAGGAGAAGGCGCCGGCCTGTGGGATGACCACGTTGACATCCTTGGACGTGTAGAAGTCCACCATGTCTTGTACGCCCTCGGTCTCAGGGTCGATGTCGTGGTTGACGGTGGCGGTTAGCCAGTCCATGCCCTGCTCAGCGCCGCCCGCGCCGTTGAGCAGGTACAGGGTGGGGCGCTTCTTCTCAAAGTCGCCGTCTGGGGTGATGACAGCCAGCGGAACCTCGCGGCCGCCCATGGCGGCGGAGGTGGCGGTCAGGGCCTTAACGTGGTTGCCGTAGTGCTTGCCCTGGCCGCTCTCGTGACCAAAGGCGTAGCCCTTCCACTTGTCCTTATCATCCAATTTGGCAATGTCTGCCACGCGGTTTTCACCCTCGATGGTGATGGCGTAGTTGATATTCTCCGGGTCCGCAGGGTTGGTCAGGTTAACCTCGCGGATGGTGGACGGGGTGGCGTCCCCCTGAATCTCGTCCGGTTCGACGGCGGAGGCGATAGGGGCGGAGAGGACTCCTGCCGCGATGGCGATGCCTGCGACGCTAGAGCCGATAGAGCGCAAAGTATGCATATTTTTAGCTTCCTCGAGTTAAGAGAATCTTCTCAGTAGGTATCGTTCCGCATAGCGGGGGTGTTAGCAAGACTCTATGCCTTAATAGCCCTTTTAATGTAGCAAAACCTGTGACGCATGTGGTTTGTGTGTCATAATTCTGAACGCAGCGCGTATGTAACGGTGGCGCTACAATCTCCGCTAGTACTAAACGTGTGAATAATGAGGTCCGCCTCCCGGGCCCATCCCTCGCTCTAGGCAAGTAAAAACACAGAAAGAAGCATAATGAACGTTTTCGATTCCATCCTCGTATCCATCAATGAAGTTCTGGGCCAGTTCCTGCACATGGGTTCCTCCATGTCCTCCGCCGCCGCATTGGCTCTCGGCCTGTTCTAAAACACCGAACCCATAGCCCTGCGTGGGGGTGTCGCGCGCTTGCCGACGCCACCGTGCAGGGCCTTTGCGCGTTTTACCCCCGAAGCGTGGGGGACTCGGGCACAAGAGTGTGACCCAATGCGCGACATGGAGGGCAAAGTTACGTATCCTAAAGGGCGTGACTAATGAACATTATGACGTAGTAGTACTCGGCGCGGGCCCTGGCGGCTACGTGGCCGCCATCCGTGCAGCTCAGCTTGGTAAGAAAGTTGCCGTAATCGAGAAGCAGTACTGGGGCGGTGTCTGCCTCAACGTAGGCTGCATCCCTTCCAAGGCGCTGCTGAAGAACGCTGAGGTTGCCCACACCTTCAACCACGAGGCCAAGGACTTCGGCATTTCCGGCGATGTCTCCTTCGACTTCGGTGTTGCCCACAAGCGTTCCCGCAAGGTTTCCGCGGGCATCGTCAAGGGTGTCCATTACCTGATGAAGAAGAACAAGATCACCGAGATCAACGGCCTTGGCTCCTTCAAGGACGATAAGACTATCGAAATCACCGATGGTGATGACAAGGGTAAGACCGTCACCTTCGATGACTGCATCATCGCTACCGGCTCCGTGGTCAAGTCTCTGCCGGGCGTAGAGCTCGGCGGCAACATCGTGTCCTACGAGGAGCAGATCCTCAACGATGAGGCCCCGAAGTCCATGGTCATCGTCGGTGCCGGCGCCATCGGCATGGAATTTGCTTATGTTCTGGCCAACTACGGCGTGGACGTTACCATCGTGGAGTTCATGGACCGCGTCCTGCCGAACGAGGACAAGGACGTCTCCAAGGCCATTGCCAAGGAGTACAAGAAGCTCGGCGTCAAGCTGCTGACCGGCTACAAGACCACCTCCGTGAAGGACAACGGCGATAATGTCACCGTTGAGGTGGAGTCCAAGGACGGCTCCAAGCAGGACACTCTCACCGTGGACCGTGCCATGATCTCCATCGGCTTCGCCCCGCGCACCGAGGGCTTCGGTCTGGAGAACACCGGCGTTGAGCTCACCGAGCGCGGCGCTATTGCCATCGATGACACCATGCGTACCAACGTCGACCACATCTACGCCATCGGTGACGTCACCGCGAAGCTGCAGCTCGCCCACGTTGCTGAGGCCCAGGGCGTTGTGGCTGCAGAGACCATCGCCGGCGTGGAGACCCAGCTTTTGGGCGACTACATGAATATGCCGCGCGCTACCTTCTGCAACCCGCAGGTCGCTTCCTTCGGCTACACCGAAGAGGCTGCCAAGGAGAAGTTCGCGGACCGCGACATTAAGGTCGCTACCTTCCCGTTCTCCGCTAACGGCAAGGCTGCTGGCCTCAATGAGACCGCGGGCTTTGTCAAGCTCATCGCGGACGGCGAGTACGGCGAGCTCATCGGCGGCCACATGGTGGGCTCCAACGTTTCCGAGCTGCTGCCAGAGCTGACCCTGGCGCAGCGCTTCGACCTCACCGCTGAGGAAATCGGCCGCAACGTCCACACCCACCCGACCCTCTCTGAGGCCATGAAGGAAGCTGCCGAGGGTATTGGCGGCCACATGATTAACCTCTAAGCAGGGCTGCTTGCCGACGTCCACCTTTTCTCCCACCACCGCCGGGAGGCTAGGACCTCGGCACACCACAACGGCAACAGCATCGGCACCGCTGATCCTCCTCCGCCCACACGGGGCAGGAGGGAAGCAGCGGTGCCGTTGCTCTTTGTATGCATAACGCGCGCAACCCTCACTGCTACTCGAAAAATTTTCGAGTAGCTTTCGAGTACTGCTAAACCGCCAGTTCAGCAGGTTATTTACTCGAAATGAGCTTTTTCGAGTAGCTTTCGAGTACTGCTAAACCGCCAGTTCAGCAGGTTATTTACTCGAAATGAGCTTTTTCGAGTAGCTTTCGAGTACTGCCGAGCATTGAATAGGTGTTAAATATTTTCGGTGGCGGACCACGTGGCGCGTGGATCTTTGGGGGATGTGCCGTGCCAGAAAATTAGGCCGGCTCTCCTGAGCTGCTGTAGGGCGGTGCGAGCAGTAGGAACGCTGAGATCGGTTAGTTCAGAAACTTCTCGAGTCCCCAGGGGGCGGGAATGTAGTTGCAGCGTATGAAGAACCTCCTCGGCGCCCTTAGGGAGGCTATCGAGCACAGAAGCGGGAACCCGTTTCTGTGCTGGGAGCGTTAGAATCACCGAGCCCGATGTTTGTTTATAGATGGGATCCGATAGTCCTACGAGCCGCATTTCGCTGTAGATTCTTCTAATTCCTTCGCCGAGTTCTTGGCCGATTTTTAATTCAGCTGCCACACGGGCGATATGCGGATTGCGAGCGAATCGAGCAATTTCTTCTGGCTTAGAAGGGTCTACTAGGCCGGGAAAGCGGCCTGGTGAGGAAATTGTGATCTTATCGGGGAAAATTTCGAAGCGAATATGGTCTCCACTGTTCGAATAAGACCTGTGGATTGCCGCATTTACTAGACCTTCGAGCCATACATCGGGTGGAATTAGAGTCTCGCGTTGAAAATGTAGGCCGGTACCTTTTCTTTCAACTTCGGGCAAGAGTGACATGATGGTCTCTCGAGCCTTTTCTAGTTGTTGTGGAATTGTTCCTTCGAAGCGCTTGTCGAAGGCCAGCTGCTGTTGACGTCCAGGTAGGCGATCAGGTTCTTCAAACTTGAGCACGCGAATATGTGCGTTTGGGAAATATAGCTGGGGTGATTTTCCAAACATGAGGACGGAGGCGACAGTGGGGCGGTCGGGCTGGCGGAGAAGGCCCCGCGCCTTAAGCGCATCGATAGGAGTGGAGGAGCCTAGAGAATGTGCATAGCTAGCTACGGATTCGTCATTCAGGTCCACAACGTTGGCTCCGCTGACTTCCGTGGAATCAAAGGTTTGCTCGCCTTTGGTATAGCGCAACTCCAGTATGTCATCGGCTTTGAGCTTCTGTGTTTGGTCCCCAACCCTTAGATAGCACTCTCCTGCGGTTGTGTAGTGGACGTTCTCTGTTGGGGAGACATGAAACAGATATATTTGCGCCGGCCCTTTGGTTGATGGGGAGTGCGATCCTGGATCTGGAATGTCGACGATTTTGACTTCATACCTGGTAGTGGGATCCGTGAATTCATGGGGAGCTTGACGCAGTTGGTTAGCCTGTTTGGCGGAAGGTAGGCCATCCAAAGTGCGGTCTGTAATCCCGACGGCGATGATCCCACCCTCCGCGTTGGCAAACGCTACTAACGCTTTTGCGAGATCTTTGGGTTGAATGTTAAAAGATTTTCGGTCAAACCATTGATCTTCTGGCTGGCTCAGTAGCTTTTCCCATGATGAGGCATATGGGGACTGGGGGTCGTAGCTCATAAGGGTAACTCTACTCGAAAATTTTTCGAGTAGATTTCGAGTAGGCTTCGAGTGCTGCCAAACCGGCAGGTCATAACGTTATTTACTCGAAACGAGCTCTTTCGAGTAGCTTTCGAGTAGTTTTCGAGTAGGTCGATTGGCGCCCAAGACGCTAGTAGGGTGCAACTGCGGAGCGGTGCGCGTCAATACTGATGATCTCATTAATGGGCGGGAAGGCGCGTTGCGCGCAATTTTCGCGCGGGCAAGTGCGGCAACCGGAGCCGATAGGGGTAGCAGAAGAGAGATCTTTGAGGTCGAGACCCTCTGCGTAGACGGTGCGGTCAGCGTGGCGAGCCTCGCAGCCTAGGCCAATGGCGAAGAGCTTATTGGTATCGCCAAAGCGACCCTGGTGGTGCTGGACGGCGCGGGAGATCCACAGGTAATTGCGGCCATCGGGCATCTGGGCCAGCTGGCGGGAGATAATGCCGGGCTGGGTGAAGGTCTCGTAAACATTCCACAACGGGCAGGTGCCGCCATTATTGGAAAAGTGCACGCCGGTGGCGGATTGGCGCTTGGACATGTTTCCTGCGCGGTCGACGCGGACAAAAGTAAAAGGAATGCCGCGGAGGTTATCGCGCTGCAGGGTGGACAGGCGGGAGGCCACGGATTCATAGCCCACGCCGAAGACCTGGCAGAGGTATTCCACGTCGTAGCCGGAGCGCTCGGCTTCGGAATGCATCAGTGCATAGGGCATCACGGTGGCGGCGGCGAAGTAGCTGGCCAAGCCGCGTTGTGCGAGGTTGCGTGAAGCATCCGAGGTAAACGGCTCCTCCTCCACTAGGGCGGCGATGTCCTCCCCGGCCTCGAGGAAGCTCAGCTCCGCGGCCATGCGGAAGGCGCGCTGGCCTTCGCTCAGGCGCGACGCGAGCCGGAACTCGCCGGTCTCGCGGTTAAAGCTGTGTAGCGTGCCATCCATCTGGGAAGTGATGTGGATATCTACGTTGTGGCGATCGCGCAGGCGCTGGGCCAGGGCGTGTTCGGTGTCGCGAATGCCGAAGTGGGTGACCGAGAGGGCGTCGGCAAGCTGCTCTGCATGGTGGTCCAGGTTGTCCAAGTAGTTTTGGCGAGCGTAGAAGAAGTCGCGCACCTCGTCGTGCGGCATGGATAGGGCCTGGGTGGCCTCGGTGGTGCGGCGGGCATCGGTGGCCAGCGAGAGCTTATCGCGCACATTGCGGTAGCGACGGTGGACGTCTACCAGTGTGCGAGCCACGGTGGGGTGGTTATAGACCAGCTCGGAGAGCTCCTGCAGCTCGACAGGGGAGGGGCAGAGCTCCTTGTCCTGGATGACGTCCTGGATCTCGGCAAGAAGGCGGGAGTCGTCATCACGGGAGAAGAAGGTGGCATCGACGCCGAAGACCTCCGTGATGCGCAGGAGCACCGGGACGGTGAGCGGGCGGACGTCGTGCTCGATCTGATTGACGTAGCTGGCGGAGAGCCCCAGCGTCGCAGCAAGGGAAGCCTGACTGAGATCGCGCTCACGGCGAAGCTGGCGAAGGCGGGATCCCACATACGTCTTACTCATGCCGGCAAGGTTACTGGCTGGCCTGCGGGTGTGCACCCTAATCGCAAAGATCTTGCAAAGAATGTTCACCTCCCTGTGGGCTGCATGTGGGTTTCATGCGAAAGTTTGACGCATAAAGGGGTAAGGCGGTCACTCTAGTAACACCGGGTGACCAAGTTCACAACTACGGAAGAAATTACGCAACGTCAATATTGCGGAATTCCGAGCAGCCAAGGTAGTGACGTTTTGCTCCGAGGCTTTTAAGGCAACCCTTACCTAAAAGAATTCTGACTTTAACCGTACCGCCGTACCGTTAGGTGAAACGCTGCAGGAATTGACTGGTAACCAGCGGTTAAGCCCAGTTAAAGTGAGGGCGACAATGGAGGTGTCATGACTTTAAGAAATCCCGACCGTGAGGCAGTAGCTCACGGCCACATTACTAACGAACCAATCCGTCAGAAGCCGGGAGTGCCCTCCTGGGTTCTGAAGCTCATCATGGCCGTCACTGGCCTGCTTTTCGCCCTCTTCGTTGTTGGCCACATGGCCGGCAACCTGAAGTTGTACTTGCCGGCGCACGGCGGCGAAGAGGCGCTGGATGAATACGGCGCATTCCTGCGCTCCATGGGCGAGCCACTGTTCCCGCATGAGGGCGCATTGTGGATCATTCGCGCCATCCTGCTGGTTGCCATCATCGCCCATATCTACGGCGCGATCGCTTTGACTGCTCGTTCCAAGGCATCCCGCGGCAAGTTCCGCCGCAGCAACCTGATGGGCGGCCTTGATTCCTTCGCCACCAAGTCCATGCTGGTCTCCGGCATCGTTTTGCTGCTGTTCATCATCTTCCACCTGCTGGACCTGACCATGGGCGTACAGCCCATCGCCCCAGGTGACTTCGCAGAGGGAGCGGTGAAGGCCAACATGATTGCTACCTTCAGTCGCTGGCCGGTCACCATCGTGTACGTGATTGCCATGTGCTTCCTGTTCCTGCACCTCACCCACGGCATTCGCCTTGCTGCCTCTGACCTGGGTATCACCGGTGCGAAGTGGCGTCAGACCTTCCTGATCTTGGCGTACGTTATCCCGGCCGTTGTCTGCATCGGCAACATCGTTATGCCTTTGTCCGTTGCCCTGGGCTTGGTCAGCTAAAGGAGTTAGAAACCCATGACTAATACTGAACTCAAGCGCGAGCACCCAAATTTCTCGCACCCACAGTCCATCGTTCCGGGCGTCACCGCCGGCAAGATCCTCGAATCTAAAGAGCCGCACGGCGTGCCGATGAAGGATATGTGGTCCCACCAAAAGGACCACATGCAGCTGGTATCCCCGCTGAACCGTCGCAAGTTTGAAGTCCTCGTGGTTGGTACCGGCCTGTCCGCCGGTTCCGCCGCGGCCGCATTGGGCGAGCTGGGCTACAAGGTGAAGGTCTTCACCTTCCATGACTCCCCGCGTCGTGCGCACTCCGTCGCCGCACAGGGTGGTGTTAACTCCTCCCGTGCCAAGAAGGTGGACAATGACTCCACCTACCGCCACACCAAGGACACCGTGAAGGGCGGCGACTACCGCTGCCGCGAGTCCGACTGCTGGCGCTTGGCCAACGAGTCCGTGCGCGTGATTGACCATATGAACGCCATCGGCGCACCATTCGCCCGCGAGTACGGCGGCACCTTGGCTACCCGTTCCTTCGGTGGTGTGCAGGTCTCCCGTACCTACTACACGCGTGGCCAAACAGGCCAGCAGCTGCAGCTGTCCACCACTTCTGCGCTTTACCGCCAGATCGGCTTGGGCAATGTGGAGCTTTTCGCTCACCACGACCTGCAGGAAATCATCACCTATAACGATGGCGGTAAGAAGCGGGCGGGCGGCATCGTCACCCGCAACCTGATTAACGGTGAGCTCACCGCCTTCACCGGTCACGCCGTCATCCTGGGTACTGGCGGTTACGGCAATGTGTTCCACATGTCCACGTTGGCTAAGAACTCCAATGCTGGCGGCATGATGCGTGCGTATGAAAACGGCGCGTACCTGGCTTCCCCGGCATTCATCCAGTTCCACCCAACGGGTCTTCCGGTCAACTCCGATTGGCAGTCCAAGACCATCCTCATGTCGGAGTCCCTGCGTAACGATGGCCGTATCTGGTCTCCGATTAAGCCGGAAGATGACCGCCCGGCTAATGAGATTCCGGAAGATGAGCGCGACTACTTCTTGGAGCGCCGCTACCCGGCATTCGGCAACCTGGTCCCGCGTGACGTTGCTTCCCGCGCCATCTCCCAGCAGATCAACAAGGGCTTGGGCGTTGGACCGCTACACAACTCGGTGTATCTGGACTTCCGTGACGCCATCGAGCGTCTGGGCAAGGATAAGATCCGTGAGCGCTACTCTAACCTCATCGAGATGTACGAAGAGGCCATTGGCGAGTCCGCTTATGAGACCCCGATGCGTATCGCTCCGACCTGCCACTTCACCATGGGTGGCCTGTGGACCGACTTCAACGAGATGACCGCTATCGACGGCCTCTTTGCCGCCGGTGAGTGCTCCTGGACCTACCACGGTGCAAACCGTCTGGGTGCTAACTCCCTGCTGTCGGCTTCTGTGGATGGCTGGTTCACCCTGCCGTTTACCATCCCGAACTACTTGGCTGATCACCTTGGTGAGGAGAAGCTGGCTGAGGACTCCCAGGAAGCACAGGCTGCAGTGGCACAGGCACAGGAGCGTATTGACCGCCTGATGGGCGTACGTGGCGAGGACCCGCACGGTCCGGCCTACTACCACCGCCAGCTGGGCGATATCCTCTACCACGGCTGCGGTGTGTCCCGTAACGTGGAAGACCTCAAGGAAGCCATCACCAAGATCCGTAAGCTGCGCGAGGACTTCTGGGCTAATGTCCGCATCCCGGGTGAGGCTAACGACATGAACCAGGTGCTGGAGTACGGCCTGCGCGTTGCCGACTACCTGGACCTGGGCGAGCTCATGTGTGTTGACGCTTTGGACCGCGATGAGTCCTGTGGCGCCCACTTCCGCGAGGACCACCTCACCGAGGACGGCGAGGCAGAACGCGACGATGAGAACTGGTGCTTTGTTTCCGCATGGGAGCCGGGCGCTAATAAGAACGAGTTCATTCGCCACGCCGAGCCGCTGTACTTTGATTCGATCCCGCTGATGACAAGGAACTACAAGTAATGAAACTGACACTTGAGATCTGGCGTCAAGCCGGACCGACCCAAGAAGGCCACTTCGAAACCGTCCAGGTGGACGATGCCTCTGAGCAGATGTCCATCCTGGAGCTGTTGGACCACGTCAACGAGGGCTACATTGAGCGCGGCGAAGAGCCCTTCGCTTTCGCTTCCGACTGCCGTGAGGGCATCTGTGGTACCTGCGGCCTGACCGTCAATGGCCGCCCGCACGGCCCTGGCCAGAACACCCCGGCCTGCCAGCAGCGCCTGTTCAACTTCACCGATGGCGACACGATCAAGCTGGAGCCCTTCCGTTCCGCTGCCTACCCGGTCATTAAGGACATGATTGTGGACCGCACGGCTCTGGATCACGTGATGGAGCAGGGCGGCTACGTCTCCATGGACGCTGGTACCGCTCCGGATGCGGATACCATGCACATCAACCATGAGACCTCCGAGTACTCGCTGGACCACGCTGCCTGCATTGGCTGCGGTGCCTGCGTTGCTGCCTGCCCGAACGGTGCGGCTCACCTGTTTACCGGCGCAAAGCTGGTGCACCTTTCCCTCATGCCGCTGGGCAAGGAAGAGCGTGGCCGCCGTGCCCGCAACATGGTTGATGACCTGGAAGCCAACTTCGGCCACTGCTCCCTCTATGGTGAGTGCGCCGATGTCTGCCCGGCCGGCGTTCCGCTGACCGCGGTTTCCGCGGTTACCCGCGAACGTGCACGTGCTGCTTTCCGTGGCAAGGACGACTAAGCTAAGGTTATTCCGTAGGAATACTAGGAACGAGAGAAAGACAGAAAGACTCCGCCATGAGCGATAACACCCACGCAGTCGCTGACTACACCAGCGAGACTTACCCGGAGTTCTCCGGCAAGATTCAGGACACCTACATTGAGGGCTACGATCCCGTGTCCTTCGGTGCTCCTCACTCTTCCCTTCTTCGCACCTCCACCTGGGTGGGCATGGGTCTGATCCTGTCTTGCCTCCCGGCTGCCGGCATCATTATTTGGGGCCTTGGCGTGTGGGATACCCCGCTGGGCACCGCAGGTGAGGGTGACTACACCCTGACCATGATCATCGGCATCATCGCCCTAGTCATTGTGGCCATCGCCGCAGTAGGCACCGTCCACTACGGCCGCCGCTACTACCGCAAGTACCGCAAGGAAACCGGCCGAGTTAACTAAGGTGCTTGCCTAATCCAGGCATTGCCTAAGTTTCTGTACTGACTCGACGCCACCCCCGCCTCCATTAGCATGTTCACCGTGCAGGAGACGGGGGTTGCGTGATCTCTCACCATCTAAACGACGCTGCCGCTAGCACGTGGTAGCGATTCAACAAGTCGCTGGAATGACGGCAACCACCGGGCATGTCCGAGGTGGGCACTAGTGTTATAGAACGAAGCTGAAATACACCTTCACAACCTCAAGGAGAACTCATGACGCACCGCGCGGAGGAAGGCCTCGAAACGGCTACGGTAACGGCATCGTCGGGTGCTGCTCCCGTCCCGCAGGCTGGCAATCAGGAGGCGCGGCGTGCGGACCTGCGCCGGTGGAAGGCGATTGCGCTGTCGTTCCTGATTGGTGCGGCGGTGATCTTTTTGGGGTGTTCGTGGTGGCAGACGTCGGAAAGCGGGGCCCCAGTGTGGGTGGGCTACGTGCGTGCAGCGGCGGAGGCCGGCATGGTAGGTGGCTTGGCGGACTGGTTTGCGGTGACCGCGCTATTTCGCCGGCCGATGGGGCTGCCCATCCCGCATACAGCGCTGATCCCGAATAATAAGGACCGCGTGGGCGATGCCTTGAAGGACTTTGTGGAGGAGAACTTCCTTACCGCGGATGCGCTTAGCGCCAAGGTTCGCGAGGCGGAGTTGCCGCTATGGCTGGCGCGCCAAGGCGTAGAGCCGGGCAAGGCGGAGGAAGTCTCCGCCTGGATTGGCGAGCGTGCCGCCAGCGTGGTCGCAGATTTGGACCCCGAAGAGGCAGAGCATTTCATCCGCACCCAAGTCATGGACCGCCTAGCCGAGCCAGAGTGGGGCCCGCCGCTGGGTAGGTTGCTGGAGGGCTATATTGCAGACGGCAAGGCTCGTCCGCTGGAAGATGATCTCATTGAGTGGGCGCACGGCAAGATTCTGAGCATGGAGTCCACCGTGGTCACCGCCATCGACGAGCGCATGCCGGGGTGGGCGCCGCGCTTTGCCCGCGAGATGGTGGGGGAGAAGGTCTATACCGAGCTCGTGGAATTTGCTGATGAGGTGCGCCGCAATGGCAACCACGAGGCTCGCCTGGCCATTCGCCGCAACCTGTCTAAGCTGGCCTCAGATCTGCAGTGGGATGCGGACATGCGCGGGCGCATCGAGGGCATCAAGCAAGAGATGCTCGCCTCCGATCAAGCGCAGCAGGCGCCGGCAGCCATGTGGCGTACGGTATCCACTATGCTCATTGACCAGCTCAATGATCCGGAGTCTTTCCTGCGCCAGAAGATTACGGCGAAGGTAAAGGAGTTGACGCACCGTCTGCTCGAGGACTCCGAATTCTTGGCCCAGGCCAATGCGCTCGTGGATAAGGCCGCGCGCTACGCGGTGGAGAAATTCGCGCCGGAAATTATCGCTATTATCCCGGAGACCATCAAGCGCTGGGATGCGGAGGAAGCCTCCCAAAATATCGAGCTCATGGTGGGCAAGGACCTGCAATTTATTCGTTTGAACGGCACTATCGTCGGTTCCCTGGCAGGATTGGTGATATTCGCGATCAACCACCTTATCTTTGGTGCTTAGACATAAGGAGTAATGAGCAATGAGCGATAATAAGAAGATTTTCGATTCCCTGAAAGATGCCGGCAGCGCTGCTTTTGAGGTAGCCAAGGACTTCGGTGGCCGCCTGCAAGAAGAACGCACCCAGCACGCTAATGGCGCGCAAGCGAAAAGCCCTTATGGCGCATCCGGCAAGGAGGGCTTGGTGGATAAGGCCACTGCTACCGCGAAGGAGTTCGGTGCCACTGTGAAGAAGGCCGCGGACGGCACCCGTGAGTCCGCTGCTTTCGACGCCGCTAAGGGCAAGTTCTCCACCGCTTATAACGAGACCCGCGAGGGCGTGATGGACGCCTATAATTCCGCGCAGGCCCGCCGTGCGGAAAAGAAGAATGCGGCGCGCTCTGGCCAGGATTCTGCTCCTTCGCAGGGCGATAATATTATCGATGGCGAAGTAATCGACACCGACGACCCACAGAATTAATCTGCATGTATTTCCTTTATAATCTTGCCCTGCATCTAGACAGCTACATCTTCCAAATCCTCACCCTGACCGCCATCGTCGGTGCGATCCTCGCCGCTACCACGCGCGAGGACGCCTTCCGCGCCGGCGACCGTCAGGGCAAGTGGGTGTGGGTTGGCCTGCTGGCCGGTTCCGCGGTAGCGATGGGCACCGGCTTGGCCTTTTTGTCTTGGATCGGCGCGGTCATTACCGGCGTGTACTGGTTTGACGTGCGCCCGCAGCTCAAGGCCATTATCAACGGCGATTATAGCTACTAATGCTTAACCTGCTTGACGCCCCAGCCGCGACGGTCAAGGATCGCGCTGCCGATAACACCGTCCTCGTCTCCCCGCACCATGTTTCCCTTGCCGCAGGCGCGGGCGCGGCCGATATTATCTCCGTCGCGGGGTATCCCACCGGCCGCCACCACACGCTCATCAAGGCCTCTGAGGCGCGCTTGGCCATTCAATCCGGCGCCAGCGAGGTGTGGGTCAGCCTCGATGAGACCGTGACGGATGCCAATGCCGTGCTCTCCGAGCTCATCGCCATCCGCGAGGCCTGCCCCGATCCGGCCCGCTTGGGCCTCATCGTGCCGGGGGCTGTGGGCGCAGATGCGGCCGATGCCGCAGCTGCCGCGGTTACGGCTGCACAGCAGGCCGGTTATCAGCGTCTCATTGTGCGCAGTTCTGCCGCCGTGGACAACGAGGAATCCGGTGCCGGGGGAGAGGAGATGAAAAAAGGACCGGCGTTGGCCGCTGCCAAGCTTCCGGTCATCGAATTTCCCGCCGCTGCGGTTTAGGCGGCTTTCTCCTGCGCGCCCTGCTGCGGCGCGCCAGAGCCAGTGGCCCCGCCCTGGCCTGCGGAGTCACCGCCGCCGGCCAGCTTATCCATGTCATTCATCGGAACATCGGTGCCGGTGATGGTGAGCTTGAGCTCGCCATCGAGCACCTCTACGGAATCGACGTTCATGTCAGAACCCACGAATTGATCCGACATGCCGTTCTGCAGTGCGGAGGAGATGGCTTCGGTGGCCTGATCCGGCAGCTCGAGGCCGAAGATGGAGGCCTCGGTGGCGCGGATATCGAGCTTTCCGTCGTGGGCGGTGGGCTCTAGCGAGAGGTTGGCAAGGCCGCCGGCAAACTTCACGTCCAGCACGTGGTCTTGCTCATTGGCGGTGATCTCCGTAACCACCATATTGCCCACCTTCTCGCTGCCTGCCTGCTCGGAAATGCCTTTCTGGAAGGATGCCAGCAGGTAGTCATCCGGCACGGTGGTAGAAGCGCGCAGCTTGCCGGCTACCGGATTCTCCTGGTCGGTGCTCATATCTTCCACGTGGATCTCGGAGGCAGGTTGGCCCTTGATCTCGGTGCCGTCGATTTGCAGGGTGGACGGCGTGGTCATATCCATTTGGGAAATGGAGCCCTTGAACAGCCCTACGAGCAGTGGGCTGCCGCCAAAGCTGACGGAGGGATCTTCTTTGACCTGGATTCCCTCTTGCTCCGCGGCCTCGTTGAATTGCGAGGTCATCTGGTGACCGATGAACCAGCGCAGGCCGAACTCGGCCAAGAGGATGAGCACGAGCAGTGCTACGAGGATGCCAATGATGATTTTCCAGGCGAGTGAACCTGCCGATTTCTTCGAAGCCATGCGTACCAGTGTGGCGCATGAGTCGGCGCGGGGCAAAGTTTGCGGCAGTTCTCGGGCACATTGCTAGGCACTTCACAGCTCCCCAGCTGCCATCAGCGCGCGGCGCGTTTAGTCCCGTGGTGCGACAGACTCCCAGTCCACGGTGAGCACATTATCGCGCAGGCGCCGGCGGACGGGGTGGATATTAAAGGGGGCGTCGGCAAGCGCGGCTCTTGCCCTACGCCAGCGCACGCGCGGGCCGTAGGGTGCCCACCCCGCCGCGTGGTCCCAGGCCTCGTCGGCGGCCTGAAGCAGCTCGTGGATGGGCTCGCCGGGCACATTGCGGTGGATGAGGATTTTGGGCAAGCGCTCGGCAATATCGGAAGGGCGCGCCACATCAAACGGGTCCCACGCCAGGGTGAGTGTCCGCGGACCATGGGCATCGAGCAGCAACCAGGCCGCGCGTCGGCCGAGCTCATCGCAGGTGCCCTCCACAAAGAAGCCGCCCGGGGCAAGGCGGGAGCACACCGTCTGCCAGGCCTCTTCCACCTGGTCCACGTCATACTGGCGCAGCACATTAAACGCGCGCACTAGCTGCGGCCGGTAGCCGGCCAGCTCAAAACCGCCCAGCTCGAAGCGCACGCCATCGTGCGGTGGCAGCACCCGGTCCGGGTGGATTTCCAGTCCGCGCACGTCTACCTGCGGATTCGCCCGACGCAGCCACCCCGCCCACTCCACGGTGGTCGCATGCGAGGCCCCGTAGCCCACGTCGAGCGCCAGCGGGGTATCTACATGCCGCAGCAGCGCGGAAATCTCCGGGTGCGCGAGCATCCACCTATCGCAGCGGCGCAGCCGGTTGTGGTTGGTGGTGCCGCGGGTGATAACGCCAAAAGGCCGACCCGCAGCTGCGCTAGCGCGCAGATTATGTGCGTGGTCGGCCATAAATTTCGGTTCTGTAGAACTTAGGCGTTCTCAGAGATCCACTGTTCGGTCAGCTTGCCCTCGTTATCGAAGAGCTCGCCCAGGGACTCGCCCACCTTTGGCTCGATGGCGGCGCCCATCATCGGGATATTGACGGAAATCTCGTTGACGTAGGACAGCTTGGTCATTTCGCCTTCGCCAGCCAGGGAGATATCGCCCTTGAAATCAACCGGGGTGCCCTTGACATCCGCGGTGTAGTTAACGTCAGCAGCCTCGCCGCTGAGCTCGCCCACGGTAACCACGCGCTTGACCTTCAGGTCCTGGGAGACCATGGCACGCACTGCCTCTGGCAGCAGGGTGGTCGGCAGAACCTCGAAGAGGGTGGCTACGTTATCGCTGAAGTCGTGCACCTGGCCCGCCTCGGGGGAGAGGTTGGCCACGATGTACTCCCAGTATTCCTTGGTGAGCAGCGCCTTGTGAACCTTTTCGATGGGCTGATTGATGGTTACGGTGTTTTCACTACGGGTTGACATGCCTAACAGACTACCTTGGTAGGCGTGCTTGATAAATCTTTGACGCAACAGCTCACAGCGATCGACGGGGTAGAACTGGACCCCGCCGCCACCTTCGCGGACCTGACTACGCTGCGTGTAGGCGGAAAACCGCAGGCCGCACTGCGCTGCTCGCAGCCGGAGGCTGCCGTCGCCGTGGTGCGTGCCCTTGATCACGCCGAAGTGAAATTCATCGTCGTTGGCGGCGGCTCCAACCTCTTGGTGGCCGATGGCGCAGTGGATCTCGTCGCGGTCATCCTTGACTTTGATGAGGTTTCCATGGACACCGAAACCGGCGTGGTGCGCGCACAGGCGGGCGCCGTCTGGGATGACGTGGTGGCTCGCTCCGTGCAGCTCGGCCTGGGTGGCATCGAGTGCCTCTCCGGCATCCCCGGCACCGTGGGCGCGGTCCCCGTGCAGAATGTGGGTGCCTATGGCGCGGAGATCTCTGAGGTCCTTACCCGCGTGCGCCTTTATAACCGCCGCACCGATAGCGATGAGTGGGTCCCCGCCTCCGACCTGGAGCTAGCGTATCGCTATTCCAACCTGAAATTCACCGGCCGCGCCGTGGTCCTTGAGGTGGAGCTGCAGCTCGATACCGAGGGCCTTTCCCGCCCGCTGCGCTTTGGCCAGCTCACCCAGAATCCGGGCGAGCGCCGCCCCGTGGCCGAGGTCCGCGAGCAGGTCCTCAAGCTGCGCCGCGGCAAGGGCATGGTGCTCGACCCCACCGACCATGACACCTGGTCCGCTGGCTCTTTCTTTACCAACCCGGTGGTGGACTCCGCTCTTGCCGACGCCGTCCAGGCCAAGGTCCGTGCCTCGCTTGGCGAGGCCACCGCAGACTCCATACCCCGCCACCCCTCTGCAGAGACCGGCCGGGAAAAGCTCTCCGCGGCCTGGCTCATTGACCGCGCCGGGTTTGCCAAGGGCTACCCGGGCTCCGGCAGGGCCACGCTCTCGACGAAGCACACGCTGGCGCTGACCAACCGCGGCGAGGCTAAGGCCGCCGATATCGTGGACCTCGCCCGCACCATCCGCGACGGCGTCCATGAGACCTTCGGTGTGGAACTCGTGCCCGAACCCGTGTGGATCGGCCTTTCCCTCGACGAGTAGCACGCGACTGCTTTTCGCTCCGGGCTCTAGGGCCTAAAACCTACAAAGCAGCCACGATAGCGCCCTTAACCACACGGTTTTCGGGACTATCGTGGCCGCTTTTTCAGTTCGGCACCTACTGGGCCGGTGAATTCGCTTGGCTTAGGCGGCCATGACTTGGAGCCACTCATCCTTAGCGCCCAAGAATGCGCGGGCCGCCTCCTGCGCGCCCTCCAAGCTGTGGTGCGCACCCCAGCCGCACTGCTCTTCGTTGGCGGCCGGTACCTCGGTAGCGTTAAGAATATCGTTAAGCGCGCCTTCCACCGCGCGCAGCAGCTCGTCTTGTTCCATGCCGTTGGTGATGGCGTAGAAGCCAGTGCGGCAGCCCATCGGGGCAAAACCGATGAGCTTATCGGTGTAATTGCGCATGAAGTTGGCCATCATGTGCTCCACCGAATGCAGCGCCTTGGTATCCAGGTGGTCCTGGTTCGGCTGGCAGAAGCGCAGGTCATACTTGATGATTTCGACGCCGCCGCCCAAATCCGTGCGGTCGGCTACGCGAATATACGGCGCGCTAACGAGACGGTGGTCGAGTTCGAAGGACTTCACGTTGAGCTTCTTATCATTCTGTTCAGTCATGCTTCTCCAGTGTAATCACAGCTGAGTGTCACTTCCTGAAATAGATTCTTTACCGCATACGCTGGGATAATATGAGCACACTGGACGATTCCGCCGAGGTTCCTGGCGCCGCACGCACCCCTGGCAATTCGTCTTCCGGCGAACCGCCGAGCGCTGCGGCTACTCCGGTGGGCAAATCCGTCTATGAGGGCGCGGATAAAATCGTGCCGAGCACTGCGCCCACCGTGGTCAAGATTGAAGGCCACGCCGAAAATGTCGATCCGTTGGCCCGCG
The DNA here is from genome assembly GCF_032821655.1 of Corynebacterium sp. CTNIH16. Taxonomy (NCBI): domain Bacteria; kingdom Bacillati; phylum Actinomycetota; class Actinomycetes; order Mycobacteriales; family Corynebacteriaceae; genus Corynebacterium; species Corynebacterium sp. CTNIH16. The sequence continues at coordinate 28,456 of NZ_JAVBIG010000009.1, read as the reverse complement.
GCAACCGCCTGCGTAAGGAAAGCTGGGGGCTGGTGCTCCGCCGCGTGTGGGCGGACTTCTTCCACGATGCCTTGATGGATCGCGCCGCCACGATGACGTACTTCACGCTTATGGCCTTTGCCCCTACGGTGCTCGCGGCCTATTCGATAGCCACGCTCATCTTCTCCTCTCGACGCGCCGAGGTACACGAATTAACTTCGCAGTTCATTGCAGACTACGTGCCCAGTTCGATGACGGAGCAGGCCGAAAAACTGGTTGGCTCCATCATTGGTTCGACAGCCCAGGGTACTTTCGCGCTGGTGGTATCCGTGCTGGTTTCTCTTTTTGCGGCCTCGGCCTATGTGCGCGCCTTCTCCCGCACCGCCAATACCGTTTACGGGCGGGTAGAAGGCCGCGGGATTATCCGCACCTGGGCGCTCATGTGGGGGCTTACCATCATCTTGGTCATCGGCGCGGTCATCGTGCTTTTTGCCAACCTGCTGCGCGATACCATCGTGAGCGGTGTGGTCGAACCGCTGGCTGGCAAGCTGGACATGCAAGGCACCGCAGATTTTTTGGGCGGCATTTTTATGCCGGTGTGGAATTGGCTGCGCTTCCCGCTCACCGTGGTGATCGTGCTGAGCTTGATCGCTATCTTGTATCACTTTTCCCCGAACGTGCGGCCGGCGCGCTTTCGGTGGATAACCCTCGGCTCCGTTGTGGCGCTTAGCACCAATGTGGTGGTGTGGGGAGCTTTCGCTCTTTATACCCAGCGATTTGCTGGTGCCAGCGTCTACGGCGCCTTCAGCCTCATCATGGCTGTATTCATGGCCGTGTGGCTATCTAATACGATGCTCATTTTGGGCATCAAAATCGATGCGGAGGTTCTGCGCGCCAAAGAACTGCAATTGGGCCTGCACGCCGCGCGGCATATTCAGGCCCCGCCGCGTTCCGACGCCGCCGCTAAATCCCAAGCCCGCGCCCAGCACGACCTTGAGGAGCGAGCCGAGCGCATCTACGAACAGGCGGTGCGCCGAGAAGCGCGTGAAGAAGGCTAGCCCTGGTTGAGCAGGGCGAGGAGATCGCGTTGGACATCGCGGCGGCGCAGCTTGCCCAGCTGGTCGGCGGCGAGCGTCTCCATGGCAAAGAAGCGCTGCGGGACCTTATAGCGTGCCAACAACCCGCGGCAATGGTCGCGTAAGGCAGACTCGTCGAGTTGCGCGCCGGGGGCAAGCACCACGCAAGCGGCGACATCCTCTGAACCATCGGAGCGAGGAACGCCCACGACTGCGGCCTGGGCAATATCAGGATGGGAGGCTAAGGTCTTCTCAACCTCGCCGGGATAAACATTGAAGCCACCGGTGATGATGATTTCCTTGATGCGGCCCACCAACCTGATATGGCCATCGGGCTCGCGAACGCCCATGTCTCCGGTGCGGAACCAGCCTTCATGGAAGGCGGCGGCGGTGGCGGGGGCGTCGGCAAGGTAGCCGTTAAAGACCTGCGGGCCGCGGGCGAGGATCTCGCCGGCCTCGCCATCCGGCTGGGTGCGGCTGAGGTCCTGAGGATCGCCGATGCGCAGCTGCGTATCCGGAAGCGGCAGGCCGATGGTGCCGGCTCGCCGGGCGTCATTAAGGGGATTGATGGTCAGCACGGGAGAGGTTTCGGTGAGCCCATAGCCTTCCACCAGCATGCCGCCGGTGCGTGCTTCCCAGGGATCGATGATGCGCGAGGGCAGCGAGGCCGCGCCCGAAATGGAATAGCGCACCCCGCCGAGATCCGTGGGGGCGGATGAGCCAGCGGCGGTGGGCGCGGCCGCCATGGCCCGCTCGTAGATGGTGGGCACGCCCGGCATCCAGGTGGGGCGGCGCGTGGCTAGCGCCTTGGTCACCGCATCGGTGTGTGGGGCGGCAAGCAGGATGATCTCGGCCGCGCAGCGCACCGCGAGCAACACGCTCATCGTCAGGCCATAGGAATGGAACATGGGCAGCGCGGCCAGGAAGCGCTCGTGGCCAGCGCGCAGCGGGGCCTGGGTTTCTAGCTGCAGGCAGTTCGCCGCGAGGTTGCCGTGGGTTAAGACCACACCCTTGGGGTGGGCGGTGGTGCCGGAGGTGTAGAGGATAAGGGCGGCGTCGGCAAGCGTGGCGGGGTGTGCCTCTACCGGGGCGCCGTTTAGCGGAAGCGGTGCGCTAAGGGAGACGGAGATGGTGGTCTCTACCTGCGCGGAGACGGTGGGGGCGATGTCCTCCCAGGCAATCGCCACGCGGGCGCCATGGTGGGCGAGCAGCGGCGTGAGCTCGTGCGCGGTATAGCGCGGGTTATGCTCCACCACCACCGCGCCCAAGCGCAGGATGGCGAAGAATGCCACCACATGCTGCGGGCAATTGGGCAACAGAATCGCCACGCGGTCGCCGGGCCGCACGCCCATCTCGCGCAGGGCCCCAGCCGCGGCTGCCACCTGGGCATCGAGCTCGCCATAGGTCAGCGTCTGGCCGGCGAAGTAGGTGGCGGGACGCTGCGGAAACCTCGCGACGGCGGCGGCGAGGAAATCCGTCAAGGTGGCACCGTAATGAATATCTGCCATAGCCGCTAAGTTTAGGCCTTCGTCCCCAGCAGCTCGAGTAGGTCCTTGCGCACCTGGTGGCGGCGAATCTTGCCCAGGTGGTCGCGCGCCAGATCTTCGAAGTGATAGAAGGTGCGCGGCACCTTATAGCCGGTGAGGCGCTCGCGGCAGAATTCCTTCAAGCCCTCGGGATCGAGCACGGCACCATCGCGCAGGGTGACGCAGCCGACGACGTCCTCCGAGCCATCCTGGCGCGGGCGGCCCACGGCGGCGACATCTACGACGTCGGGATGCTGGGCAATCGCCTCTTCTACCTCTGCGGGGTAGACGTTGAAGCCGCCGGTGATGATGATTTCCTTGATGCGGCTGACCAGCTTGATATAGCCATCCGGCTCCATGAGCGCCATATCGCCGGTGCGGAACCAGCCATTGTGAAAGGTCTTTTCAGTGGCGGCGGCATTGCCAAAATAACCCTGGAAAATCTGCGGGCCGCGCGCGAGCATCTCACCCGGTTGGCCGTCGGGCTGGGTTTCATCCAGGTTTTCGGGGTTGGCAATGCGCACTTCCGTATCCGGGAAGGGCACGCCCACATAGCCGGGGCGGTGCTTGCCATTCATAGGGTTGGCGGTGAGGACCGGGGAGGTTTCTGTCATACCGAATCCTTCCACGAGCCGGCCACCGGTTAAGTTTTCCCAGCGCTCCACAATCTCTACGGGCAGCGTGGCGGCGCCGGAGAAGGCATTGCGGATGCCGCTTAGGTCCACGTCCTTTTCTTCCGCTGCGTCCATGATTTTTTGATACAGCGTGGGCACGCCCGGAAGCCAGGTAGGCGTGCGCTTTTTCACGATGTCCAGAATGAGCGGCATTTGTGGGGAGGGGACAAGGATGAGCTCGGCGCCCAAGTAGATGCTGAAGATACACAGCGTGGTCATGCCATAGGCGTGGAAGATGGGCAGTGCCGCGAGGAAGCGCTCTTGTTGCTTGCCCATCTGCGGCACCCAGGCCTTGCCCTGGATGGCGTTGGCAAAGAGGTTGCCGTGTGAGAGGAGCGCGCCTTTAGGTTTTCCGGTGGTGCCGGAGGTGTAGAGGATGAGCGCAATATCGTCTTGGGAGATCTCAGGGACATCGAGATCCGAGCCATCGCCGCCGATGGCCGAGCCGATGAGGGTGGACCACTCCACGGTATTGGGCGCGGGGCTGGTGAGCTGCTCGCGCTTGGCGGCCAGCGGCGGGATGGGCAGACGCAGCGCGAGGCGCTTGAGCGGGGGCATGGCCTCGACCATGTTGACGGAGACGATGGTCTCTAGCGGGGTGGTTGAGCGCAGCTTTTCCAGCGTAGAGGTGGTTTTATCCCAGGAGATAGCCACACGCGCGCCATGGTCATTGAGCAGCCCTTCCAGCTCCGGGGCGGTATAGAGCGGGTTGTGCTCGACCACGGTGGCACCAAGTAGCTGCACCGCATAGAACGCGGCGACGTGCTGGGGACAGTTTGGCAGGACGATGGTCACCTTGTCACCCGGGCGAATGCCAAAGGCCTTGAGCCCGGCCGCGGCGGCGCGCACCTGGGCGTCGAGCTCCGCGTAGGTTTGCGTGCGGCCGAAGAAGTAGGTGGCGGATTTATTGGCGTTGGCCCGCAGGTTATCGCGGTAGTAGTCGACGATGGTCTTATCGCCGTAGTCCAGCGTGTGTGGGGTCCAATCGCTGTAGTGCTCGAGCCAGGCTCGGGAGGTGGAAACGGACACGCGAAAAACCTTTCGTTTGGCTACAAAAACTATTTCTGAGGGGATAGCATATCCCAAACGCGAAGAAGCCCTCTAGTTTTCTTCTAATGTCAGCAAAAAACGTTTGGCTTCCAGACCGCCCGCATAGCCGCCGAGCCCGCCGTCGCTGCGCAGCACACGGTGGCATGGCCGCACGATGAGCAGGGGATTGGCGCCACACGCACTGCCCACGGCCCGCGTCGCGCCGGGGCGGCCGAGTAACTTAGCGACGTCGCGGTAGGTGACCGTCTCCCCGTAGCCAATTTCCGCCAACTGCGCATGCACCACGGCGCGGAAGTCGGTCGTCGCAGGCGGGTCGAGGGGAAGCTCGAAGGCGCGGCGCTGGCCGGCGAAATACTCCGCGAGCTGCGCCTGGGCGGCATCGAGCACGTCTGCACTGCGCTTTCCGACGTCCCCTTCTTCCACACCGCCCATCTCTTTCTGCAGGATGCTGGCTGCGGTGAATTCGACACGGGAAAGCCCCCGCGGGCTCGCCTGCAGGCGCAGGGGTCCGAGGGGGCTATCGATAAGGCGGAACATCTCAGTTCTGTTCGGCCTCGAGGCGGCGGATGAGGTCTGCCTGGACCTCGCGGCGGCGGATCTTGCCCATCTGGTCCTTCGCCAGCTCCTCAAAGTGGTAGAAGGTGCGGGGGACCTTGTAGCGGGTCAGGCGCTCGCGACAGTAGTCCTTCAGGCCCTCCGGGTCGAGGGCGGCACCGTCGGCGAGGTCGAGGCAGGCCACGACGTCCTCGGAGCCGTCCTCGCGCGGGCGGCCGACCACGGCGACGTCATCAATGCTTGGGTGCTCGCGCAGGATTTCTTCCACCTCGCCCGGATACACGTTGAAGCCGCCGGTGATGATGATTTCCTTGATGCGACTGACCAGGCGGATGAAACCATCCTCTTCCATGACGCCCATGTCACCGGTGCGGAACCACTCACCGTGGAAGGCGGCCTCGGTGGCCTCGTCATTGTTGAGGTAGCCCTTGAAGATCTGCGGGCCGCGGGCCAGCACCTCGCCCTCAACGCCGTCTGGTTGTGTCTCATCCAGGTTATCCGGGTTGGCAATGCGCACCTGGGTATCCGGGAACGGGATGCCCACGTAACCTGGGCGGCGGTCGGTGCTCATGGGGTTGCCCACGATAATCGGCGAGCATTCGGTGAGGCCATAGCCCTCCACTAAGAGGCCGCCGGTGTAGTTCTCCCACTTGTTGACCGTGTCCGAAGGCAGGGTAGACGCACCGGAGAAGGCCGCACGCACACCCTTGATGGGGATTTCCTGATACTCGGCGGCCTTCACGATGCGCTCGTAAAGCGTCGGCACGCCCGGAACCCAGGTCGGGGTGTGCTTCTTCATCAACTGCATAATGAGCGACATATCCGGCTTTGGCAGGATGACCAGCTCACCGCCGATGAACTGCGCCAAGGTCACGTTCATGGTCAGGCCATAAGCATGGAAGAAGGGGAGGGCGGCTAGCATACGCTCCGGCTTATCGCCCAGGCCGGGAACCCACGCCTTGCCCTGCAACAGGTTGGAAAAGAGGTTGCCGTGCGAGAGCATGGCGCCCTTCGGGGCGCCGGTGGTGCCAGAGGTGTACATAATTAGCGCGATGGTGTCCTTGTCCACGTCCTGCGGCGTGGTGATATCGCTGCCGTCGCCGCCGATGGCGTTGCCCACCAAGGTTTCCCACGGCACGGTATTGGGCGCCGGGGAAGAGAGCTGCTCGCGCTTGGATTTCAGTGGCGGGATGGGCAGGCGCAGGGCGGCGCGCTGCAGGGTAGGCATGGCGTTGATCATGTTGATGGACACGACTGTTTCCAGGTTGGTGGTCGCGCGCAGCTTCTCCAAAGTCGGCGCTGCCTTATCCCAGGCGATGGCGATGCGCGCGCCGTGATCCTGGAAGAGCCCTTCTAGCTCGTGGGCGGTGTAGAGCGGGTTGTGTAGTACCACCTGGGCGCCCAGCTTCAAGATGGCGTAGAACGCCGCGATGTACTGCGGCGAGTTTGGTGCCACGATGGCGACTCGGTCACCGGGGCGCACACCGAAGGCCTTCAAGCCAGCGGCCGCAGCGCGAACCTGACGGTCCAGCTCCGCATACGTTTGGGTGCGTCCGAAGAAGTAGGTGGCCGGTTTATCGGCGTTGACCTCAAGATTGTTGTCGTAGATATCCAGCAACGTGGTGTCGCCGTACTCGAGATGGTGCGGTGTCCATTCCGGGTAATACTGGAGCCAAGCCTGTGATTCGTATGCGGACAAAACTTTACCTTTCGGTAGCGTAGGTTTCTGGCAGGGGCCAGTATAGCGCCGGTAGAATTGAGCGCCATGCGCATCGCCATGATCTCTATGCATACCTCGCCGATTGAACAGCCCGGCTCGGGGGACGCCGGCGGCATGAACGTCTACGTCCTCAATAGTGCGCGCCAACTGGCTCGCCGGGGAATAGAGGTGGACGTCTATACCCGCGCCACTCGGCCTAGCCAGGGCGAAATCATTGAGGTTGAACCCCATCTGCGCGTCATTAATATCGTCGCCGGGCCGTACGAGGGTCTGGATAAAGAGGATCTGCCGACCCAACTGACCGCTTTCGCGGGCGGCATGGTGCAATTTGCCAAGTGGCAGGGCAAGAAATATGACCTTATTCACTCCCACTACTGGCTCTCCGGCCAGGTGGGCTGGCTGCTACGGGATCTCTGGGGCATTCCGCTCATCCACACGGCCCATACCCTCGCCGCGGTGAAAAACGCCTCCCGGACCGCGGATGACACCTTGGAGTCCGAGGCCCGCCGCATCTGCGAGCAGCAACTGGTGGATAACGCGGACCTGCTCGTGGTCAATACCGAGCAAGAAGCTCGCGACTTGGCCGAACACTATGATGCCGAGTGCGACATCATTCGCGTGGTCTCGCCCGGCGCCGACGTAGAGCTTTTTACCCCTGGCACGGACCGCAATACCGAGCGATCCCGCCGCGAGCTGGGTATTCCACTGCACACCAAGGTGGTGGCCTTTGTGGGGCGTCTGCAAAAATTCAAGGGCCCAGAGGTCCTCATTCGCGCCACGGCCGAGCTCTTCCGCCGCGAACCGGCGCGCGACCTGCGCGTGGTCATCTGTGGTGGCCCGTCGGGGGCCAATACGGCGCCGGAGGCCTATAGGGAGTTGGCGCGCGAGTTGGGCGTCGATAAGCGCGTGCGCTTTTTAGGCGCCCGCCCGCCAGAGGAGCTGGTGGGGGTCTACCGCGCGGCCGATATCGTAGCGGTGCCTAGCTATAACGAGTCCTTCGGTCTGGTGTCGCTGGAGGCCCAGGCTTCTGGCACGCCGGTGGTAGCCGCGGCCGTCGGCGGGCTGCCCATCGCCGTGGCCGACGAGGAGACCGGCTTGCTGGTGCACTCGCATGACCCGTCCGACTGGGCCGATGCTCTAGTCCGCCTGCTTGACGACGACCCCATGCGCATCGCCATGGGCGAAGCCGCCGTCGCCCACGCCGCACGCTTTAGCTGGGCCAGCTCCGCTGCCGCGCTCGCAGAAATCTATGACGAGGCCAGCCGCATCGAGGTTCCGGATTGCCATCAACGGCGGGCGATCGGGGATTAAACCCTGACGCCGGTAATAATTTCGTGGCATGCTGGAGGCATGACTAACGGAAAACTGATTCTTCTTCGCCATGGCCAATCCAAGTGGAACGAGTCCAACCAGTTCACTGGCTGGGTCGATGTAGATCTGACCGAAAAGGGCGAGGCGGAAGCCAAGCGCGGCGGTGAGCTGCTCGCGCAGGAAGGCGTTCTGCCCGACGTCCTGTATACCTCTCTTTTGCGTCGCGCTATCCGCACCGCAAATATCGCTCTCAACGCCGCCGACCGCCACTGGATCCCAGTGGTGCGCGATTGGCGCCTCAACGAGCGCCACTACGGCGCCCTGCAGGGCCTGAACAAGGCCGAGACCAAGGAAGAGTACGGCGAGGAAAAGTTCATGGCATGGCGACGCTCCTATGACACGCGCCCGCCGGAGCTGGCCGATGACTCCGAATACTCCCAGGCCAATGACCTGCGCTACGCGGACCTGGATAAGGTCCCGCAGACCGAGTGCCTGAAGGACGTCGTCGCCCGCTTCGTGCCGTACTTTGAAGAAGAAATCCTCCCACGCGCCAAGAAGGGCGAGACCGTACTTATCGCCGCGCACGGCAACTCCCTGCGCGCACTGGTTAAGCACCTGGACAATATCTCCGATGATGACATTGCCGGCCTGAACATTCCAACCGGCATCCCGCTGGTTTATGAGATCACCGAAGACGGCTCCGTAGTAAACCCAGGTGGCACTTACCTGGATCCGGAAGCCGCCGCTGCCGGTGCCGCCGCCGTTGCTGCGCAGGGCGGTAAGTAAGAAACTGCGCCACAGTCCCCGGGGAGTATTCCCTGGGGACTTTGTGATGGATAGGCTAGACACGTGGAATTGATTCTTTCCTTTGCCGCCGGCGTGGTGGCCTGCGGGCTGGCGCTGCCGGTGATTTCCTGGTTGCGCGGGCGCATTGCGCGCTACCGCCAAGCCACCGATGCCGAGGCTAACCAGGTCACGACGGTCAGCCAGGTGCTGCACCTGGCCGTGCAAGGCTCGCCGACGGCCCTGGCGGTGCTAGACCGCAACCAAGAAATCGTCATGTCCAATCCCGCCGCCCACGAGATGTCCCTGGTGCATGATCGCGCCGTGAACCCGGAGGTGTGGCAGACCGCGCAGGAGGTCTTCGAGGACAAGGAAACCCGCACCGTCGACCTGGCCATTCCTAAGCGCCGCACGGGTCACCGCGTCACCCAGTTCAAGGCGGTCATTAAGCCGCTGACGCTTAACGACGGCCGCTTTGTCATCATCTACGGAACCGATGAGAGCGAAAACGTCCGCATGGAATCCGCCCGCCGCGACTTTGTGGCAAACGTCTCCCACGAGCTCAAGACCCCCGTCGGCGGTATTGCCTTGCTGGCCGAGGCCCTGCTCCAAGACCCCGGCGACCAAGAGACCGTGGAGTACTTTGGCAACAAGGTCTACAAGGAAGCCAACCGCATGGCCGATATGGTCAGCGAGCTTATTTCCTTGTCCAAGCTGCAAGGCGCTGAGGCGCTGCCAGAGATGGAACCGCTAGCCGTCGATGACCTCATCGAGGAAGCGCTCTCGCGCAACCAACTGGCTGCGGAGGCTCGCTCCATCGAGCTCAACCGGGGCGCTTCCGTCGGCGTGCAGGTCAAAGGAGATAGGTCCCTGCTGGTCACCGCACTGTCTAACCTCGTCTCCAACGCGATTAACTATTCGCCGGAGAAGATGCCGGTATCGGTCTCCCAAAAAGTGGTGGATGGCGGGGTCGTGCTCATCCGCGTCACGGACCGCGGAATCGGTATCGCACCGGATGATCAAAAGCGCGTCTTCGAGCGCTTCTTCCGCGTAGACCAAGCCCGGTCGCGGCAGACCGGAGGCACTGGCCTAGGATTAGCAATTGTTAAACACGTGGTGGCCAACCATGGCGGCAACATCAAACTGTGGTCCCGGCCCGGTACGGGTTCTACATTCACCATCGAATTGCCCATTTACAGGGAAGAAAAGCCAGCGCAGGATGCTGGCATGAAGGATAATGAGAAAAGGGATGCCGTCGACGCGGCGGCGCCTGGGCTCCCGCGTGCAGTAGCACGCGTTGCAGCACGTCGAAAGGATAAAGCACAATGACCACCATCCTCATCGTTGAAGATGAAGAGTCGCTGGCAGATCCGCTGGCATTCCTCCTCCGCAAGGAGGGCTTCGAGCCGATCATCGCGCACGATGGCCCCACCGCGCTGGAAAAGTTTGCCGCTAACGACATCGATATCGTCCTTCTAGACCTCATGCTGCCCGGCATGTCCGGCACCGAGGTATGCAAGCAGCTGCGCACCACCTCGTCCGTGCCGGTCATCATGGTGACCGCGCGCGATTCTGAGATCGACAAGGTCGTCGGCCTCGAGCTCGGCGCCGATGATTACGTGACCAAGCCTTATTCCTCCCGCGAGCTCATCGCCCGCATCCGCGCGGTCCTGCGCCGCGGCCACGATTCCGGCGCCGCTGCCGATACCGAGGCGGAGGAAGAAGTAGCCGAGCAGATCCTCGAGGGCGGCCGCGTCAAGATGGACGTGGAACGCCACACCGTTACCGTCGCGGGCGAGCCGGTTTCCATGCCCCTCAAGGAATTCGACCTCCTGGAGTACCTGCTGCGCAACGCCGGCCGCGTACTAACCCGCGGCCAGCTCATTGATCGCATCTGGGGCGCCGATTATGTTGGCGACACCAAGACGCTCGATGTTCACGTCAAGCGCCTGCGCTCCAAGATCGAGGAGCAGCCTTCCCGTCCGAAGCACCTGGTTACGGTGCGCGGCCTGGGCTATAAATTCGAGCTCTAGCTCTCCGCCTGCTGGTTTCCTGCCTGTAGGCTCCCGGCCTTCACGCTGGCCGGATGCTGCGTGAGCTGGACGCCGTGCTCGGCCGCCGCGGCGCGTGCCTTGCAGTGCGCGGACAGAATCTCATAGGACTCTCGGCCCATGAGCGCTACCAGCTCGTCCTCGTGCGATTGCCACATCGGCAGCGGGTTGGCGTGGCAGGCGGCATCGGCCGAACAATACCAATCAAAGTCCTCGCCGCCATTGCCCCAACCGCGGCGGTCATACTCGCCGATCTGCGTGCGCAAAATCTCCTGCCCATCCGGGCGCTCTTCATAGTCTTCGTATCGGCGCAGCGGTAGCTGCCAGCACACCTCCGGCTTGACCACCGTGAGCTCCTCGCCGGTATCGACAGCCCACTGGTGCAGCGCGCAGCCCGTACCCGTAGCCCAGCCGGCGCGGTTGGCAAAAATGCACGCGCCGTCCACGATGGGTGTCTTCAGCGCCGGTTCCGGTTCGCCGTCCTCACCGTCGAGCTCGTCCCACTCTAGCCATGGCTCCAACTCGTCCGTAGCGTCCTGCGCGAGGAACTCATCTACCCCCGCTGGGCGCAGCTGCCAATACTTGGCGGGCATGCGCGAGACGGCGTCGTAAAGCTGGTCGCGGTCCTCCTCATCGGCCATATAGGCGCCATGCACGCAGCAGCCCACGTCGGGCTGGCTCTTATCGATGCCCCGGCATGCCGACGTTCCAAATTGGCAACTGTAGTGCGATTCCACCCATGTTAGGTCGATGGAAAAGACGTGGTGTGGGTCGTTCGGGTTGGTAAATTCGAGCCACTCCCGCGGGAAATCCGGGGCCTCTTCGCGGCCCGCTCTTATCGACGCCGCCGCGGGCGAGCTCGCGGGAAAACCTAGGTATACCGTGTCAGATTTTGGGCGATTCACACCTAACCACGGTAGACCTACTACGCTGTTAGTGTGCGATTAGGTGTATTAGATGTCGGAAGCAATACCGTCCACCTCGTTGCGGTCGATGCCGCGACGGGCGGGCGGCCCACTCCGATGAGTGATTGGAAGACCCCGCTCCGGCTGGTAGAACAGCTGGACAAGAAGGGCAACATCCATGAAAAGGGTGTAAAGAAGCTGGTCAGCGCCGTAGCGGAGGCGAGCGAGCTGGGCGATAAGTTGGGCTGCGCTGAATTTATCGCCTTTGCTACCTCGGCAGTGCGCTCCGCGCATAATTCGGAGGCCGTGCTCGATGAGGTGGAAAAGCAGACCGGCGTACGCCTGCAGATTCTCTCCGGCGTGGAAGAAGCCCAGCTGACCTTCCTCTCCGCACGCCGCTGGTACGGCTGGTCCGCCGGCCGTATTACCAACCTGGACATCGGCGGCGGCTCGCTAGAGCTGTCCACCGGTACCGACGAGCACCCCGACCTCGCCTTCTCCCTCGACCTGGGCGCTGGCCGGTTGACCCATAACTGGTTTGACACCGACCCACCGGAGAAAAAGAAGGTAAGTGCGCTGCGCGATTATATCGATGCGGAGCTCGAAGACGTTGCCCAGCAGATGAAGGCCATGGGCCCCGCTGGCCTCGCCGTGGGTACCTCCAAAACCTTCCGCACGCTGGCGCGCCTGACGGGTTCCGCCCCCTCGTCTGCCGGCCCATACGTCAAGCGCACGTTGACAGCACCGGGTCTGCGCCAGTTGATTTCCTTCATCTCCCGCATGACTGCGGCAGACAGAGCGGACCTAGAAGGTGTAAGTTCTAACCGATCGCACCAAATCGTTGCCGGCGCTCTAGTGGCCGAGGCATCCATGCGAGCCTTGGACATTGAGAAGCTGGAAATCTGCCCGTGGGCGCTGCGTGAGGGCGTCATTTTGCGCCGGACCGACAAGGGATTGGAATAGGAAGAGATCATGGCTGACAAGAAGAAGTTGACCGTGGCAGAGCTGCTGGCTCGCGATAAAAAGGCCCGCGGCGAAAAGGGCGGCAAGGACGACAAGCGTTCGCGCCGCCACCGCCGCAGCCTCGATGAAGGCGGCATTTCCGTTGCCGAGCTAACCGGCAACCTCAAGAAGGTCGAGGCTTCGCCTGCCGAGGCCAAGCACACCTCCGTCTCCATCGACGAGGACGCTCCCGTCATCCGCGCCCCCAAGGCCGCTGACGCGACCGATGCCGACTCCGCAAAGAAGTCCACCGACAAGCCAGCTTCTCAGTCCGCAGCCACGACCGCTGCTCAGCCTGCCGCGCCGAAGGCTGCGCCAAAGACCGCCGCAAAGGCAGAACCAAAGGCTGCTCCTAAATCCGCGGACCAGCCCGCAGCCAAGGCTGCCGCCAAGCCAGCGCAGACCGCAAAGCCGGCTGCTGCCGCCGCGGCACAGGAGGCGGAGAAGAAGAATCAGCCTTCTGCGGATGACACCGCGGTAATCCAGCGCGTGGGTAAGGCGAAGGCGGACGATGCCAAGCCTGCCGCTACCAAGCCCGCAGCGGAGAAGTCGGCCGCAGACAAGGCCGGCGCGGACAAGGCCACCGCAGCGAAGGCCGACAAGGGCGCGAAAGCGGCCGGAGCGGGAGCTGCGACAGCTGGTGCTGGAGCGGCCGCTGCGGCAGCGGTGCCGGCGTCGAAGAAGGCGGGCGTCGCTAAGGATGCCGAGGAAACCGGCAACCTGCCCAAGGTCGAGGACGACGAAGAATGGATCGAGGAAGAGCACGAGAAGCTCAATCCAGTATCCATCCTGCTGATGATTGTCGCGGGTATCCTGCTGGCGATTGTCATCTTCAAGGGCTTTGAGATTCTGTGGGATAGCTTCCCGCGCCTGGTCGTCGCCATCCTCGCGCTGTGCGTCACCGCGATTATGGTGGGCGTGACACACGCCCTGCGCACCGCGCGCGATGGATTCTCCATGTTCCTGGCCGGCTTTACCGGCCTTATCCTGACCTTCGGCCCACTGCTGTTGGTCATGCTCTAAGCCCCCGCTTGTCTACGCCCCGGTTACCCCACGTGGTAGCCGGGGTTCCGCATTTTTGGCATGGTGGAGACTATGACAAAGATTGCAATTTTAGGCGGCGGACAAATCGGCGAGGCTTTGACCTCGGGACTCGTGGCATCGGGTTTTGCGGGCTCGGATATCACGGTCACCAATCGCACCGAATCCCGCAGCCAGGAACTCAAAGAGACTTATGGCGTCAACGTCACCAGCGATAATGCGGCGGCGGTGGACGGCGCGGACTATATCTTCGCGTGCGTGAAGCCCTACGCCATCCTGGACCTGCTCGAAGGCCTTGAGCCGGCCAAGGATGCCGTGGTCGTGTCCATGGCCGCGGGCCTGACCCTAAAGCAGCTCCAGGGGGCGGCGGGCGAAGGCGTACCGGTGGTGCGCGTTATGCCCAATACCCCCATGTTGGTGCGTCGCGGCATGTGCACCTGCGCGGCCGGTGATCACGTGAGCGACGCCCAGATGGACGGCGTCCGCGAGCTGCTCGAGGCCGTAGGCGAGGTCGCGGTCATTCCGGAGAAGAATATCGATGCCGCCACCGCGCTGGCGGGCTCCTCCCCGGCTTATTTCTTCCTCGTGGCAGAAGCGCTTGTCGATGCCGGCGTGCAGCTCGGCCTTCCCCGCGACATCGCCGAGAAGCTTGCCGCCCAGGCCGCAGCCGGCTCTGGTGAGATGCTGGCTAGCTCTGGCCGCTCGGCCACCCAGCTGCGCGCTGGCGTAACCTCGCCGGGCGGCACCACTGCGGCCGCCGTCCGCGAGCTGGAGGAGTCCGGCCTGCGCGGCGCGTTCTACCGCGCGGCAGAGGCCTGCTCCGATAAGGCCAAAGAGCTCGGCTAGCGCCTCCGTGTGCGACCTCCCCGTGGTGGGGGTGTACCCACCCGGGAGTGCTGGGGCAGGTGTTAAGCAGCGCTTTTAGGGGAAACCCTAATGAATGCTGTGAAAAAATTTGGCACTTGGGTCGCATTAGTCACATGTTTCACGATAGGCTAGGGCAAGCACGTGCGTGAAGTCCTGTGGGAGGGGAAGCCTACAGCGCGTAACGAGCTGAAGGGTTAGATATATATGGCAAATGAAGAAAAGGGAACCTTTCTGACGATCGCGGAGGTCGCCGAGATTATGCGCGTCTCCAAAATGACCGTCTACCGTTTGGTTCACGCAGGCGAAATGCCGGCTGTTCGCGTCGGACGCTCCTTCCGCGTTCACGAGTCTGCCGTCAACGAGTACTTGGAGGCTTCCGTCTACGGAGCCTAGGCTCGCGCCGCACAGACAGCGCCCACCTCTGTTGGCCCTCGAGGTCAGCGGTGGTGGGCGCTGTTGTTTCGCATAGGCCCTTTTTGGTCACGGGCTGGGTGCTGGGTAAGATGGTGTGCATTCGTGTCGGCTCGCTGATGTGGCCCGCGGTCCGTGTGGCCACGGCGGCAAGAGTGCACCTTCGCCGTTTTAGCGCTGACAAGTTTGACAGTACGTACTACACGAAAGTGAGGACTCCATGGGTTCCGTCATTAAGAAGCGCCGCAAGCGCATGTCCAAGAAGAAGCACCGCAAGATGCTGCGCCGCACCCGCGTGCAGCGCCGTAAGCTGGGCAAGTAAACCCCAGCCCGCTTCTTGCCCTCCGCCATTGTGCGGAGGGTTTTTGCATGCTTGCCGAAGCCCCCAGCGCCCTCTACCGCCCTCGCTACCGCCGGTAGTAGCGCCAGCCGCCATAGGAAAAGGCGGCGGTGGCCAGCGCCGGGAGGCCATAGGTGCGGATGGCGCGGCGCACGGAGCGATAGTCGCGCACGAGCCAGCCACGGTCGCCAGCGATATCGCGCAGCTTGCGGTCCGGGTTGATGGCTACGGCGGTGCCAACCATGGACAACATGGGCACGTCGTTGGCGGAATCCGAATACGCGGTGCAGCGCGAGAGGTCGAGGCCTTCGATGGTCGCGAGCGCGGCCACGGCGTGCTTTTTGCCGGGCCCGTGGAGGATATCGCCGACCAGCCGGCCGGTGAACTTGCCGTCTTTGACCTCCGCGACGGTGCCGAGCGCGCCGGTAAACCCGAAGCGCCGAGCGAGCACCTGCGCTAGCTGGACCGGCGTGGCGGTGACCAGCCACACTTGCTGGCCGGCGGCTAGGTGCATCTCCGCCAGCTGTGTGGTGCCGGGGTAGGCGCGGCGGGCCAGCGAGGCGTCTACAATCTCCTCGCATAGCTCCACCAGCTCGTCGACGCTGCGGCCTTTGACAAACTCCAGCGCCTGCGCGCGGCCGACGGCCACGTCCTTGGCATTTTCGCTGCCGGAGACGCGGAACTTGAGCTGCTTCCACGCAATCGGCAGGATTTCAGAAAGCCGGAAGTAGCGCCTGCGCGCCAAGCCAAAGGCGAATTCCACGAGGGAAGAGCCTTGGATGAGGGTGTTGTCGACGTCGAAAAACGCTGCCGCGCCCACATCCACCGGTACGTCTGGGTCTTGGGCGGTGATGCGTTGTGCACCGGCCGCGTCATAGGAGCCGGTGACCGAGTCCACGCCGGAGGCGAAATCCTCCAACTCCAGCCCGAATTCCTCCAGCGCCGCGGCGGCCGCGGCTTCACCGGCGGTGCGCTGTGATTCCTCGTCCAGCGGGGCGAGCGCTTGGGTCTCCAAGAAATTACGCAGGTTACCGCGCGAGGCGGTCCAATTGGCCAAGAAGTCGCGGGGGGATTCGGGGAACCCTGGGGGAGTGGTAGCGGACACGAGTGAGACAAACAGCTTTCGCAAACGCGGGGTGGACTAACGTGTCCATAGTAATGGTTTCGACCGCCGCCGTCCTTGTGAGGAGAATATGTCTCAGCATCTCGTCGAGCTCATGGTGCGCACCACCTGCGGTTCTTGCGCGCGCGTGAGGGAGCAAATCACCCCCGTCGTCAAGCGGGCAGGCGCGGAGCTTGCTGTGCGTAACGTGGATGAGGACGCGGAGCTGGCCATGGAGTTCGGTGACCGCGTGCCCGTTGTGGTCATCGACGGCGAAGAGTTTGCCTGCTGGGAAGTAGACAACGAGGAGTTAGCGGCCGAGCTGGCCGGTTGATTCGGGATCCGCGACACCGACGGGTAGTCTTTTGGAGGATTAAAATCAATCAAAGGGTTGAGGAGTGTTGTGCATGAGCGTGCTCGTCGTGGGCATGTCCCACCAGTCGGCGCCGGTGGCGCTGCTGGAAAAGCTGAGCATGGATAGTGCGGTCCAGGATTCCGCCTGCGGGCAACTCGTGGCGGCCGAGCCGCTTTCAGAGGCCATGATTATCTCCACCTGCAACCGCATGGAGGTCTACACCGTCACCAGCTCCTTCCACGCCGGCGTGCAAGAAGTCGTGCGCGTGCTCACCCAGGTTTCCGGCGTGGGCGAGCAGGAGCTGCGCAACTACCTCTACGTGCGCTATGCCGACGCCGCGGCCGAGCACCTGATGTCCGTGACCTCCGGCCTGGATTCCATGGTGGTGGGCGAGCAGCAGATCATCGGCCAGGTGCGCAGCGCCTACCAGTCCGCCTCGGAGCAGGGCACGGTCGGCCCGCGCATCCACGCGCTGGCGCAGGCCGCGCTGCGGGCCGGCAAGCGCGTCCACTCCGAGACCGATATCGACGAGGCCGGCGCTTCCATGGTGTCCTTCGCCTTCGACCAGGCCCTGCAGCGCCTCGACGCCGAAGACCTGAGCGGCAAGACCGCGCTGGTCCTTGGCGCGGGCGCCATGGCATCCCTCGCCGCCACCCACGCCGGCCGGTTAGGCGTCAAGGAGCTGGTGTTGGCCAACCGCACCCGCGAGCGCGCCGAGCGCCTGGCCAGCCACGCCGAGGAAGCCGGCGTTGCCACCCGCGTCGTGGACTTTTCCGAGCGCGCCGCCGCGCTTTCCGACGTCGACCTGGCCATCTCCGCCACCGGCGCCGAGAACTTCACCATCGCGGCCACCGACATTCCTGCCGGCCGCGATCTCATGCTCATCGATCTTTCCCTGCCGCGCGATATCGACGATGCCGCCGCCGCGGCCGAGGGCGTGGATCTGGTCAATATCGAGCGCCTGAGTAAGTCGCTCTCGGCTGCCTCCACCGATCTCGCGGCCGGCACCAGCCCGCACGCGCAGGCCCGCCACATCGTCGACGCAGAACTCGCGGCCTATACCTCAGCCCAGCGCGTGCGCGACGTCGCCCCGGCCGTAAGCGCCCTGCACCGCCGCGCGGCCGACCTCGTCGAGTGCGAGGCCGCGCGCCTGCAACACAAGCACCCCGAGCTCGCGGGCAAGCAACTTGAGGACGTCCAGCGCGCCCTTAAGCGCGTGGCCGATAAGCTGCTGCATGAACCGACGGTGCGGGCGAAGAAGCTGGCGGCGTCGGAAAGCAGCGTCAGCAGCGAGAACGCCCTGCAGGAACTCTTTGGCCTGCAGCTGGAAGGCTCCGGCGTGTCCGTGGCCGTCAATGAATTGCCCACCATGACTAAGGAGGCCTAAATGTTTCAGATTGGTACCCGCGGCTCCAAGCTCGCCACCACCCAGGCGGGCCATGTGCGCGATTGGCTTATCGACGCCGGCTTTGACTCCCAAATCCACATCGTGACCACCGCCGGCGACGTCAATATGGCGCCCGTCGAGCGCATCGGCGTCGGCGTATTTACCCAGGCGCTGCGCGAGGCGCTCTATGCCGGTGAATGCGATATTGCCGTGCACTCGTTTAAGGACCTGCCCACCGCGCCCGATGATCGCTTCCGCCTCGTCGTGCCGCAGCGTCAGGATTCCCGCGAGGCGCTCGTCGCCCGCGATGGCCTGAGCCTGGAGCAGCTGCCGCAGGGCGCGCGCGTGGGCACCTCCGCCCCACGCCGCATCTCCCAGCTGGCCGCCCTCCGCTCGGACCTGGAGATTCGCCCGCTGCGCGGCAATATCGATACCCGCATGTCCAAGGTCACCGACGGCGAGCTCGACGCCGTCCTGCTCGCCTACGCCGGCCTGCTGCGCGGCGGCTACGCAGACCGTGCCACCGAAATCTTTGAGCCTACCGTCTTCATGCCGGCACCGGCCCAGGGCGCACTCGCCATTGAGGCCGTGGCCGGCACCGAGGCTGCTGCGGCCCTCGATGCCATCGTGGACGAGCGTGCCTCGGCCGCCGCTGCTGGTGAGCGCGCCGTACTGGCCCGCCTCGAGGCCGGCTGTACCGCGCCGGTGGCCGCCACCTCGCGCTGGGACGGCGACCAGCTCACCGTGCGCGGCGGCGTCTTCGCGCTCGACGGATCCCGCCAGCTCACCGCCACCGCCTCCGGCTCTGCGGCCAAAGCCGCCGATCTTGGCGCGCGCATCTCGGACGAGCTTTTCGCCGGTGGCGCGGCCGAGCTGCTGGGCAAGTAATTTCGCCTTTAGCCGCTAATAATTTAAGGTGTAGATACCACAGATCATTGTCCCGCAATGATCCGGCCCCCTTTAAGGGCATCCCAGGACGCAAGGCCTGGGATTTTGGCCGTTATGACCGTGTCACCCACCGCCGGCGCGGGGAACCACACCGCATGCGATCATGTCCGTGCGCGGTGCCGCGCGCCCGATTTTAGAAAAGAACTTTATGAGCAATGCCGCGCCAGACACCCAATTGGGCAAGATCGTCTTTGTGGGCGCTGGTCCAGGTAATCCCGACCTGCTGACCGTGCGCGCCCGCGAGGTTCTGGCAAATAGTGCCATCGCCGTGACCGATCCGCAGGTCATGCAAGGCGTGCGCGATGCCGTCGCCGCCGCGCTGCCCGTTCCGCAAGAGCTTCTCGACGCCGCCGAGGCCGAATACGCCCAAATGTGCGCCGATGCCAAGGCCAAGGGCGCGCGCCGCAAACCGCCGCGCCCCGCGCCGCCGACGGCCGCGGTGCTGTACGAGCCGGCCGAAGATATCGTCGGCCAGCTGCGCGAGTGCTTGGTCGAAGCCGATGGAGAGGACGTCATCCGCCTGGTCACCGGCAACCCGCTGCACCGCGAGTCCATCAAAGCCGAGATCAACGCCGTGGCGTCTGCCGGCCTGGAATTCCAGGTAGTGCCGGGCATGTCCCTGCCGTCTACCGTGCCGTCCTTTGCCGGTATTGCGCTCGGCTCGACCTATACCGAGGCCGACGTAACCGACGGCGCCGATTGGGACGCGCTGGCCAATGCCACCCAGCCCATCGTCCTGCAGGCTACCAAGGAGGACTTGCCGGTCATCTCCGACGAGCTGCAGCAGCGCGGCATGCCGGCCGAGACCGAAGCATTCGTCACCGTCCACGGCACCACCCGCCTGCAGCGCACCTATGAGACCACGCTGGGCACCATGGGAAAGCTGGACGCTGACCTCACCGGCCCGCTCGTGGTCACCCTCGGCCGCAGCATCGATGACCGCACCAAATACTCCTGGTGGGAAAACCGCCCCCTCTACGGCTGGCGCGTGCTCGTCCCGCGCACCAAGGAACAAGCCGGCCCGATGTCCGCGCGCCTGGCCGGCTACGGCGCCATCCCGCAAAACGTGCCCACCATCTCCATCGAGCCGCCGCGCAACCCGGCGCAGATGGACCGCGCCATCAAGGGCATCGTCGAGGGCCGCTATAAGTGGATCGTCTTCACCTCCGTCAACGCCGTGACCGCGGTGTGGGACAAGATTGCTCAGCTCGGCCTCGATGCCCGCGATTTCGCCGGCGTCCACCTTGCGGCCGTGGGCACGAAGACTGCGGCCGCCATCCGCGCCAAAGGCATGGTCCCGGAGCTTCTGCCACACAAGAAGAAGCAGAACGCCGAGGGCCTGCTCGATGTCTTCCCCAACTTTGTGGAAGATATCGACGCCGTCGGCCGCGTCCTGCTCCCGCGCGCCGATATCGCGGCCGATACCCTAGTTGACGGGCTCAAGGCCCTCGACTGGGAGGTCGACGACGTCGTAGCCTACCGCACCGTCCGCGCCGCCCCACCTTCGGCCGAAATCCGCGACATGATCAAGACCGGCGGCTTCGACGCCGTCGCCTTCACCTCCGGGTCCACTGTGCGCAATCTGGTGGGCATTGCTGGCAAACCGCACCAGCGGACGATCATTGCGTGTATCGGGCCGTCGGCAAGAGCGGCCGCGGAAGAGATGGGCCTGCGCGTCGATGTGGTGCCCGAAGTCGCCGACGTGCCCGCGCTTGTCGACGCCCTCGCAGACCACGTCGCCGCCCTCCGCGCCGCCGGAAACCTGCCCGCGCCGCGCAAGAAACGCCGCTCGCGCAAGAAGGCTACTAAGGTCGACAAGGCATAAGTTTTAGTCTCGCTCTAAGGAGTACCCAATGAGCACCTTCCCAGCCCGACGTCCACGCCGCCTGCGCACCACCCCACAGATGCGCAACCTCGTGGCCGAAACCGAGGTCCGCCCCTCGGACCTGATTTTGCCCATGTTCATCGTGGACGGTCTCGACGCCCCGCGCGAGATTCCCTCCATGCCGGGCGTCTACCAGCACACTTTCGACTCGCTGCGTCGCGCGGCCGAGGAGGCGCTGGAGGCCGGCGTGACCTGCGTCGACCTCTTCGGCGTGCCGCTGGAGGAAGAAAAAGATGACACCGGCTCCGTCGCCTGGGACCCGCAGGGCATTTTGAACCGCGGTATTTCCTGCCTGCACGAGGAATTCGGCGATGACCTCATCGTTATGGCCGATACCTGCCTCGACGAATTCACCTCCCACGGCCACTGCGGCGTGCTGGATGACAAGGGCCGCGTGCTTAACGACGAATCCGTCAAGCTCTACCAAGACATGGCCCGCTCCCAAGCCCGCGCCGGCGCCCAGATCGTCTCCCCGTCCGGCATGATGGACGGCCAGGTTGCCGCCATCCGCGCCGATCTCGACGAGGCCGGCCACGAGGACGTGGCCATCATGGCTTATTCCGCCAAGTACGCTTCTGCCTTCTTCGGCCCGTTCCGCGACGCGGTGGGTTCCTCCCTCGAGGGCGACCGCCGCACCTATCAGCAGGACCCGCGCAACTTCCGCGAATCCCTGCTCGAAGCCGAGCTCGACATCGAAGAGGGCGCGGACTTCGTCATGGTCAAGCCCGGTCTGCCCTACTTGGACGTGCTCTCGGCCGTGGCGGAGACTTCTCCCGTGCCGGTCGCGGTCTACCAGGTCTCCGGTGAGTACGCGATGGTCAAGGCCGCGGCCGCCAACGGGTGGATCGACGGCGAGGCCATCATGCTCGAGTCGCTGACCGCATTCAAGCGCGCCGGCGCCGGCCAGATTCTGACCTACTTCGCTACCGAAGCCGCCCGCCTTCTCAAGTAAAGGACCCCTGTGACTGCTACGCCCCCGTCGCCCGCCCCTGCCCCTCGCACGCAACGCCCGCCGCGGCAGCAGCAGCGGCCGGAGTCCGTGACGTACATGCTGTGGCTGTGGCTGGGCGCGCTATGCGGCGAGGCCGTGCACCAGGTGCTCAACGTGGTGCTCACGCTGCTCAACCACGACGTACTCATGTCGCAGGCCAAGGAGATGGCCAAATCCGCACCGGCCGGCGTGGATGAAGCCCAGCTTTCCGACGCCTTCCTCCGCACCGCCGCCTACGGCTCCGTCGCTCTTTCGGCTGCCATTTCCTTGGCGATTATCGTGCTGTTGGCCTTCCTGTTGCGGTCCCTTGCTAACCGCAGCAAGCGGGCCGGCACCTCGCGCCGCGTGTGGTTCGCTTTTTCGATCTACTTCGGATTCCGCATCCTGCTGACCTTTATGGTCACCCCAGCCGGCGCGGATGTGCCCGATTGGCTCTTTGCCGCCGATGGCATGGTGCAAATTCTCGTCGGCGTCGCGGCGGTGCTCGGCCTGATTTTCTCCGTGCGGGCCGATACCTTGGATTACACCGGCGAGCTCGAGCAGATGCGCGAGCTGGAAAAGGAACTCGAGCAAGCGCAGCGCGAGAAGAAGCGCGCCGAAGAAGAGCGCAAGCGTTCCAAGGGCGACCAGTGCAGCAAGCGCGATCGCGCCGACCACACCAACCGCACCGACCGCGCTGACCGGACCGACCGGGAGGATGAGCGATGAGCAATACCGATCGGCCCGGGCCCCGGGACTATAACCGGGCGGCCCCAAACACCTTGGCCAAGGAGAGCCTCGACGTGTGGCCGCGGCCCCTGCGTTGGGCATATTGGCTGCTCGTCGTCAGCGCCGTGATCATGCTGGTGAGCGGCATGGTGGGCATCTTCGGCTCGGGCGGGCCACAGGCAGAGCCGCAGAATGCGCAAGTAGCGGAGTATCTCCACTCGAATCGCCTGTTCGTCGCGGTGACCAATGCCGTCGGCGCCATCCTGCTTGCGCTCTTCGCGGCGCAGCTGGCCGGCGGGTCCAAGTGGGCGCGCCGCATCATTACCGTGGTCATCGCGTTCGCGCTTTTTACCAATATCGCCGCCCTCGCACTCGGGATCGGCGGGCTCGGGCTGCTGATTATCCCCATCACCTTGCTCGTCGCCCTCGCGCTGCTTTTCCAGCCGCAGTCCAACCGCTTCATCAAGGACCGCAGCTTGCGTGGCTAATTAGCCCTCACTCCAACTTTTGATTCATAATTGGGGCATGTCTCGACTCAATCGTGCCCCGCTTATCGACGCCGCCCTCGGCCGCACCCCCTCCCGCCCCCCAGTCTGGTTCATGCGCCAGGCCGGCCGCTCGCTGCCGGAGTACCGCGCCGCCCGCGAGGGGATTAGCATGCTCGATTCTTGCTTCATGCCGGAGCTGCTGGCCGAGATTACACTGCAGCCGGTGCGCCGCCACGACGTCGACGCCGCCATTTTATTCTCCGATATCGTCGTCCCGCTCAAGGCCGCCGGCGTCAAGGTCGATATCGTGCCGGGGCGTGGGCCGGTGATGGAAAAGGCGGTGAGGAGTAGGGAGGACGTCGGCAAGCTGCCGCTGCTGGAGACTGACGTCCCCGAAGTTACCGAAGGTATCGCCCGCATCCTGGCCGAGCTCACCGAAACCCAAGCGCTCATTGGCTTTGTTGGCGCGCCGTTCACGTTGGCCAGCTACCTCATTGAGGGCGGGCCATCCAAGAACCACGAGCGTACCAAGGCCCTCATGCACGCAGATCCGGAGACCTGGCACATGCTCATGCGCCGCCTAGTGCCGACCATCACCCGCTTCCTGCAGGTGCAGGTCGATGCCGGCATTGATGCCATGCAGCTTTTCGATTCCTGGGCCGGCTACCTCAACGAGCGCGACTACCGCGAGTTTGTGCTTCCGTACTCCCGGGAAATCCTGGCCGGCGTGGAGATTCCACGCATTCACTTCGGCGTCGGCACCGGCGAGCTGCTGCCGGCCATGTCGGAGGCGGGGTCGGAAGTTATGGGCGTCGATTATCGCGTGCCCATGGACGCCGCGGCCGAGCGCGTAAGCGCCCGCGTGCTGCAGGGTAACCTCGACCCGGCCATGCTTTTTGCCGGCGATGCCGCCGTGCGCCAGGCCGTGCGCACCATCCGCGGCGAGGTCGACCGAGCCCGCGAGCGCGGCGATATTGACGGCCATATCTGGAACCTCGGCCACGGGGTCTTGCCAACTACCGACGCGGAGGCCATCACCCGCGCCGTATCCATCATCCACGAGGAGGGCTAAATGCGTATTGCGATTATTGGTGCTGGCCTGGCGGGCTTGACGGCCGCTTACGAGCTGCGCGACCACGACGTTGAGGTTTTCGAGGCCGCCGGCCGTATCGGCGGCAAGCTGTACTCCGTGCCGTTTAATGACGGCCCCACCGACATGGGCGCCGAGGCCTTCCTCGCCCGCCGCCACGACGCCGTGGAGTTCATCGAATCCCTCGGCCTGGGCGACAGCCTGGTTGAGCCCTCCGGTCTGCACTCGCTGGTGTACTCCGGCGAGCTTAAGCCGCTGCCGCGCGGCGGGATGATGGGCATTCCTTCGCATTCGGAGCCGGTCGCACACTTGGTCTCGGTCGAGACTGCGCGTCGCATCGATAACGAGGAGCCTTTCGAGTGGACGGCTGGGAGCGACGTCTCCGTGGGCCGCCTGGTGCGCCAGCAGTTTGGCGACGACCTCGTAGACCACGTCATCTCCGCCCTCCTCGGCGGCGTCTACTCCTGCTCGGCCGATGACCTGGGTATGCGCGCGACCATCCCAGCGCTGGCCGAGACCCTCGACGCGCTCTCCGAGCGCGGCCCAGTCACACTCTCGGCCGCGGTTCGCTCGTTGGAAGAGGCCAGCGTGGCCAAGCCGAGCAGCGGCGGACCCGTCTTTCAGACCTTCCGCGGCGGCTACGCAGAACTCTACGAGGCACTGGCCGATAAATCGCGTGCCAAGATCTACCTCGATACCTTCATCTCGGGCATCACTCGCGAGGGCGAGAAATTCCGCTTGGCCGGCGCACCCGGCGATACCGTCCCCTTTGACCGCGTGCTGGTGGCCACCCCGGCCCCGACCGCAGCGCGCCTGCTGCCCAAGGTGTCCCCGCGGGCGGCGGAGCGGTTGAAGAGCGTGAAGCTAGCGGCGTCGGCAGTCGTGGGCCTGAAATTTGAGTCTGACACGGACCCGGCCGGCAAGGCATTGCCGCAGAACTCTGGCATCCTCGTGGCCACCGACCAAGACGACGTTCACGCCAAGGCATTCACGCTGTCCTCGCGCAAGTGGCCGCACTTGGCAGAGCGCGGCGGGGCTCTCGTGCGCGCCTCCTTCGGCCGCTTTGGCGACGACGCCATCGTCCGCGCCGAGGAAGATGACCTCGTCGACTACGCCCTCGACGACCTTCAGCGGCTTACCGGCTTCGACGGCCGCGCCGCGGGCGTTGCCGAGATTTTCACCCAGCGCTGGTTCGGCGGCCTGCCGCGCTTTGATGCCGGCCACCTGGAAACCGTGGCCGGTGCGCGCGGTGCCCTCGCGGCGACGCCGGGCATCGATGCCGCCGGCGCTTGGGCCGGCGGGGTTGGGGTGCCAAACGTTATCGCGGACGCCCGCGCTGCTGCGGCCCGCATCGCTCGCTAGCGGCGGGGCTCGCTAGCTGCGGGCATGCCAATGCGGCAGCAGGGCATCCTGCTGCCTGGCGGTTGCGGGGCTACTGGGGCGATGATGGCGCGGTGTGAGCCCAGGGCGGCTGCCACACCACGCGGCCTCGGCGTCGAACGAGGCGCCCGCGCACCGGTGGGGCATTCGGGTCATCGTCGTTGACGCCGTTGTGGTACGGGCAACAGGTCGCGAGGTTTGCCATATTGGTATCGCCGCCGTGTCGCCACGCCTGCAAGTGGTGTACCTGGCATTTATCCGCCGGATAGTTGCATTCGACCCACGGGCATACCGGATTTTCGGCAGCAGCCATGAGCCGTTGCTTTTCACTGGCCATGCGTTCCGTGCGGTAGAGATTGACCGCGCCCTCGAAGGGGTGAACGAGGGTGATAAGCCCGCGCTCTGCCAGCGTGCGCGAAACGAGTTCCGCGCCGGTGAGGCGGGCACCGTTGGTGAGCTGGATGGTGATTTCCTCGCCGTCGCCATCGATGATGCGGTCGAGTTCGTCGAGCGTGATAATTGCATTCGTCGTAATGGTCGGACGGGTGGCTGGGGCGGCGCCGGAAGGGGAGAAGAGCTCCGCAACGGAATCGAGCGGAGCATCCTCATCCAGGCTGGATTCCAAATCCGCGATGAGCGAAGAGGGCCCGGTAATCGCGAGGGTCCACGGCGCGTCCTTGCGGCGGCGGATGCGCACGCCGGGGAGCGGCGGGGCTGGGGGATTGAGCTCGCGCAGCTTCTTGCGCGCCAGCTTTTCCATCTCATCGGTATCGGCGGCAGTGCGACACAGCTCCACGCGCAGGCGCCAGGCATCGCGCTTGGTCTTAGCGCGGGAGGCGTAGCGCTCGATAACCTCCAGAGTGGGCAGCGGGTGGGCGCGGTCGCGCGCGGCGGTAACCGCCTGGCGTTGCTGGCGGGTGAAGGAGGTGGGGGCAAAGAGGGCGTCGGCAAGCGTGAGCAAAGTGCGGGCCGTCTTATTGGGCGCCCCTGCGGCGCGCAGCTGGTCTTCAGACATGCCGGCGCACCCGGCAACGATGTCGATGCCAGGCGCTAGGGCCGCAAGATAAGTCTGAAGGGCTGTCATGCCCCGCAGCCTAAGCCACGGCGCGCAACCC
Organism: Corynebacterium sp. CTNIH16; assembly: GCF_032821655.1. NCBI lineage: Bacteria > Bacillati > Actinomycetota > Actinomycetes > Mycobacteriales > Corynebacteriaceae > Corynebacterium > Corynebacterium sp. CTNIH16. The sequence goes on along the minus strand of NZ_JAVBIG010000009.1, from coordinate 1,716 downwards.
GCGCGAGGGCGAGCGCGCGAACCTGTGGATAACTAGGGCCCAAAGGGCGAATTTCCGCCCGCACGCCCGGCGGGCCTGTGGATAACTAGCCCTTATTGCGGAAGACGAAGATGGAGGAGAAGTCCTGGTCCCCGTGGCCCATGGCCTGCATTTCCTCGAAGCGGCCGATGGCGGCGGTCAGGGCGGGCAGCGGCTTGGTGGAGGTCATCTCCATGAGCTTGGCGTCCTTGGCTAGGGCGTCGACGGTGAAATCGCCCGGGTCGGTATTGCGCTCGCCGGTGATAAACGGCGCCTTCATATTGGCGATGAATGACAGGCCGGTGATATCGAGCATCTGCAGCACCACCTCGGAGTCTAGGCCCTCGGACTCGCCGAGCTGCAGGGCTTCGAGCAGGCCCTCGGCGGTGACGGCGAGCGCGAGGTTTGCCAGCAGCTTTCCGATGGCCGCCGTGGCCGCCGCCTCCACTCCGATGAGCTTGTCTTCGCCCGCCCAGGACTCGGCGAGGGACATGGCTTGCTCGCGGCGGGCGTCGTCAGGCGTGCCCACATAGACGCCGAGCTTGCCCTCGCGGGCCGGGCCGAGCGTGCCGACGACTGGGGCGTGGACGTAGGTTTCCACGGCGGCGGCGAACTCGCGGGCATCATTGGGCGAGACGGTGGTGGTGTCGATCCAAGTCACGCCCGCGGGGATGAGCTGCGGCTCGACGACGACCTCGCGGACATCGTCAGGCCCGAAGAGAGAGGTAATAATGACCTCGGCGTTCGCTACGGCCTCGGTGGGCGAGGTGGCGAGCTCGGCGCCTTCTTCCACGAGCGGTTGGGCGCGCTCGGCGGTGCGGTTCCATACGGTCAATTCGATGCCGTCTTGCTCATTGAGCAGGCGGCGGGCTAGTTCGGTTCCCATGCGGCCAGTTCCAAGAAATGCAATCCTCATGCTTTCCCAGTGTGCCATCATTGGGTGCAGGCTCGCTGCCTTTCGTGCGGGCCCCGGACGAGGGAGCCGTACCCGGCGACGCGAAAAGACGGCCAGGAAGCAGCTATGGCGTGGTTCATCTTGATTTTCTCCGGCGCATTCGAGGCCGTGTGGGCGGCGGCGCTGGATAAGTCCGCAGGTTTTACTCGCCTGTGGCCCTCGCTCATTTTCCTCGTGGCTTGCGCGATTTCCATGGGCGGGCTGGCCTGGGCGATGCGCAGCATCCCGGTGGGCACGGCCTATGCGGTGTGGGCGGGTGTTGGCGCGTCGGTGGCGGTTATTTACTCCTTCGCCGCTGGACACGAGGCCGCCACGGTGTGGAAGGAGTTATTCCTCGCTATGATCATCGGCGGCATCGTGGGGCTGAAAGCGGTGAGCTAGAGGCCCGGAATGGGCGGCGCGGGCGGCAGCGGCAACTCCGGCGGGGCGGGCGCAGGCACGGCGGGCACGGCCGGCACGGCCGGCACATCAGGCACCGCGTCTTCGATGCGCCCGCGGACCTCGTGCGGCGGGATATTCAGGTTCGGAAAGCCGCTTTTATCCCGCGCAGGTGGGCGTGGGGCCGGCGCCGCAGGTTGCGGGCGGGGAGCCAGTGCAGGCGCTGGTGCGGGACGCTGCTGGGGAGCAGAAACCGGGCTAGGATGCGCATCAGGTTTAGGCGCAGGAGCAGGCGCCTTGTCCGAAGAGACAGGCTGCTCGGCCGACGGCGAAGGAGCGGCCGGCTTGTCCTCCCGAGGAAGGTC